>JBBRVH010000111.1:0-10116 GCA_038246995.1 Sphingomonadales bacterium
AAGCGCCATTGGTAACAAGCGTCAAATTTTGACCGTTGGTTTTGTCCGCGCTTCGGAGGTTGGCAGCGGATGGCTGGCCGCCGCCGTGCCGGCGCGATAGGGTCGCATAATGGCCGCCTTGACCTTCGCCCGCTGATGCCCAGCCTGTTTGACAAATTGTGGGATCGCCACGCCATCGCGCAAACCCCGGGCGGCGCGACGATTATCGCCATCGACCGCATATTCCTCCATGAACGCACCGGCGCCGCCGCGCTCGCCAGCCTGGCCGCTGCCGGGCGCAAAGTTGCCGATCCGGCGCGGGCCTTTGCCGCGATGGACCATATCGTCGACACGCTGCCCGGCCGCAGCGACGTGACGACGATGCCCGGCGGTACTGCCTTCATCACCGAAACCCGCGCTGCCTGTGCCGCCGCCGGCATCACCCTGTTCGATATCGGCGACCCCGATCAGGGCATTGTCCATGTCGTGTCGCCCGAACTCGGCATCGTGCTGCCCGGGCTCACGCTGGTTGCGCCCGACAGCCACACCTGCACGCAGGGCGCGGTCGGAGCGCTGGCCTGGGGGATCGGGTCGACCGAGGCCGAACATGCGCTGGCGACCGGCACGCTGCGCATCAACCGGCCCAGAACGATGCGGGTCACCTTCACCGGCACGCTCGCCCC
The DNA here is from genome assembly GCA_038246995.1 of Sphingomonadales bacterium. Classification (GTDB taxonomy): domain Bacteria; phylum Pseudomonadota; class Alphaproteobacteria; order Sphingomonadales; family Sphingomonadaceae; genus Sandarakinorhabdus. The sequence continues at coordinate 663 of JBBRVH010000111.1, forward strand.
CGGGGTGACGCCCAAGGACATGGCGCTGGCGTTGATCGCCGCGCATGGCGCCGCCGGCGGGCAGGGCCATGCCATCGAATTTGCGGGGTCCGCCGTGACCGCACTGGCGATGGAAGGCCGCATGACGCTGTGCAACATGGCGACCGAATTTGCCGCCTTTTCGGGTTTCATCGCGCCTGACACGGTGACCTTTAACTGGATCGAGGGCCGCCGCTATGCGCCCACAGGCGCGCTGTGGGACGCGGCGCTCGCCGACTGGCAGGACCTGCGCAGTGACCCCGACGCGCTGTTCGACCGCGAAATCACCATCGACGCCGCCGCCATCGCGCCGATGATAAGCTGGGGCACATCGCCCATGCAGAGTGTCGCGATCACCGGCCGCGTCCCCGCCTTTGCCGGGACCGGCAGCCGCGCCGCGCATGACAAGGCGCTGGCCTATATGGGGCTGGCGGAAGGGCAGCCGCTCGCCGGGCTGCCGATCGATGCCGCCTTCATCGGCAGTTGCACCAACAGCCGGCTGTCCGATCTCGAACGCGCCGCCGCCATCATCGCCGGGCGCCGCGTCGCCCCTGGCGTGCGCGCCATCGTCGTGCCCGGATCGTCGGCGGTGAAGCGTGCTGCCGAAGCAAAAGGCCTCGACCGCCTCTTCACCGACGCCGGCTTCGAATGGCGCGAATCGGGCTGTTCGATGTGCTTCTTTGCCGGTGGCGAAAGCTTTGGCGCCGGCGAGCGAGTCATTTCGAGCACCAACCGCAATTTCGAAAGTCGCCAGGGGCCAGGCACCCGTACCCATATCGCCAGCCCCGAAACCGTCGCCGCCAGCGCCATCGCCGGTCGGATCGCCGCGCCATGAGCAGGCCCTTCACCACGCTGACCTCGATCGCTGCGCCGCTCATCGAGGACAATATCGACACCGACATCATCATCCCGTCGCGCGAGATGAAATCGACCAGCAAGACGGGGCTCGCCACCGGGCTGTTCGCCGGGCGGCGCTATACGCAAGGGCGCGCCGAAAACCCCGATTTCGTGCTGAACCAGCCGCGCTACCGCAGCGCTGCGATCCTGCTGGCGGGGGATAATTTCGGCTGCGGTTCCAGCCGCGAACACGCCGTCTGGGCGCTCGCCGAACATGGCATCCGCGCCGTCATCGCGCCGAGTTTCAGCCCGATCTTTGCCGGCAATGCCACCCGCGGCGGCGTGTTGCCGCTGGTGCTGCCGCGCGCCACCATCGCGGCGCTGGCGGGGGAAGCCATCACCATCGACTTGCCGGCGCAAACCGTCAGCGTCGGTGCCGACGTCCATTGCTTCACGATCGATGCCGAAGCCCGGGCAATGCTGATCGGCGGGCTCGATGCCATCGACCTCACGTTGCAATCGGCTGACCGTATTGCCGCCTGGCAGGCGCGGAACCGCATCGCCCGGCCATGGGTTTACCTGTAACCCGGTCGCCCTTTCGGCCACCGGCCCCGGAGTCGCCCATGCCCACCCATGCCACGCTCACCGCCGCCCGCATCGGCGCCACCCCGCAAAGCCTGCCGCCGCTGCCCTTTGCCGCCAACGCGCTCGAGCCGGTGATTTCGGCAACGACGCTGGGCTTTCACCATGGCAAGCATCACCAGGGCTATGTCGATACGCTGCACAAACTGGTCGCCGGGTCCGGCATGGCGGAACGCACGCTGGAGGAGATCATCTTCGCGACCAGCGGCAAGGCGGTGCAGGCGCCGATTTTCCAGGCGGCGGCGCAAAGCTGGAACCATGGCTTTTACTGGCAAAGCCTGAGCCCGCAGGCGCGCGCGCCATCGGGCGCGCTGGCCACCGCCATCGATCGCGATTTCGGCAGTTTTGCCGCGTGCAAGGCGGCACTTGCCAAGGCAGCAGTGGCGCGTTTCGGCAGCGGCTGGGCCTGGCTGGTGATGCGCGGCGACACGCTGTCGGTGATGAGCACCGCCGATGCCGATGTGCCGTTCACACAAGGGTTTGTGCCGTTGCTCACCGTGGATGTCTGGGAACACGCCTATTATCTCGATTGGCAGAACCGGCGCGCCGATCACGTCGAAGCGGTGGTCGACCACCACCTCGATTGGGATTTTGCGGCGAAGAATTACGCGGGGTAAGATGGAGTGCCCCCTCTCCCGCAGGCGGGAGAGGGGGTAATCAGTGCCGCGCCACGAACCCCAGCGGCAATCCCGCGTCCGGCGTGAAGCCGTACAGCGGCTCGGTCGGCAGCGCGGTGCGCAAGATCTCGCGCACCGCGAGCAATCGGTCGAGGTCGATCCCGGTGTTCAACCCCATCGCCTCGAGCATGAACACCAGGTCTTCGGTAACGATATTGCCGCTGGCGCCGGGCGCAAACGGACAGCCACCCAATCCACCCAGCGACGAATCGAAAGTCGTGATGCCGACATCGAGCCCGGCCATGACATTGGCAAGGCCGAGCCCGCGGGTGTTGTGAAGGTGAAGGCCGGTCAGATGCGAAGCGCCGATCGCGGCATGAACCGCGCGCACCACATCGCGCACCTGGCGCGGATTGGCATAGCCGGTGGTATCCGACAGGCCGACTTCGTCGCAGCCGGCGGCCATCAGCGCTTCGGCGAGTTCGACGACTTTTGCCTGGGGGACGATCCCTTCGAGCGTACAGCCGAAGGCGGTCGACACGCTGCCTTCGAAATGCGGGCGCGTGCCGGCGGGCAACGCGCGGACCATCGCGGCAACGGCGCGCACTTCGTCGAGCACTTGTGCATGGGTGCGGCGCAAATTCTTCAGGCTGTGCGTTTCGCTCGCCGACAGCGGCAAGGTGAGTTTGTGCGCGCCCGCCGCAATCGCGGCGTCGGCGCCTTTGGCATTGGGCACCAGCACGGCAACGGTCAGGCCGGGATGGGTGCGGGCATGGGCGACGACCGCCGCGGTATCGGCGAGTTGCGGCAGCAGTTTTGCCGGCACAAAGCTGCCGACTTCGATCTCGCGCACCCCGGCGGCGACTTCGGCATCGATCCAGGCGCATTTCGCAGCAAGCGGCATCACCGGGTCGATCGATTGCAACCCGTCGCGCGGGCCGACTTCGCTGATCAATATGTCGATCGGGGATGGCGAGACCATGGGCTTGCTCCAGGATTTGTACGGCCATATGCCGTGACGCAAGGGGGATGACCAGACCAATGACGAAACAGGATTTGCCGCTGGCCGGATTAAAGGTCGTCGAATTCACTCATATGGTCATGGGGCCGGCGGTCGGCGCGATCCTTGCCGAACTGGGGGCCGACGTCATCAAGGTCGAAGCCATCGGCGGCGATGCGACGCGCCGCCTGCTCGGCTCGGGCGCCGGCTATTTCCCCATGTACAACCGCGGCAAGGCGAGCATCTGCATCGATCTGAAATCATCCGGCGGCGTTGCCGTGGCGAAGCGGCTGGCGGCGTCGGCGGACATTGTGGTCGAAAATTTCCGCCCCGGCGCGATGGACCGGCTCGGGCTGGGCTATGCGGCGCTGTCGGCGGCCAACCCCCGGCTGATCTTCGCGTCGGAAAAGGGCTTTCTTGCCGGGCCGTACGAAGATCGCACCGCGCTCGATGAAGTGGCGCAGATGATGGGCGGGTTGGCGTACATGACCGGGCCACCGGGGCGGCCGTTGCGCGCCGGCGCCTCGGTCATCGATGTCGCGGGCGGCATGTTCGGCGTCATCGGCGTGCTTGCGGCGCTGGAGGCGCGGCACCGCAGCGGGCGCGGCATGCATGTGCAGAGCGCGCTGTTCGAAACCACCGCCTATCTTGTCGGCCAGCACATGGCGCAAATGGCGGTGACCGGCAAAGCCGCCGCGCCGATGCCGGCGCGCGTTTCGGCCTGGGCGATCTATGATGTGTTTAAAACCGCCGATGACGACCAGGTTTTCGTCGGCGTCGTCACCGATGCGCTGTGGCAGAAATTCTGCGTGCTGTTCGGGCTCGATGACCTGTGGGCTGACGAGAGCCTGCGCGCCAACAACGCCCGCGTGCGGGCCCGCGACACGCTGATGCCCCGCGTCCGCGCCGAACTGAAACGCTTTGCCAAGGCCGATCTCATCGCCCGCCTCGATGGCTCGGGCCTGCCGTTCGCGCCGATCGGCCGGCCCGAGGATCTGTTCGACGATCCGCATCTGCGCGCCGGGCAGGGCCTTGCGCCGGTGACGCTCGATGATGGCACGCAGACCTTCCTGCCGGTCCTGCCGATCGCGCTCGACGGCGAACGGCTGGGGGGTGGCACGCTGCCGACGGCGGGGGCGGATACCGATCGGGTGCTCGCCGGGCTGGGCTTCGATGGCGACGCGGTTGCCGGGTTGCGCAGCGCCGGTGCGGTCGGCTGAGGCGGCATGGGGCGTTTGGCCGCTTGCGGCGCGGGCGGCGATCTGCTTGAGGTGCCGCGAGGGACAGCGCTGCACGGCGGCCAAACCCTTGTGTATTTCCAGTTGTTTGGCGGGTAATCCAGCAAAGAGGGCGCGTGTCAGAATGGCTGCAGGGCAGGCAGCCGGTTTCAATACCGGACTTGAATTTTCCAAATCCTGGTATGCCCTGACGGCGCGCGAAAGCCGCCGTTTTCCGGCGTTGTCCGGGGTGATCGCTGCCGATCTTGCCATTGTCGGTGGCGGCGCGACCGGGCTGTCGGCGGCATTGCACGCTGCCGAAGCGGGCATGTCGGTCGTGCTGGTCGAGGGCGGCCGCATCGGCTGGGGGGCATCGGGGCGACAGGGCGGGATAATGCGCCCGGGGTTGCGGCCGGGCGCGGCAGCGCTGGTCGCGGCGGTCGGTGCCGAACGGGCGCGGGCGCTTTTCGAGCTTTCGCTTGTGGCGCGCCGCCTCGTTGTCGACCTGATCGAGCGTCACGCCATGGGCTGTGATCTGCGGCTGACCGGGCATCTCACCGGTGCGGCGCGTGATGGCGATATCGGTCGGCTGGAGGCCGATCTGCGGGCGCTCGGCGATGTCATGGCGTATCGCGATGCGCGGCTGCTGTCGGCGGCAGAAACGCGTGCGATGGTGGCGAGCGATTTTCGCGCCGGGCTGTTCGATGCCGGCGGCGGGCATTTCCACGCGCTCGATTATGTCACCGGCCTGGCGCGTGCTGCGGCGGCGGCCGGGGCGCTGATGTTCGAGCAATCACCGGCCGTGGGGCTCGATCGCAATGGCGCCGGGATGATCGTGCGCACGGCGCGCGGCAGCATCCGGGCGAAACAGGTGGTGCTTGCCGGTGACGCGCTGCTCGAAAGATTGTCGGAGCGCGTGCACAGCCGCGTCATGCCGGTGGCGAGCCATATCGTCACCACGACGCGGCTGCCCGATCCGCTGGCGATCATTCCCAGCGACGCGGCCGTATCCGATTCGCGCGGCGCGCCGCATTATTTCCGCCTGACGCGTGACCGGCGGCTGATGTTCGGCGGCGGCGAGCGCGCCGGACGCGCAGCGCCGGGCGATATCAAGGCGCTGGTGCGGCCATGGCTCGAAAGCCGCTTTCCGCAACTGGCGGGCATCGCGCTGCATCATGGCTGGGGCGGCGTGGCCGGGGTGACACGGTCGCGGCTGCCCGATCTGGGGCGCGACGGCCCGCTGCTATGGGCGCAGGGCTATTCGGGGCAGGGGGCGACGCTGGCGACGCTGGCCGGCGCGCTGCTCGCCGAAGCCGCGGCCGGCACGATGACGCGCTTCGACCGGTTCGCCGGGGTGGCGCCGGGCGCCTTTCCGGGTGGCGCGGCGCTGCGCGGGCCGCTGCATGTGCTCGGCCTGCTCGGCCAGGCGGCGCGCGATGCGTGGCGCGACCGCGAGGACGAACAGGATTGATCAGGTCGACCCGGTGCCAGCCGCTATTCGTGAAATTCGGCCAGTTCGGGGATGCGGGTAAAGGCAATCCGCGGCCCCGATGACCGCGCCGCGCCGGCGCTGTCATGGCCCAGCGTCACGGCATCGCGGCCGAAGCGCTGGTTGACCTTGTCCATCGCCTGGCTGAGCGCGAGCCGGCGTTTTTCGGTGTCGGCATCGATCGCGCCGGTGTCGAACAGGCCCGGTTGCACGCCGTCGGCAGCGCCAAGGTCGCCCAGCACGATGCCGACCTGAAGGTAGCGCGGCGCGGCGAATTCCCGGCGCATCTGCGTCCACAGGCCCTCGAGCGCCGCCAGCAGGCTGAGCGTGTCCATCACCGCCGGCAACCTTGTGTGGCCCGACCATTTCGGCCCCTTCGCGCCGCCCACCGCTTCGCCGCGGACAAACAGATCGAGCATCCCGGTGCGTTTTTCGGCGCGGCGCAGGCGCGTTGCGGCCTTGGCGACCAGCCGCCGCGCCACCAGCCGGGCGTGATCCGGCGGGCGCTTGTCGGGGGCGAGGACATGGCTGTGACCGATGCTGCGGCTGACTGTCGGCACTTCGGGAAGCTCGGCGCCGCGCAACAGCCAGTACATGCGTTCGCCCCAGACGCTGCCCCAGGCCAGCCGCGCCTCGCGTTCATCGAGATCGAGCAGCCGCGCCATGGTGACGATGCCGACCGCCGCCAGCCGCTTTTCCATGTTGCGGCCGACGCCGGGAATGTCGGACAGTTTCAGGGTCGACAGGCGCGCCTTGAGCGTGGCGGCTTCCAGGATCGTCAGGCCATCGGGCTTTTTCATGTCCGCGGCGATCTTGGCGAGCAGGCGATTGGGTGCAACGCCGATCGAGGAGGTGAGACATTCGCCGACATTGGCGCGGATGCCGGCCTTGATCCGCGCCGCCAGCGCGGTCACTTCGCCCACGCCATTTTCATTGTCCATCAAGCGGCAGGCGACTTCATCGATCGAACAGACCGCGGTGATCGGCACATGGCGGCCGACTTCTTCGATGATGCGGTGGTGGAAACGGACATATTCTTCATGTTGCCCCGGCACGACGACAAGGTCGCGGCACAGCGCCTTGGCCTCGTAGATTTTCGTGCCGGTGCGGATGCCGAAGGCCTTGGCCTCGTAACTTGCCGCGATCGCGCTGGTCGCATCGGTATCGACCGGCGCGACAACGACCGGACGCCCGCGCAGGGCCGGGTCCAGCTGTTGCTCGACACTGGCGAAATAGCTGTTGAGATCGAGATACAGCCAGCGAAGGGACGGCGATTCGGCCATGGCGGGACGATAGCACAAGGCGAACGAAAACAGAACATGCTCGAAAGGTCACCTCTCCGCGCCGGGGAGAGCTATGGCCACCCCGCGACAAGATCGGCCTTTTCTGGCGCTCGCCAGCCGCTACAGTCGCACACACGAAAAGGGGACCGACGATGGAATTTGCCAAAGGCGCCGAACCGGCCGGCGTGGTCGCCGTCGGGGCCGATACGCTCGCCGGGCGGCAATTGCGCTATTATGATTTCGCCATGGCGGCGTTCGCGGTCATCCTGATCTGCTCCAACCTGATCGGCGCCAGCAAGCAGGCGACCTTCACGCTGCCCGGCTATGGCCCGGTGGTTTTCGGCGCCGGCATCCTGTTCTTCCCGCTGGGCTATGTGCTCGGCGATGTGATGACCGAAGTCTATGGTTATGCCCGGGCGCGGCGGGTGGTCTGGGCCGGCTTCATCGCGTCGGCCTTTGCCGCCGCCATGTCATGGTTCATCGTCCATATCCCGCCAGCGCCGGGCTGGGAGGGCCAAGAGGCGTTAAAGGCGGTGTTCGATCCGGCGCCGCGTATCTTCATGGCGTCGATCCTCGCCTTCTGGGCCGGCGAATTCGCCAATAGTTTCGTGCTGGCGCGGATGAAAGTGTGGACCGAAGGCCGGATGCTGTGGACGCGCACGATCGGTTCGACGGTGGTGGGGCAGGGCGTCGATTCGCTGATCTTCTACCCGCTCGCCTTTCTCGGCATCTGGGAAACGTCGACGGTGATGCAGGTGCTGGTCACCAATTATCTGCTGAAAGTCGTCTGGGAAATCGTGCTGACCCCGGTCACCTACCGTGTCGTCGCCTGGTTCAAACGCGCCGAGGGGATGGACGTGTTCGACACGAAAACCGATTTCACGCCGTTCACGACCAGGGTTTAACCCAGGGCGGCGTGCAGCGCCTCGAACATCGCGCGGCCATCGGTGCCGCCCTGCGCCGGTTCGATCAGCCGTTCGGGGTGGGGCATCAGGCCGAGCACATTGCCGGCATCGTTGATGATCCCGGCGATGTTGCGCGCCGAGCCATTGACCGGTTCGGCATAGCGGAACACGACGCGGCCTTCGCCTTCCAGCCGGTCGAGCACATCGGCATCGGCGACATAATTGCCATCGTGATGCGCCACCGGGATGCGGATCGTCGCACCGGCAGCGTAGCGCGCCATGAACATCGTCCGGGCATTTTCGACCGTCAGGCTGACATCGCGGCAGACGAAATCGAGCCCGGCATTGCGCATCAGCGCGCCGGGCAGCAGCCCCGCTTCGGTCAGCACCTGGAAACCATTGCACACGCCGAGCACGGCGCGACCTTCACCGGCGGCCGCGATCACCGCCTGCATCACCGGTGACCGCGCGCTCATCGCGCCGGAACGCAGGTAATCGCCATAGGAAAAACCGCCGGGCAGGGCGATGAGGTCGAGCCCGTCGGGCAAGACCGCGTCGCGATGCCAGACCATCACCGGCGCCGTGCCGGTGATCGCCTCGATCGCGACCGCGAGATCCCGGTCGCAATTGGAACCGGGGAAGACGACGACCGCCGATTTCACAGCATCTCGATCCGGTAGTTTTCGATGACGGTGTTGGCGAGCAATTGCCGGCACATGGCGTCGATATCGGCCTCGCTGGTGCCATCGGCGAGATCGAGCTCGATCAGCTTGCCCTGGCGCGCGCCCGCCACCCCGGCAAAGCCGAGGCCGCCGAGCGCGTTCTGGATGGCACGTCCCTGCGGATCGAGGACGCCGGGCTTCAGGGTGATGGTGATGCGGGCTTTCATGCGCTTGCCTCTAGGTCGGAAATCCGGCGCTGGCTAGACTTTTGGCAGCGCGATTTTGTTCACATCCGCAAGCCCCAGGCTTTTCAGCACCATCATGCCTTCGACCATCACCAGCAGCCGGGCGGCATCATCGGCGCGGGTTGCCTGCGGGCTGTCGAGCTGCGCCGCACCCCAGGCAAGAAAGCCGCGCCCCAGCCGTTCGCCGACACTGCGCGCCACCGGATCGCCGCGCCCCGCAAGCGCTGCGACTTCGAGGAAAAGCTGGAGATAGGGCCAGACATCATCACCGAACAACACGCCATGCAGCGCCGTGAGCAAGGCGTCGAAGGGCAGCGGGCGGGCGCCGGTGTGTGCCATGAGCAGCGCCGTCAGTCGCTCGGTAACGCGTTCGGGCACCGCGGCAATGATCGCGGCCTTGTCGGGGAAATAATACAGCAGCATCCGGTCCGACAGCTGCGCTGCCTCTGCCAGCGGGCGCAGGCTTGCGCCGGCGAGGCCATGCGCCAGCACATGATCGGCGAGCCTTTCGACGATATCGGCGCGGCGGCGGTCGGACT
>JBBRVH010000112.1:0-9970 GCA_038246995.1 Sphingomonadales bacterium
GATTTGGGGCAGACATGGCCGCGCGACAGCGGATTTTCGGGATCGCCCTTGATCGACAGGATGGTGCGCCCTTCGACCGTGATGATGACGCCGCAATTGGCTTCGCACAGATGGCAGGTGCGGTTGTGGCTGGTCGGCATGTTTCAGGACTCCCTCATTCCATATTAGGGCCCCGGATTCAAATAAACAAATAGTGAGGCAGTTACATAGGCCGAGTGTCGGCTATGCAGATATACAGTATGAGGAACAAAAAAATGGCGAGCCGTTGACCAATCAGAGCTATCATTGCACGACACCTTTGGCAAAGCGCAACATTTTTACGAATGTGTCATCTGAAATTTGAACATATCTGCGACGTTTATCCTTAACATCGTCAGCGATACATATTAAATTGAGAGCCTCAAGCTGTCTGATCCATCTCATTGCCGTCGTGGTTGGTACTGCTGCTGCGATACAAAGGCTAGAAATCGACACAGTTTTATTTTCTAGTCTCACTATTGTAAGATCAAGTAGTATATTCCAGGCCGGGTCCGCAAACAAATCAGAACCGAAAATCTTCTGCCGGAGTTGCCTAGCACTAACAACAGATTTCAAAATTTCCAAAGTATTTTTTTGGTAAATTTCATCGCTTCTGCCAAATTTTTGTGGTTCATTCGAATAAATACTTGCAGCTACATTTTCGAGATAGTTTTTTACAAGTGAAATTGCTTCATAGGCTGAAGTAGGTGCAGCATTTGAGTCTGAACTGTTGCGGTCACGTGGATCGACCGGAAAATTCTGGTTGCCCATATATGACATTGGTGTCCCCCGACAATGGAAGCCACCGCCCCTCTCCAACGGCTATCAATTTGTAGTGCCCGCTGGCGCAACTGTCTATTGTTTTTTAACGATTTGACAGGAACGCTAAATTTTCTTTCACACTGATAATCGTTTTTTAACGTCAGAAGCTGCCGACTAACTGAGAATGGCGCATCACGTTTTTCTTGGAGCTCCTGCAAATCGAGCATTGCGTACACCCTTGCTCCCCGGGGCCATGTCGGCCAAAGCAGCGGCCGGGACACGACGGCTGGGGAAATGCTCGAATGGCAGATGCAAGCGGACGGGATCGGTTGCTGGCCGGGGTGATCGCGCTGCTGGTCTGGGCGGCAATCGCCGTGCAGTTGCTGCTCAATTTCGATCGCGCCGCGGCCGAAGGCGTGCCGGCCTGGCTGGTGCCGTTCCGGCTGTATGGCTTTTTCACCATCTGGGCGAACACGCTGGTGGCAGTGGTCACCAGTCATTTTGCCTTGCGCGGGGATAGTGAATCGCTGCTGGCGCGGTCGGGCACGCGGGCGGCGACGGTCGTCTACATCGTCGTCGTCGGCGTCATCTACAACACGCTGCTGGTGCAGTATAATCCGCAAACCGGCCTGCGCTTCGCCATCGACACGATCTTTCACACCTTCGTGCCGATTGCCTATCCGCTGTGGTGGCTGGCGTGCGTGCGGCGCGGGCGGCTCGGCTGGGGCCATGTCGTTCCGGTGATCGGCTTGCCACTTGCCTATTGCGGCGTGGCCATGGGGCGCGGGCTGCTCACCGGCAAATATGCCTATTTCTTCATCGACATCGGCAAATATGGCCTGTCGCAGGTGCTGTTCAACATCGCCGCGCTGGCGCTGTTGTATGTCGGGCTGATGGCGGCGCTGATCGGGCTCGATCGCTGGCTGGCGCGCGCATCGACACCCGCCGCCATCGGCTGAAATTCCACGGGGAGGGAGTTCATATGCATCCATTCGTCCACGCCGCCACGGCGCCTGACCGCCCCGCGATCATCATGGCCGGCAGCGGCGCCATGCTGACCTATGGCGAACTGGAGGCGCAGTCGAACCAGGTGGCGCAGTTGATGCGCCGGCATGGCCTGGTGCGCGGCGATACCGTGGCGCTGATGCTGGCCAACAGTCTCGAATATCTCGCGATCTGCTGGGGCGTGCAGCGCGCCGGGCTGGTGTTCGTTGCCATGTCGACCAAGCTGACCGCCGATGAAGCCGGCTATATCCTTGCCGATTCGGGGGCGAAACTGTTCATCGCCTCGGCGTCGCTCGGCGCCGTCGCCGGGCCGGCTTCGGCGGACATCGCCTCGCGCTATGCCGTCGGCGGGCCGATTGCCGGCTTTGCCGATCTTGGCGCCGCCATCGCCGATCTGCCGACAAGCCGCATCGCCGATGAAAGCAGCGGCCGCGACATGCTCTATTCGAGCGGCACCACCGGGCGGCCCAAGGGCGTGCGCGGGCCGCTGCCCGAAGGCGCGCTCGATGCGGTCGATTCGCTCAGCGGCCTGCTCGGCATGCTCTATGGCTGGGAACCCGGCATGCGTTACCTGTCGCCGGCGCCGCTTTATCATGCCGCGCCGTTGCGCTATTGCATGTCGGTGCACCGGTATGGCGGCACCGTCGTCGTGATGGAAAAGTTCGAGCCCGAAACCTATCTGGCGCTGATCGAACAGCACCGCATCACCCACAGCCAATTGGTGCCGACGATGTTCGTGCGGATGCTGAAACTGCCCGGGGAAAGCCGCACGCGGCACGACCTGTCGAGCCTGAAGGTCGCGATCCATGCCGCGGCGCCGTGCCCCGTTGATGTCAAGCACGCGATGATCGCCTGGTGGGGGCCGGTGATCTATGAATATTATTCCGCCACCGAAGGCGCCGGCTTCACCACCATCACGTCGGCCGAATGGCTGACCAAGCCCGGCTCGGTCGGCAAATCGATATTGGGTGAAATCCGCGTGCTCGGCGATGATGACAGCGTGCTGCCGCCGGGGCAGACCGGGCGCATCTATTTCGCCAACGGCCCGAAATTCCAGTATCACAATGATGCCGAAAAGACCGCCAGCGTCACCGGTGAACATGGCGCGACTTTCGGCGATATCGGCCATGTCGATAGTGACGGCTATCTGTTCCTCACCGATCGCGCCGCCTTCATGATCATTTCGGGCGGGGTCAATGTCTATCCCCAGGAAGCCGAAAACGCCCTGACGCTGCACCCCGAAGTCGCCGATGTGGCGGTGTTCGGCGTCCCCGATGCCGAAATGGGCGAGGCGGTGAAGGCGGTGGTGCAGCCGCGCGACATGGCGCGCGCCGGGCCGGAACTGGAGGCCGAACTGATCGCCTTTGTGCGTTCAAGGCTCAGTCATGTGAAATGCCCCAAGAGCATCGACTTCATGGCCGAACTGCCGCGCCATGATACCGGCAAGCTGTACAAGCGGCTGTTGAAGGACAAATATTGGGCATGATCGGCGTGAAGCGCCTGCTGGCGCTGTGGTTTGCCTTGCTGCTCGCGGTCCCGGCTGCGGCCGCTCCCGGGCTGTGGGTGGTCCGCGACGGCGATACCGAGATCACCATTTTCGGCACGATGCACGCCCTGCCGGCGAACGAAGCCTGGCTGGTGGCGCCGCTGACCACCCGGCTCGATGCCGCCGACACGCTGGTGATGGAGATCGTCCTGCCGGAAGACAAGGCGGCGCTGGCACCGCTGGTCGCGCAGTTGGGGTTGCGGCCGGGGCAAAAGCCGCTGGCGCAGCGCGTGTCGAAGCCGGCGGCGGCCATGCTGGCGGCAACGGCGCAACGCACCGGCGTACCGCTGGCAGCGCTCGACCGCATGACGACCTGGCTGGCGGCGCTGACCATCAGCGAGGCGACGCTGACATCATTGGGCCTGACCAGCGATGCGGGGGTGGAGCCGGCGCTGGACAAGCGGGCGCGGGCGGCGGGCAAGGCGGTGATCGGGCTCGAAACCGCCGAACAGCAATTGCGCTTCCTCGACAATCTGCCCGAAACCGACCAGGTCGCGATGCTCGAAGCGACCCTGGATGAAAGCGCCGGCGCCCGCGAACAGACCGAGCGCATGGTGGCGCTGTGGCGCGCCGGCGATGTCGATACGCTGGCGCGTGATTTCGACAAGGATGCCAGCGCCTCGCCGCTGCTCGCCAAGGTGCTGATCACCGATCGCAACACCCGCTGGGCAGACTGGATCACCGGGGTGATGAAGCGTCCGGGCAAGGTGTTCGTCGCGGTCGGCGCCGGGCATCTTGGCGGGCCGCAGGGGCTGCTGGCCTTGCTCAAGGCCAGGGGCTTGACGGTGGACAAGGTCGGGTAGGGGCGAAAAGCGCTTCCCGCAGGGATCTGCTTGCCAACCCACACGACAAACTTGCTTTCGCCGGCCGCATCCCCTATGCGCGCCGCTTCGCGTCCTTCCCGTTTCTGCATCCCTGGAGGCCTGGGGCGGGCGCGAGTTATGTAATCTTGAAAGGCGAGCAATGAGCGAAACACTGAAGCTCGCGGCCGAGATGCGTGACCGGGCAGGCAAGGGAGCCTCTCGGGCAGTGCGTCGTACGGGCCGCGTTCCGGCTGTCATCTATGGGGCGGGCCAGCCGGCCGTCACGATCCACGTCGAGGAAAAGCTGCTGGTTCGCCAGCTTTCGACGGGTCACTTCATGAACTCGGTCGTGGAAATCGCCGTCGATGGTGGCGCGGTCGTGCGCACCCTGCCGCGCGATGTGCAGTTCCACCCGGTCAGCGATCGTCCGATCCATGTCGATTTCCTGCGCCTGTCGGGTGATGCCGTCATCACCGTCGCGGTGCCGGTGCACTTCATCGATGAAGACAAGTCGCCGGGCATGAAGCGCGGCGCGGTGCTCAACATCGTTCGCCATGAACTCCAGCTCGATTGCCCGTCGAACGCGATCCCCGACCAGATCGATGTCAGCCTTGCTGGCCGCGATGTCGGCGATTCGATCCACATCAGCGCGGTCGTGCTGCCGACCGGCGTCACGTCGCACATCAACGATCGCGATTTCACCATCGCGACGATGGTGGCGCCGTCGGCACTGAAGAGCGAAACCGACGCTGCCGAAGTGGCGGCTGCCTGACCCGGACGTACCGAGGCCGGTGCGGTGAGACCCTTCGCCGGACGCTGTAAACAGGGGCCGGCAAAGTGAAAATCTTTGCCGGCCTCGGTAATCCCGGCGCACAATACGCGCTGCATCGTCACAATATCGGCTTCATGGCGGTCGATGCCATCGCGGCGTGCCATGGCTTTGGTCCGTGGAAAACGCGCTTCCAGGGGCTGGCCAGCGAAGGCCGCATCGGCGACCACAAGGTCACGCTGCTCAAGCCCGCGACCTTCATGAACGACAGCGGGCGGTCGGTCGGCGAAGCCTTGCGCTTTTTCAAGCTCGATCCGGCAACGGCGCTGACGGTGTTTTATGACGAGCTCGATCTTGAACCGATGAAGGTTCGGGTCAAGCATGGCGGCGGCGCAGCGGGGCATAATGGCATCCGGTCGATCGACGCGCATGTCGGCAATGATTATGCCCGGGTGCGGCTCGGCATCGGGCATCCCGGCCACAAGGATCGAGTAACCGGCCATGTGCTGGGCAATTTCGCCAAGGCCGAGATGGAGCCGCTGGCGGATCTGCTCGGCGCGGTGGCGGCCGAAGTGCCGTGGCTGCTGGCGGGTGATGAAGCGCGTTTCTTGAATGAGGTGGCGCGTCGGACGGTGCCGCAACGCTAGTCTCCCGCTTCCTTCTCCCCTCCCGGAACGGGAGGGGTCGGGGGTGGGTTCTCGCTTGCCGCAAAAACAATCTACGGGGGCTCGTTCGGCAATTCCCACCCCCGACCCCTCCCGTTCCGGGAGGGTAGAAGAGAAGGAAGTAAAGATGGCCATTCGCTGCGGTATCGTCGGGCTGCCCAATGTCGGCAAATCGACCCTGTTCAACGCCCTGACCGAAACCGCCAGCGCGGCGGCGGCGAATTACCCGTTCTGCACGATCGAGCCCAATGTCGGCAATGTGCCGGTGCCCGACCAGCGCTTGACCGATCTGGCGCGCATCGGCGGTTCGGCCAAGATCATCGAGACGCAACTGGGTTTCACCGATATCGCCGGCCTTGTGCGCGGCGCGTCGAAGGGCGAAGGCCTTGGCAACCAGTTCCTGGCCAATATCCGCGAAACCGATGCGATCGTCCATGTGCTGCGCTGTTTCGAAGATGACGATGTCACCCATGTCGAAGGCCGCGTCGACCCCGTATCGGATGCCGAAACGGTCGAAACCGAATTGATGCTCGCCGACCTCGAAAGCCTGGAAAAGCGCGTGCCGGCGCTGGTGAAAAAGGCAACCCAAGGCGACAAGGAAGCCAAGGTTCAGGCCAGTGTGCTCGGCCAGGCGCTCGAACTGCTGCGCGAGGGCAAGCCGGCGCGCTTGACCGATCCCAGGGACGAGGACGAAGCCCGCGCGCTGGCACAAGCGCAGCTGCTGACCACCAAGCCGGTGCTTTATGTCTGCAACGTCGAGGAAGCCAGCGCCGCCACCGGCAACGCCTTCAGCGCCGCGGTGCAGGCGATGGCGGCCAGGGTCGGCGCCGGCGCCGTGATCATCTCCGCCGCCATCGAGGCCGAAGTCGCGATGATGGAACCCGCCGACCGCCCGGAATATCTCGAAGCCCTTGGCCTCACCGAAACCGGCCTCGCCCGGGTGGTGCGCGCCGCCTATGAACTGCTCGGCCTCATCACCTTCTTCACCGTCGGCCCCAAGGAAGCCCGCGCCTGGACGCTGACGCTCGGTTCAAAGGCGCCGCAAGCCGCCGGCGCCATCCACGGCGATTTCGAAAAGGGCTTCATCCGCGCCGAAACGATGGCCTTTGCCGATTACCTCAAGTTCAACGGCGAAGCCGGCGCGCGCGAAGCGGGGAAGTATCGGTCGGAAGGCAAGGAATATGTCGTGCATGACGGCGATGTGATGCTGTTCAGATTTAACGTCTGACCCAGATCCCCCTCTCCCGCTTGCGGGAGAGGCGACACGCGCGCCAGCGCGGCGGGTGAGGGTGTTTACTCGTGCCGGCGCTGGAAAACACCCTCACCCGGGCCGCTGGCGCGTCTCTCGCCTCTCCTGCGGGCGGGAGAGGGGGAATCACCCCTTCGCCCTTAGCGCCGCTTGCGCCGCCGCCAGCCGCGCAATCGGCACCCGATAGGGCGAACAACTCACATAATCGAGCCCGAGCTTCTCGCAAAAGGCAATCGAAGCCGGGTCGCCCCCATGTTCGCCGCAGATGCCGAGCTTTATTTCGGGCCGCGCCGCCCGGCCGCGATCGGCGGCGATCTGTACCAGTTCGCCAACGCCTTCCTCGTCGATGCCGACGAACGGATCGCGCGGATAGATGCCCTGTTCGACATAGACGCCGAGGAAGCGCGCCGCATCGTCGCGGCTGATCCCGAGCGCGGTCTGCGTGAGGTCATTGGTCCCGAAGCTGAAGAATTCGGCGAATTGCGCGATATCCGCGGCGCGCAGCGCGGCGCGCGGCAGTTCGATCATCGTGCCAACGAGGTAATCGAGCCTGCGGCCGGTTTCGGCGAACACGGCGCGGGCTTCGGCGTCGATCACCGCCTTGGTGATTTCCAGTTCGCGCGCCGTCGCCACCAGTGGCACCATCACTTCGGGCACCACCGCTTCGCCTGTATCCTTTGCCACCGCAACCGCTGCTTCGAAGATCGCGCGCGCCTGCATCGCATAGATTTCGGGATAGGTGATGCCGAGCCGGCAGCCGCGATGGCCGAGCATCGGGTTGAATTCATGCAGCTCGCTGATGCGGCGGCGCACGGTGGTGACCGACAGGCCGGTCGCTTCCGCCACATCGGCAAAGCCGGTTTCATCGTGCGGCAGGAATTCATGCAGCGGCGGATCGAGCAGGCGGATCGTCACCGGCAGGCCGGCCATGACGCGGAAGATGCCTTCGAAATCGGCGCGCTGTTCGGGGAGCAGTTCGGCGAGTGCCGCCGCTCGCCCGGCGCCGTCTTCCGCCAGGATCATGCGGCGCACGCTGGTGATGCGGCTGGGTTCGAAGAACATGTGCTCGGTACGGCACAGGCCGATGCCTTCGGCGCCGAAACCGCGCGCGGTGCGGCAATCGGCGGGGGTTTCGGCGTTGGTGCGCACCTTCAGCCGGCGATGCTTGTCGGCCCAGACCATCAGCTTGCCGAAATCCCCCGACAGATCGGGTTCGACCGTCGCGACATCGCCGAGCATGACTTCGCCGCTGGTGCCGTCCAGCGTGATGCGATCGCCCTCGCGCACGGTGCGGCCGGCAACGGTGAAGCAGCGGGCGTGCAGGTCGATCGACACGCTGCCGGCGCCCGACACGCAGGGCCGGCCCATGCCGCGCGCCACGACAGCGGCATGGCTGGTCATGCCGCCGCGCGCCGTCAGGATGCCACGTGCGGCGTGCATGCCATGGATATCCTCGGGCGAGGTTTCGGTGCGCACGAGGATGACCGATTCGCCCAATTTGGCGCGGGTTTCGGCTTCGTCGCTGTCGAACACCACGGCGCCCGCCGCCGCCCCTGGGGACGCCGGCAACCCGCGCGCGATGACATCACGCACCGCCCTGGGGTCGAGCGTCGGGTGCAGCAACTGGTCGAGCGCGCCGGCCTCCACGCGCAACACGGCTTCGGCCTCGGTGATCAGGCCTTCATCGGCCATGTCGACGGCGATTTTCAGCGCGGCCTTGGCGGTGCGCTTGCCGCTGCGGGTTTGCAGCATCCACAGGCGGCCGTCTTCTACAGTGAATTCGATGTCCTGCATGTCGCGGTAATGGTTTTCGAGCAGGGCAAACACCCGGGCGAGTTCGGTGAAAACCACCGGCATGGCTTCTTCCATGCTGATCGCTTTCGCCCCGGCGCGAAGCCGTGCGGCCGTTGTCAAATACTGCGGGGTGCGGATCCCGGCGACGACATCCTCGCCCTGGGCGTTGATCAGATATTCGCCATAGGTGACGCGTTCACCGGTCGCCGGGTCGCGGGTGAAGGCAACGCCGGTGGCGGACGTATCGCCGCGATTGCCGAACACCATCGCCTGGACGGTGACCGCGGTACCCCAGCTTTCGGGAATGTCGTTGAGCCGGCGATAGGTGCGCGCCCGGTCGGACCGCCATGAACCGAAGACAGCACCGATGGCGCCCCATAGCTGGTCGTGCGGGTCCTGCGGGAATTCATCGCCCCAATGCTGCAACACCAGCGCCTTGTAGCGCGCGACGAGCCCGCGCAGATCATCGGCGGTCAGTTCGGTATCGAGGCTGACGCCGCGATCTTCCTTCAAGATTTCCAGCGCGTCTTCAAAGGCATAATGATCGAGCCCGAGCACGACATCGGCATACATCTGGATGAAGCGGCGATAGCTGTCCCAGGCGAAACGCGGATTGCCCGAGGCAGCGGCAAGGCCTTCGACGGTCAGGTCGTTGAGCCCGAGGTTGAGGACGGTGTCCATCATCCCCGGCATCGATACCCGCGCGCCGGAGCGGACCGAGACGAGCAACGGGTCCGCCGCATTGCCGAAGCCCTTGGCGGTGATGGCTTCGACATGGGCCAGCGCGGCGAGCGTTTCGGCCTTGACGCTATCGGGCAGCTTGCCGCCGGCATCGTAGAAGGCAGCGCAGACGCTCGTCGCAATGGTCAGCCCGGGCGGCACCGGCAGGCCTATACCCGCCATTTCGGCAAGGTTGGCGCCCTTGCCGCCGATGAGGTTGCGAAACGACGCATCGCCATCCGCCGTGCCGCCGCCGAAACGATAAACCGACTGTGTCATTTCAAACTCCATTTCCCCCTCCCCTTGCGGGAGCGGGCGAGAGACGCGCGACGCGCGGCCCGGGGTGAGGGGTGCCGCCGACGCGAGCAAACCCCTCACCCGGCTCGGCTTTGCCGAGTCCGTCCTCTCCCGCAGAGGGAGAGGCAAGCGTCACCCTTCGACCTTCGAAAAATCCGCCACCGCGTGCACCGCATCACGGAAACGCCCGAGCAGCGCCAACCGCTCCGCGCGCACCGCCGGATCTGGATCATTGACCATCACATCGGCAAAAAACCGATCGACCGGCGCCCGCAAACCCGCCAGCGCCGTCATCGCCGCGCCGAATTCCTCCGCCGCCACTGCGGCGGCCGCCGCCGGCAA
>JBBRVH010000113.1:0-9965 GCA_038246995.1 Sphingomonadales bacterium
ATTAGCTTATTCCTTAAATAAGCAGGATGCAGAAGATTTTCGAAGCCCTGGCCTCCACGCCCCGTCGCAAGATACTGGCCTATCTCGCGCATGCGGAACTGAGCGCCGGCGAGATCGCCTCGCGGTTCGATATCTCGAAGCCGGCGGTTTCCCAGCATCTTGCGGTGTTGGAAAACGCCGGGCTCGTGGCAAGCGACAAGCGCGGGCAGTTCGTGTTTTACCGCCTCGTTCCGGACAATCTTGCCAATGCGCTGAACGGCTATGTGCAGGAGGTCTGCCCGGTTTCCCGGCCCCTGAAGGCCGAAAGCGCCGAAATCGCCAAGGGCGGCCCCAGGCCGGAAGCCGAAGCCTGACCGACCGACACCGGGGTCCGGGCCTCAGGACCGGCCGCCGGCGGCGCGTGTCAGTGCCGGAAATGCCGCATCCCGGTAAACACCATCGCCAGCCCGCGTTCGTCCGCCGCCGCGATCACTTCGGCGTCGCGAATCGACCCGCCCGGCTGGATGATCGCCGTCGCCCCGGCTTGCGCAGCGGAGACAAGGCCATCGGCGAAGGGGAAGAAGGCGTCCGACGCGACCGCCGAGCCGATGGTGCGGGGTTGCGGCCAGCCAGCGGTACGGGCGGCATCACCGGCCTTTACCGCGGCGATGCGGGTCGAATCGAGCCGGCTCATCTGGCCGGCGCCGATGCCGGCCGTGCTGCCGCCCTGTGCATAGACGATGGCATTCGATTTGACATGGCGCGCCACCGTCCAGGCGAACAGCAGGTCGGTCCATTCTGCTTCGGTGGGGCTGCGCTTTGTCACCACCCTGCAATCGGCGCGGGTGACAGCGCCATTGTCGCGGCTTTGCACCAGCATGCCGCCGCCGATCTGGCGCAGCGCCAGGCCGGGGCGGCGCGGATCGGGCAGGGCGCCGGTCAGCAGCAGGCGCAGGTTCTTTTTCGCCCGGAACACCGCGATGGCATCGGCATCGGCATCGGGCGCGATGACGACTTCGGTGAAGATGCCGGCGATGGCTTCGGCGGTCGGCCCATCCATCATGCCGTTGACCGCGATGATGCCGCCGAACGCCGAAACCGGATCGCAATCGAACGCCGCCTTGTACGCTTGCGCCAGCGTTGCGCCGGTGGCGACGCCGCACGGGTTGGCGTGTTTGATGATCGCACACGCAGGCACGCCATCACGGAATTCGGCGATGAGTTCGAGCGCGCCATCGGCGTCGTTCAGATTATTGTAGCTCAGTTCCTTGCCCTGCACCTGCCGCGCGGCGGCAACCCCGCGTGCGCCGGTTTGCGGCAGATAAAGCGCTGCCTGCTGGTGCGGGTTTTCGCCATAGCGCAGTGTATCGGCGCGGGTCAGCGCCAGCGGCAGCACCGGCGGGAACTGTTCCCCCTGATCGGCAAACGCGAACCAGCTTGCCACCGCTGCATCATAGGCCGCGGTATGCGCGAACGCCGCCGCCGCCAGCCGCTTGCGCAAAGCGAGATCGGTCGCGCCATCCTGGGCATCGAGCGCGGCGATGACATCGGCATATTGATCGGGCGACGTCACGATGCCGACAAAAGCATGGTTCTTCGCCGAGGATCGCACCATTGCCGGGCCACCGATATCGATATTCTCGATGACTTCGTCACGCGCGGCGCCCTTGGCCACTGTCGCGGCAAAGGGGTAGAGGTTGATGACCGCCAGATCGATCGCCACGATGCCATTGTCGGCCATTGCCGCCAGATGCGCCGCATCGTCACGCAAGGCGAGCAGGCCGCCATGGACGCGCGGGTGCAGCGTCTTGACCCGGCCGTCCATCATCTCGGGGCTGCCGGTCAGTTCGGCGACATCGCGCACCGCATGGCCCCAGCCCCGCAGCGCCGCCGCCGTGCCGCCGGTCGACACAAGTTCGACACCATGCCGCACCAGCGCCGCCGCCAGCGCTTCCAGCCCGCTCTTGTCGCTTACCGACAGCAGCGCGCGCTTTACCTTGACCATGTCCGTCATTTGCCCTGTCTTCTCATTTCCCGGCGCGCTTGAAGCTCCAGCCGATGCTGGCCATCGCCTTTTGCGTCCGCCCGCTGATCACCAGCGCCTGCGTTTTGTGCACCGTGCCCGCCGGGTCAACCCAAATCGACGCTTCGATGGCAACCCTGCCCGGCCCGCCATCGACGCGGGTCTTCAACGCCCACACCCGGCCCTGCGGCAGCTTGAGCAAGGCGCCGGCGCCATCGGCGGTCGGCGTTGCGGCAACGCCGGGGCCAAGGTGGAAGCGCACGGCATAATCGCGGTCGGGCCGGCGCCGCAGCAGCGACCGGGGCGCCGGCTCGATCGAATCCTGCCCGCGCAGATCCTGGCCATCGGGCGACAGGAATACCTGCCGCCGCACGATCATGCCGAACCGCTTCCCATAGCCATCATGGCTGGCATCGAGCCAATGGCCTTCCTCGCTGCGCCGCGACTGGAAGGATACTTCCTCCACCCCCCGCCCGAGCGGGCCTTTTTCGGAAATGCGCGTGCTGTTGGTTTCGGCGATGACCAGCGTCGAATGCGCCGCGGTGGTGCGCAAGCCCGCCGCCAGCACCGGATCGAGCGGCAGCGCCAGCCCGCCGGCGCCACCGCAATTGGTGATCAGCCGGTCGGGGCCATCGCTGAGTTCGAACGCCAGCGTGCCGGCATGGCCGCTGGCCGGCGACCCGGCATTTCCGGCGGCGTCGCGCGCCAGCGGCGGCGGCCCGGCATCGATGACCAGCACGGTCTTGCCCGCCGACAACCGGTGATAGCCCGACCAGCGGCCGTTACGGGTGAGGGCATTGCCCGTCGCGCTGCGCCTGGCCAGTCGATCGAGTGCTGCGGGCGCGATCGCGGCGCCGCCATGCCAGGCGCCGATGATGCCATCGCCAAGCGCCAGGCCCTTCAGATTGGGCACCAGCCGGGCCAGCGTATCGGGAAACAGCGGCGGTGACCGCACCGTGATTGCCGGCGCGCAGGCAGCGGCGAACAACAGCCATTCCGCCAGCGCCACGGCATCGCGCGGGGTGCGCGTCGCGATGCCGCCATCGGGCAGCACCAGCGTGCCGAGCAGTTTTTCGA
Organism: Sphingomonadales bacterium; assembly: GCA_038246995.1. GTDB lineage: Bacteria > Pseudomonadota > Alphaproteobacteria > Sphingomonadales > Sphingomonadaceae > Sandarakinorhabdus. The sequence continues at coordinate 3,080 of JBBRVH010000113.1, forward strand.
GCGCTGCCAGCACAATGATGCCGCGCGCCTCGCCGCCCGGGATCAGCGTGCCGGCAGCATAAAGCCCGGCGAGCGCCACTGCCTTGCCCGGGCCATCGGGCAGGCGGAACGCGGCGCGATCGAGATGCCGCGCCCAGGTCGCGATCGCCGACAGCACCGCCGACCGGTAGACATGATCGGCCGATGACAGGATCAGCGGCGCATGGCCGAGCGCCAGCAACAGGCGCTGCCCGGTGATGTCTGCTCGCCACGCCGCCGCATCATAATCGCCGAATTCACCGAGCCAGCGTGCCACCAGCGGCTCGGCGAGGGCTGCTGCGGCCTTGCGATCAGGCACATGGGCCGCGATGTCGCGCAGCCAGGCCCAGCTGTTGGCCCAGTCGCGCCACGCCGCCGGGTGCGCCGGGTCGGCAAAGCGCAAATCGCGGGTCATCGCGGTATGGCCGGCGTGGATCAACCGCCCCGCCACGATGCGTTCGCCGCGCGCCGCATCGCCGGGCACCGGGTCTTCGGGCACGCCGAGCAGTTTCAAGGGAAAGCGCCCGCGCAGCCGGAGGCGGTGCAGCGGCGTGTTATACAGCACGACACTGGCGCGGGTGGCGAGCCTGTCGCCCAGCGAGCGGCCCGTGTCGCCCCCGATGCGCAGCAGCGCGCCTTCGCTGTCCTGCGGTTCAGCGGGCGGATCGTCTTCCGGGGCGCGAATTCCGGTCTTGCGCGCCATCGTCAACCGCGCAGGCTGGCGATATTGGCGGCATAGTGCGCCGGCCCGCCCTTGAAGGTCGCCGTGCCGGCCACCAGCACATCGGCACCCGCGGCGATGACGCGCGGCGCTGTCAGCGCGTCGATGCCGCCGTCAACTTCCAGATCGATCGTCTTGCCGGTCTTGTCGATCGCCTTGCGGATCGCCTCGATCTTGCGAAGCTGGTTTTCGATGAAGCTTTGCCCGCCGAAACCCGGATTGACGCTCATCACCAGCACGAGATCGAGATCTTCGAGCACATAATCGAGCATCTTGGCCGGGGTTGCCGGGTTCAGCGACACGCCGACCTTCTTGCCCAGTGCCTTCACCCGCTGGATGCTGCGATGCAGATGCGGGCCACTTTCGGCATGGACGGTGATGATATCGGCCCCCGCTTCGGCAAAAGCGTCGAGATAGAGATCGACCGGTGCGATCATCAGATGCACGTCCATCACCAGCGAAGTGTGCGGGCGGATGGCCCTGACCACCAACGGCCCGATGGTGATGTTGGGAACGAAATGCCCGTCCATGACATCGACATGGACATAATCGGCCCCGGCAGCCGTGATCGCCCGCACTTCGTCTCCAAGGCGGGCGAAATCCGCCGAAAGGATCGACGGGGCGATGCGGACAGGAGCTTGCATGGCAAAGGTCTAGCAGGGGCGCCGCCAAGCCGAAAGCGCCGCGTTAAGCCCTCACAAAGAAAAGCGCGCGCCAGCGTGCCGGAGCGTGCCGATTTCGGGGTTGAGTGCGCTTTGGCTCCCCCGCCGTCGCCGCGAACGCATCGCCTGCGGGGCGGGCGGGGTTACAGCTTGCGCATTCGCCCGATGAAGAACCCGTCCATGCCGCCTTCGGCTGCCAGCGTGCCGGGCAGGGTGCGGACCCAGCCATCGGCGGTCGGGACCAGTCCGAGCGGCAGTTCACCGGTTTCGAACGGCACGCGCGGCAGGGTGGCGACGACCCGTTCGGCGATGCGTTCGCCCTCGCGCGGGTCAAGGCTGCACGTCGCATAAACCAGCGTACCGCCGGGTTTCAGCCAGTTGGCGGCGCGGCGCAGCAAGGCGGCCTGCAGCAGGGTCAGCGGCGTCAGGTCGCGCGATCCCTTCAGGTGCAGCACATCGGGGTGGCGCCGGAAAATCCCGGTCGCCGAACACGGCGCGTCGAGCAAAATCCTGTCGAACAGGCCGTCCGGTTCCCAGCGCAGCGCATCGCCGGCCGCCAGCGTCGCCGATAGCCCGACCCGCGCCAGATTTTCGCGCACCCGCTCCAGCCGCGCGTCCGACACATCGAGCGCCGTCACCTCGGCGCCCAGCGCCGCGAGTTGCAGCGTCTTGCCGCCTGGCGCCGCGCACAGGTCGAGCACCCGGTCACCCGGCTGCACCCCCATCAAGCGCACCGGCAGCGACGCGGCAATATCCTGCACCCACCAGGCGCCTTCGGCAAACCCCGGCCATTCGGTGATGTTGCTGCCGATAGCCTTGCTGCGCGGCACGCGGACATGGCCGGGGAGCAGCGACACCCCGCCGAGCGCTTCGACCCAGCGCGCCGTTTCGGCCGGGTCCTTGAGCGTCAGGTCGGTCGCCGGTTCGTCGCTGAGCGATTGCGCCGCCGCTTCCGCCACCTCCGGCCCCCAGTCCATTGCCCAGCGAATGGCGAACAGGTCGGGCAGATGCGGCACTTCGGGCAGGCTTGCATTGCCGCGCATCAGATTGCCGAGCACGCCATGCACCAACCGGCGCGGGCCGCCTTCGACCAGCGGCAGTGCCGTCGCCACCGCGGCATGTTGCGGCGTGCCGAGCTTGAGCCAGCCCGCCAGCGCGATGCGCAGCACCATGCGGGCGCGGGCATCATCGGGCAGTGGCTTGGGCGTCGCCGAATCGATCAGCGCATCGAGATCGGGCAGCCAGCGCAGCACCGTCGCCGCGAGATGCCGCGCCAGCGCACGATCGGCGCCGAGCGTGATGCCATCGAGCGCGTTCTCGAGCGCCAGTTCCAATGGCGTGCCGCGCCCCAGCACCGCCATCAACAGGCGCAGCGCGCCCTTGCGGGCCGGAACGCCCTGTGTTGCTTGAACAGGCTTTTCGCGTTGCACCCGGGGTTCGAAACTAGCGATCTCCGCCTCCTATGAAGGCGCCGATGCGCTTGAAATAAGTGACCGGGAACAGCCGGGTCATCCAGTCGATGAATTTGGCATCATTGCCGATCAGCACGCGATGCTGGCGTCTTGCCATGCCAGCGATGATGATCGCGGCGGCCTGTTCGGGCGTGGTTTTTGCTGCTTTTTCAAATTCGGCGGCGAAATCGAGGTCGGTGCGCTGCCCCGGCATCCCGGCGATGCGTTTCGAATTGACCGCGACATTGGTCTTCACCCCGCCTGGGTGGACGCGGATGACGCAGATGCCCGGATCGGTGACGCCCAATTCGAGATGCAGCGCCTCGGTCAACCCGCGCACGGCATATTTCGACGCATTATAAGCGCTTTGCGTCGGATAGCCCATCATGCCGAACACCGACGAGATGTTGACCAACCAGGCGGAGCCGGTGGCGGCAGCCTGTTTTTTCAGATGCGGCAGCGCGGCGCGGCAGCCTTCGACCACCCCGCCGAAATTGACCGCCATCACCCGGTCGAAATCGGCGCGCGGTGTCTCGGCAAAGGGCGCCACCACGGTCAACCCGGCGTTGTTGATGATGCCATCGAGCCGGCCGAATTCCGCCGCCGCGCCATCGACCCAGGCAGTCAGCGCGTCGGTATCGCAGACATCGAGGACGGTAGTGCTGGCCGGCCGGTTGCCGAGCAGCGCCCGGGTTTCGGCCAGCCCGGCCGCATCCTTGTCGGCCAGCGCCAGCACCGCGCCGCGCGCCCCGAGATCGAGCGCCAGCGCCCGGCCGATGCCGCTGCCGGCGCCGGTCAGCGCGATTACCTTGTTGTCGAACGGATCGGCCATATCGCCGCTGCCTCTTTTGATCTGTGCCCGCCGGGCGTATGCCTTCCCCTAGCGCACCCGCCCGCAATTCGGAAACCCGCTGATGTCCCGCCCCGCCGATACCGATTACGTGCCCCCCAAATCAAAGCCGGTGCCCCAGCCCGATCCGCTGCCGGCGGCCGAGCCGGCGCCCGAATTCGGCGGCCGCAAGGGCCCCGATCCGGTGCGCTATGGCGATTGGGAAAAAAGCGGGATCGCGGTGGATTTCTGATCTGACTTCCCCCTCCCCCCACCGGCGCAGCCGGTAGAGTGGGGAGGGTCGGGGGGTTGGGGATTTCGGCACCCGCGTCCACACCCCCCACCCCGACCCTCCCCACTCTCTGTTCGCTGCGCTTACAGGGGGGGAGGGAGCAGAGGGTTCATCCGCCCCGCCAGTCTCCACGCCGCTACCAGCCCCACCACCGCCAACGGCAGCGCCGTCGCAAACACCCAGAACGCCACCGCGTCGACATTCCCCGCGCTCAACCCCCCGGCAAAGCCGTTCAAATTCGCCGCCATGCTCGCCAGCGCCGCCCCGACCGCGCCGCCGCTGTTGCGCACCGTGCCGATAGCGGCCGACCCCGCCGCCGTCTCGTCCGCGCCAAGGCTGGTCATCAGGAACTGGCTGACAAAGGCGAACGACAGGCCGAAACCGCCGCCGAGCAGCCCGCCGCCCACCGCCACCGCCCATACCGGCCCCGGCGCCATCACCACCAGCAACAGCGCGATGCCGAGCACCACCGCCGCCGCGCCGGCGCGCACCGACCATTTCGCCACAAGCGCCCCGCCGCCCGAGACCAGCAGCGCGCACCCCGTCCAGGCGAGCGCCTCGACCGCGACGACATAGCCGGCCTGCAGCGCGCTCAACCGGTCGGTGAATTGCAGGATGGCAGGGGCATAGACGGCAAAACCCGTCGCCGCCGCGGTCGCGGTGAAATAGAACAGATAGGCGGCGCCCAGCGGTGATCCGCGCACCAGCGTCGCGCGCGGCAGCAACGCGCCGGCCGGCAGCGCCGCATCGCGCCGCAGCGCCCCTGCCAGCAGCGGCACGCCGATCGCCGCCAGCACCAGCGCCGCCCGGCCATCGGCGATCACGCCCGCCACCGCAAACGCCGCGACCGAAGCCGACAGCAGCAGCAACGGCACCACCGGCACCGGCGGTGCCGCCGCTCGATCGGTATCGCGCGGGATGATCCGCCATACCAGCACCATGAACAGCAGCGCCTGGCCCGCGAAGAACCAGAAGGTGGCCCGCCACGCCCCGGCATCGGCGAACAGCCCGCCGACCAGCGGGCCGACCACCGTCGCGATACCCCACACGCTGGTTGCGGCGGCAAACACCCGCGGCAGGTGACGCGGCGGGAACACCAGCCCGATCGCGACATAACATAGCCCGCCGATCACGCCGGCCGCCGCGCCCTGCACGATCCGCCCGGCAATGAACCATGGCATGGCGGGGGCAAACGCCGATACCGCGCAGCCCAGCGCCAGCGCCGCACCGCCGCCGAGCATCGCGCCGCGCAGGCCGAAACGCGCGGTCAGCGGCGCAACGCACGCCCCCGCCACGACCTGGCCGACAAGAAACCCCGACGTGGCCCAGCCGAACCAGGCAAAGCCGGCCAGGTCGGCACCGACGCTCGGCATGATCGTCGCGGTGACCAGCGCGTCGGCCGCCATCAGCCACATGCCGAGCATGATGAACAGGAAACTGCCGCCACGTCCGCCGGCGAGCAGGTCGCGCCAGCCGGACGGCGGCGGGGCAGGGGCAGCACTGGCCATGGCAACGGCAGTGCCGGGTTTGAGCAGGAAGGACAAGCCACTCCCTCCCCTGGCGGGGAGGGCGAGAGACGCGCGGCTCGCGCGGCCCGGGGTGGGGGGTCCTCGCGCCGCCACACCTGACCCCCACCCCGCTCGCTTCGCGAGTCGCCCTCCCCGCCGGGGGGAGGGAGTCGGGTCCGGTCTTCTGTCGACGCGTCGCCGGCGCCCTTAACGCACGACCGTAACAAAAGTGCCTCATTGACTTGCCGCGCGCCGCACCGCATTGCCCGTCACGTCTGTTCTATGGTGACGGGCTGCAACACCCGCCCGGACGCGACACATGACTGAATTGATCGACGACGCGCGCATCGACGCCGTCATTACCTGGGTCGATGGTGCCGACCCGGCGCATGCGGCCAGGCGCCGCCAGCACCAGCCCGAAACAAGCCACAACGCCAACGCGACCAACCCGCACCGCTGGGCGTGCAGCGACGAGCTTGGCTATTGCCTGCGCTCGATCGCCAACCATGCACCGTGGATCGGCCGCATCTGGATCGTCACCGATGCGCAGATGCCCGACCTGTCGCGCCTGCCGCCCGAACTTGTCGCGCGCATCGCCATCGTCGATCACCTGACGCTGTTCGCCGGCCATGAAGACGCGCTGCCGACCTTCAACTCGCTCGCCATCGAAAGCCTGTTGTGGCGCATCCCGGGGCTGGCCGAACGCTTTGTCTATTTCAACGACGATGTCTTTCTGACCGGGCCGCTGGCCCCCGGCGATGTGTTCCGTGGCGGCGCCCCGGTGCTGCGCGGTGCCTGGACCGACCAGCGCGCCATTGCCGATGATCCCGCCAGTCGCGCCGACCCGGCGCGGTTGAACGCGCTCACCCAGATCAATGCGGCGGCGCTGGCGGGCTATGGCGCGGCGCACCTGTTCGCCGGCGCGCATGTCGTCCACCCGCTGCGCCGTTCGGTGATGGCGGGGCTGTATGAAGCGCACCGCGCGGCATTCGTTGCCAATATCGGGCAGCGTTTCCGCTGCGTTTCGCAATTCCTGCCGCAGGCGCTGCACAATCATGCCTGCATCGCGCAAGGGCTGGCGGTGCTGCATGGCGGTGATGATCACCTCCACCTGCGCACCGGCGCCGTGCTCGATTACCCGCTGCCGCAGGTACGCGCCTATCTGGCGCGGGCCTTGCAGCCGCAGTTCAAGTTCCTGTGCGTCAACGATCTGCCCCAGGTCGAAGCAGCGATCCCGGATACCCGCGACTGGATCGAGCGGGCGATCGCGGCATAGCCGCCTCTGCTCCCTCCCCCCCGGCGCAGCCGAGAGTGGGGAGGGCCGGGGTGGGGGGTGTGGACGCGGGTATTCTAAACCCCCACCCCGACCCTCCCCACTCTACCGGCTGCGCCGGTGGGGGAAGGG
>JBBRVH010000114.1:0-9796 GCA_038246995.1 Sphingomonadales bacterium
GCAATTGCTTGATCAACAAGTCGCGCACCCACAACCGCCCGGTCATGCCTTTTTTCGCGACAGACCCGAGATAAGTCCGCAGTGGCGCATACAGCAGCAATGCGCGCGCTTGCGGCCGCATCGACAACATCCCCGGCGCCAGGCCATTGACCAGGTTCGACGGCTTGATGATCACCGCCTCCCCCGGCGCAAACGGCCGCGCCAGCAACGTCAGCCCCGCATCCAGCACCGGCGCAATCTGCGCCGCCGTGCCGCCGCGATGCTGCCAGCCAACAAGATCGTTGAGCAGCACCGGCTCCTTCAACCCCCTCGCCAGCCCCGGGGCATCGAAAGCGCGCGCCAGCAGGGTCGAACAGCAAAACGCCGAATGGAAAATGAAGTGCAACGGCGCCTGCGCTGGCGCCGCCGCCATCGCTTCGGCGCGGCGGATGACCATCGGTTCGCCGGCCGGCAGATATTCATCGGTCAGGAAGGTCGCGGCGCGATGCACGCTGCGTTCAAGCCGGCGAAAATGCACCGCGTCATGGCCGGGATCATAACGATGCGGGAACCACAGCGGGTCGCGGGCGATCCCCGCAATGGTCGGCACACTGGTCATCGGCACATTTGACGCCGATCACGGCCCGTCGCAACCGCTATCGGCGTGCTTGCCTTGCAAAGTGTAAAAAGTATATTGGCAAGGTAATACACAGATGCAATGGAGCCCCCCGTGCGCACGAACATTTCGCTTTTCAGCGTGGTAATCGGCGGCGTATTGACCGCCACGGCCAGCTTTGCGGCCGAACCGGCTGCTGCCCCCGCAGCGCCAGCCGCTGCCGAAGCCCCCCAAATCGATCGCATGCAGCAGACTGTCTGCCGCAAGGACAAGGTGATCGGCAGCCTGGTTTCGACGAAGAAGACCTGTCACACCCGTGCGCAATGGGCCTTCATCGACGATACCAACCAGAACTTCGGTCGCGATCTGGTTGACAGCACGCGTAGTCGGCCCGGCAGCAACTGACCCCTTATTGCGGGGTCAGCGCCAGCCGACCATCGCCTTCATCGACCGCGACCGTCGACCCGTCGGCGACCGACCCGGCAAGGATCAGATCGGCAAGCGGGTCCTGCAGGTGCTTCTGCACGGTCCGCTTCAGCGGGCGGGCGCCATAGACCGGATCATAGCCGACCCGCGCCAGCCAGCGCCGCGCGGCATCGGTCAGGTTCAGCACGATCTTGCGATCCTTGAGCAGGTCCTGCACGCGCTTGACCTGCAAATCGACGATCGGCGCCATGGCGCTTTCGCCCAGCCGCTGGAACAACACGATTTCGTCGAGCCGGTTGAGGAATTCCGGGCGGAAATGCCCACGCACCACCTCCATCACCTGGGGTTCGGCATCGTTGATCGGCTGGTCATCGCGCAGGCCGGCGATATACTGGCTGCCCAGGTTCGACGTCAGGATGATCAGCGTGTTGGTGAAATCGACCGTCCGGCCCTGGCCATCGGTGAGGCGCCCGTCATCGAGCACTTGCAGCAGGATGTTGAAGACATCGGCATGGGCCTTTTCGACCTCGTCGAACAGCACGACCTGATAGGGCCGGCGCCGAACCGCCTCGGTCAACACGCCGCCTTCTTCATAGCCGACATAGCCCGGAGGCGCGCCGACCAGCCGCGCAACCGCATGTTTTTCCATATATTCCGACATGTCGATGCGGACCATGGCGCGCGGATCGTCGAACAGGAAATTCGCCAGGGCTTTCGTCAGTTCGGTCTTGCCGACGCCGGTGGGGCCGAGGAACAGGAAGCTGCCGAGCGGGCGGCCAGGATCCTGCAAGCCGGCGCGGGCCCGGCGCACCGCTGCTGACACGGCATGGACTGCGGCGGCCTGGCCGATGACCTGGGCCGAGAGGATATCCTCCATCTTGAGCAGTTTTTCGCGCTCGCCTTCGAGCATCCGGTCGACGGGAATACCGGTCCAGCGCGACACTACGGCGGCGATATCATCGGCGGTCACTTCCTCGCGCGTCATCGCGTTCGCGGTGGCGATCTCGGCTTCGGCCAACTGGCGCTCCAGTTCCGGAATGCGGCCATAGGTCAACTCGCCGGCCTTGGCATAATCGCCGCCGCGTTGCGCCTGGTCGATCTCCAGCCGCGCTGCATCCAGCCGTTCCTTGATCTGGGTAGCAGCGGCAAGCTTGTCCTTCTCCGCCGTCCAGCGCAGCGTCAGCGCGCCCGATTCTTCTTCCAGTTCGGCCAGTTCGCTGCGCAGCGCCGCCAGCCGATCCTTCGACGCGACGTCCGATTCGCGCTCCAGGGCGGCGGCTTCGATCTTCAACTGGATGATGCGGCGATCAAGATTCTCGATCTCCTCGGGCTTGGATTCGACTTCCATGCGCAGCCGCGAGGCCGCTTCGTCCATCAGGTCGATCGCCTTGTCGGGCATGAAGCGATCCGAAATATAGCGGTTCGACAATGTCGCCGCCGCCACGATCGCGCCATCGGTGATGCGCACGCCATGGTGAAGTTCGTATTTTTCCTTCAAGCCGCGCAGGATCGAGATGGTGTCCTCGACGCTGGGTTCGCCGACCAGCACCGGCTGGAAACGCCGTTCGAGCGCTGCGTCCTTTTCGACATATTTGCGATATTCGTTGAGCGTCGTCGCACCGATGCAGTGCAGTTCGCCGCGCGCCAGCGCCGGCTTGAGCAGGTTCGACGCATCCATCGAGCCTTCGGAGGCCCCGGCACCGACGAGCGTGTGCATTTCATCGATGAACAGCACGACATCGGACCCTTCGGCGCGCACTTCATCGAGCACGCCCTTCAGCCGTTCCTCGAATTCGCCGCGATATTTCGCCCCGGCGATCAAGGCGCCCATGTCCAATGACATCAGGCGCTTGTCCTTCAGTCCATCGGGCACGTCGCCATTGGCAATGCGCAGCGCCAGCCCTTCGACCACCGCGGTCTTGCCGACGCCGGGTTCGCCGATCAATACCGGATTGTTCTTGGTGCGCCGCGCCAGCACCTGGATGGTGCGGCGGATTTCCTCGTCGCGGCCGATGACCGGATCAAGCTTGCCGTCGCGCGCCGCCTGGGTCAGGTCGCGGGCATATTTGTTGAGCGCATCGAAATTGGCCTCGGCGCCGGCACTATCGGCGCTGCGACCCTTGCGGGTCGTCTCGATCACCGTGTTGAGCGCCTGCGCCGTCACGCCCGCCGCTGCCAGTGCCTTGCCCGCCAGCGTTGTCGTCGCCAGCGTCAACGCCACCAGCAGGCGTTCGACCGTCACGAACGAATCCCTGGCCTTGGTAGCGACCTGTTCGGCCTGGTCGAGCACGCGCACCGTGTCATTGTCCCAATTGAGCGATTGGGCGCCGCTGCCCGACACCTGGGCGATCTTGGCGAGCGCCTGGTCGGTCAATTGCATCGCGGTTTCGGGGCGGCCGCCGGCGGCACGGATCAAGTTGGCCGCCATGCCCTCCTCGTCCTCGAGCAGGGCCTTCAGCACATGTTCGGGCGCGATGCGCTGGTGATTGTTGCGAATGGCAACGGTCTGCGCCGATTGCAGGAAGCCCTTGGCGCGATCGGTGAATTTTTCGATGTTCATGGCGATTTGCCTCCAGTCCCGATCGATATGGTGTGACTTTTACGCAACACAAGGGGCCGGCAACGCTATCGGCGCAGCACGAAACGCACCTTGCGATTACGGAAATCGAGCGACAAGCGCTTGAAATTCTTGAGGAGATCGGTGCCGAGCAGAAGCGCCGGCTGTTTTTCCAGCCCGAACAGCTCAAACGGCGGCGCATCGGTGAACGCCACCGTGACATTCTTGAGGATAACCCCGCCGACGCGCAATTCGGCAAGCGTCGTCACTTCGGCGCTGAAGCTGGCGCCGGTCACGCTGATAAGGCTGATCGTCTGCATCGGCGGCTTGCTGCGGCCGCGCAGCGCCCGGCGCAGCATCGCCGAATTGCCGATCGTCAGTTCCGACCCGGTATCGATCACCGCATAGGTTCGATCGCCATCGACACTCGCCTGGGTGAGGATGAGCTGGCCCTTGCGGCGGCGCGCGGTGACAATGATTTCGCCTTCCTCGCGCGCCTGGGGTTGCCGCGAATCCTGGATAACGACGGTACGCTTGTCGAAATCGAGCAGCAGGCGCTGGTCGGCGAGCGCATCGATGCCGATGATGCCCTGGGCACCGAGATAGCGTTCAGGCAGCGCCGGCGCGACGATGCCGTCGATCTTGCTGCTGCCGATGCTCAGCGTCTCGATGAAAACCGTGGTCGCCGGGCTCGTCCCCGCCATGCCGCGCACCAGCACATCGGCATCGACCGGCAGCGCCAGCCGCTCGGCAAGCCCGGCACCGATCACCGAACGGTCGGCGCCGCTATCGACAAGGAAACTGTACGGCCCCTTGCCATTGACCAGCACGTCGACAAACAGCCGGGTGCGGCGTTCCTCGGCGGCCAGGCTTTCGCCGACGACTTCGAGGTTGTTGTCGATCGTTGCCGGCGGAATTATCGGCACGACAACAACGGGTGGTGCGCTCGCCACGACGGCGGCGCTCAACAGGGCAAGCCAACTCATGCCGGCAACCGTGCGCCAGCCGCGCCGCGGCGGCAAGAGCGATTGCGCTTGCTGGCGGGGGTGCGACCGCCTATCCCGTGATGGTCATTCGGGGAGTAGCCCGCCGCTGTTGCAGCGGTGACCTTGCGTCAACATGCTCGGCAGAGATGCCGTGGTGCAGGGAGATCGCCCACAGCGATCGGGCGAGACCGGTGACACGCCATCCCTGCCCGGCCGGGCGGGGGGTGGCGTGTCACTGCGTCCCTGCTGCCCGGCCCCGGAAGTGCTCCATGCCCGATTTCCTGACCGCCTTGCTCACATCAAGCGGCGTCGTCGCACTCGCCGAAATGGGCGACAAGACGCAATTGCTCGCCATCGTGCTCGCCACCCGCTTTCGCGCCCCGCTGGCAGTGATTGCCGGCATTCTTGTTGCAACGCTCGCCAACCATGCGCTGGCGGCGTGGGCGGGGATGGCGCTGGCCGGCTGGTTCGAGGGCGTGTGGTTCCGCTATGCCGTCGCCGCCTCGTTCATCGCCATGGCGGGCTGGACGCTGATCCCGGACAAGCTCGACGATATCGACGCAGCCCCACCCCGCCATGGCGCGTTCGTGGCGACGACCATCGCCTTTTTCATTGTCGAGATCGGCGACAAGACCCAGATTGCCACGGTGGCGCTGGGCGCCCGCTTCGATTCGGTGCTGGCGGTGACGATGGGGACGACGCTCGGCATGATGCTCGCCAATGTGCCGGCGGTGTTGCTGGGGCAGAAACTCGTCGAAAAGGTGCCGTTGCGCACAGTGCATGGCATCGCCGCGCTGATCTTTCTCGGCATCGGCCTGTGGCTGCTGGCGGCGACGGCGGGGTGGATCGGCTGATGTCGCCGGTGGTGCCGCACGATCCGCGTTGGCCGGCGCGCCATGCCGAGGCGGCAGCGCGCGTCGTGGCGGCGCTGGCGCCGATGCCGATCACGCTGCACCATATCGGCAGTACCGCGGTGCCGGGGATCATGGCCAAGCCGATCATCGACATGCTGGGGGACGTCGCGTCGCTGGCGGCACTCGATGCGGCGGGCCCGAAATTGGTGGCATTGGGGTTCGAGGCGATGGGCGAATATGGCATCCCCGGGCGGCGCTATTTCCGGATGAACGAGGGCGGGGTGCGCAGCCACCATCTCCACATCTTCGCCGCCGGTGCGCCGCCGATCGCCCGGCACCTGGCGTTTCGGGACTATCTGATCGCGCATCCCGCCGTGGCGGCTGCCTATTCGGCGCTGAAGGCCGGGTTGCCGGAAACAGGCTATCAGGACGCAAAGGACCCGTTCATCGCCGCGACGCTGCCTGACGCTCTGGCGTGGGCACAGGCGCAGCGACTGACCCAATAAGCAATGTCACCCCGGGCTTGACTCGGGGCTCCGCTTTTCTTGCGCTACCACCAAAGCGCCGCCCCCCACACATTGTCATGCCAGCGCAGGCTGGCATCCAGTCGCGCCACAAGCACCGACAGCCGGTTCGCGTAACCACGTCTGGATGCCAGCCTCCGCTGGCATGACAGAGGAAGTGCAGGAAGAAGCTGGGCCCCGGGTCAAGCCCCAGGTGATAGCTGGGAGAATGGTTCAGTGGTGGCGGCTGGCGCTACGCCGTCTTCCCCCCTCAGATCACCCCGCGCGCCGTCAGCGCCGCAACTTCGTCACCCGTCATCCCCAGCACATCGCCATAAACCTGGCCATTGTCCTGCCCCACCGTCGCCGGTGCGGCGCGGCGTACGCTGCCGGGCGTTTTTGACAGCTTGGGGAAGACATTCTGCATCTTGACGCTGCCCCAGCGGTCGCTCGGCACATCGATCAGCGCTTCGCGCGCCTGGAAATGCGGGTCGTCGATCATGTCCTGCGGGCGGAACAGCTTGCCCGCCGGCACACCATGTTCGACCATCAGCGCTTCCAGTTCATCGACGGTCAGCGTGCGCGTCCAGTCGGCGATCAGATCGTCGAGCTCGGTCTGGTTACGGCCGCGCGAGATGTGATCGACATAGCGCGGATCCTTCGCCAGTTCGGGCCGGCCCATCGCGGTGCACAGCCGCCCGAACACCGTGTCCTGGTTGGCGCCGATGAGATATTCGCCGTCGCTGGTCGGATAGACATTCGACGGCGCGATGCCGGGCAGGATGGAGCCCGAGCGCTCGCGGACATAGCCCGAGGCGACATATTCGGGCACCAGGCTTTCCATCACCTGCAGCACGGCTTCATACAGCGACGAATCGACGACCTGGCCTTCGCCGGTCCGGTCGCGATGGCGCAGCGCCGCAAGGGCGCCCATGCAGCCATAGGTGGCGGCAAGACTGTCACCGATCGACACGCCCATGCGGCTGGCCGGTCGGTCGGGGTCACCCACGATCGCGCGCCAGCCGCCCATCGCCTCGCCGATGCCGCCAAAGCCGGCCCGGTCGGAATACGGCCCGGTCTGGCCATAGCCCGAGACGCGGACAATGATCAGCCCGGGGTTTTCGGCGTGGAGCGCGGCGGGGCTCATGCCCCACTTTTCAAGCGTACCGGGGCGGAAGTTTTCAACAAGAATGTCGGCGGTGGCGATGAGCTTGCGCACCAGCGCCTGGGCTTCGGGGTTGCGCAGATCGGCGCTCACCGATTTCTTGTTGCGCGCCACGACTTCCCACCACAGCGGGAAATCGCCGCGGCCCCAGACACGCATCGGGTCGCCGCCGGCCTTGCCATTGGCAGCGGGCGGCTCGACCTTGATGATCTCCGCCCCCATGTCGCCGAGCAATTGCCCGCAGAACGGCCCGGCGATGAGCTGGCCCATTTCGACAACCCGGATGCCGGCCAGCGGCCCCGTATTTTCAGTCATGGTGGCGCTCATTCGGCCGCAATGGCGAGCGGCTGGTTGTGCCAGACCGGCGGACGCGGGGCGGGAAGCCCGGTTTCGGCGAGGCAGGCAGCGCGCAATGTTTCGATATCGCCGCCGAAATTGAACAGGTCGGTCCCCGGCGGCACGGCGGCGGCCATTTCGGCGCGCAACGCGGTCGTTGCGTCGGCATCAACCGAGCCATCGGCCGCAATGACGACGCCATAGGCGCGCGCGCCGGCCACCGTCACCAGCCCCTGGCGGATTTCCTTGGCAACCAGGGCCGGATCGCGCTGCAACGGGTCACCCCAGCCGCCGCCGCCCCAGGTGATGAAGTGCAGCACGTCATTGGCCTCGACATCGAGGCTGTCGAGCTTGTTGGCGACGATCGTCTGGGTGCCATCGGGCTTTTCGAGGACCTTGCGCGCCCGGCTGCCCGGGTTGCCGCCGTTGACGCCCCAGGGATAGGTGAACCAGCGGTCGTCATGGATGGAGACGGTGCCGGCCGCGAGAAAGCGATACGACATGTGGATGCCGTTGCCACCGCGGTTGAGCCCGGCGCCGCCGGTATCGGGCAGCGCTTCATAACGCTCGATCCGCAGTGGGAAATAGCGTTCGAGAAACTCGTTCGGCACGTTGGTGAAGCCCGGCCACAGGCTGTGGCCATCGGGGCCATCGCCGAAGGGCTTGCCCGGGATGCCGCCGAAACCGATCTGGAACAGCTGGAACCATTCGTTGTTCTTGCCCGGGCGGGTGTCGCGGCCCGAATACATCAGGTGCGGTGACGACGAGAAGCCGGCGGCACACAGGAATTCCGGCGTGCGCTGGCCGAGCAGGCCGCCGAGGATATCGAAAATCCGCCCCAGCGCATGGGTGCGCCCCGACAGCGCGGCCGGGAATTTCGGCTTGAGCAGCGAACCTTCGGGGATCCTGACCTCGATCAGATCGTAAAAGCCATCGTTGAACATGATCTGCGGATCGAAGACCATGATCATGTAGATGCCGAAGAACATCTTGAACATGTTCTCGTTGAGCAGGAAATTGATCGAGGCATCGGACTGCGGATCGGTGCCGGCGAAATCGAGCACCACCTTGTCGCCGACGCGCTGCATCGTGCACTTGATCTTGTACGGCCCGAAGCCGACGCCATCGTCGCAGATGAAATCGGTGAAGCTGACCGCGTCGGTGGAAACCGACGAGGCGATCAGCGCCTTCATGGCGCGGTGGTTGCGGGCGAGCAGATCATCCATGGCGGCGACGATGATGTCATCGCCGAAGCGCGCGCACATTTCCTCGACCCGGCGCGCGGCGACGCGGCAGGCAGCGATCAGCGCGTTGAGATCGGCGGCGCACCAATCGGGCTTGCGGGTCTGGTGCATGACCAGCTTGATGAGATCTTCGTTATAGACGCCGCGCTGGTAGATCTTCACCGGCGGAATCCGCACGCCTTCTTCAAAGATCGCCCGTGCGTCGATCGGCATCGATCCGGCGACCTTGCCACCGATATCGGACTGGTGGCCGAACATCGCCGTCCAGGCAACAAGACGCCCGTTGCGATAAACCGGCAACAGTACCAGCCAGTCATTCGAATGGCTGACCGCGCCTTCGCAACTGTACGGGTCGGAAAGCAGGATCATGTCCCCTTCCTCGATGGTGCCGTTGAAATTGCGGATGAAGCCATCGATGAAGCTGCCGAACTGGCCGACGATCATCTTGCCATCGGGGTTGGCGATGAGCGGAAAGGCATCGCCCTGCTCGCGGATGCCCGGCGACATGGCGGTGCGCACCAGCGTCGCGTCCATTTCGATGCGGGCGTTGCGCAGCGCGTTCTCGACGATATCGAGCGTGACCGGATCGATTTTCTTCGGCTCGAACGCGGCATTGTTGGTCTGGATGATCTGGGCGGGCATCGGTTTTCCCCTCAGGCCGGATTGATCAGGAGATTGCCGAAATCATCGACAAGCGCGGTGTGGCCGTTGTGGATCAGCGTCGTCGAATCCATTTCGGTGACCACGGCCGGGCCGGGCACCAGGTCGCCGGCGCGCAACTTGCTGCGATCATAGATCACCGCCGGCCGGGCCGCGCCGTCCATCCACACTTCATGGTCGCGGACCTTGGCGGCGATGGGGTTGCCATCACCTTTCGCAATGCGTTCCGCCTCGACGTTGGCAGCCTTGCCGAGTGCCACGACGCGGATATTGACGAGTTCCTGCGGCACCGACAGGTTGAAGGTGAACAGCCGCTTGTGTTCGGCATCGAACCGCGCCGTCAGGTCGGCGATCCCGGCTTCGGGGGCAATGGTCAGCGGCACTTCAAAGGCCTGGCCGGCATAACGCACATCGATTTCGCAACTGATCGTCTGGTCGGCCGCCGGCACCCCTTCGGCTTCCAGTTCGGC
>JBBRVH010000115.1:0-9792 GCA_038246995.1 Sphingomonadales bacterium
CTACATGAAACTCGAAAGTGTGTCGCAAATGAGCGATGATCCCACCGTCACGCTGTCATCCATGGCAGCATGATCAACCCGGCCAAGCCGGAGATCAAAGCGGCGAAACCGCGAACCTACACCACGCTGTGGGACACGATCTTTCTGCGCGTGTTCAAGCTTGTCAGTTTAAACTGTCATCAAAGTTTTCCGGTTAACAGCGAATTCCGGGAACAGTTTACTGCTTGCTCCCTCTCCCACCTTCCGGAGAGGCGAGACTCGCGCCCGCGCGCCGGACGAGGATGTGTCTGGCTGCAGGGCTTGGGTGCTGGCGGGGCGGAAGCAACACCCTCACGCGCTCGGCGCAGGCGCCACCCCCACCCCAACCCTCCCCACTCTACCGCCTGCGGCGGTGGGAGGAGGGAGACTGGCCCCCTCCCCCCGGTGAGCGCAGCGAAACGAGAGTGGGGAGGGTCGGGGTGGGGGTTTTGGCGGTGAGGCCTGGCTTTGGTGACAGAGCCCCCACGTCCCTCCCCACCCTACGCTTCGCGTGGGGGGAGGAAGATTGACCCGGCGTGCGCTTTGCGTCGGGCGGCGGAGCGGTTAGGCTCACCCCATGCCCGATCGGCCCTTGCAAACCCGTGCCCGCACCATGCGCAACGCGCCGACGCCGGCCGAACGCGCCATGTGGCGCATCCTGCGCACCGCGCCGTTCGACGCTTTGCACTTCCGCCGGCAAGTGCCGTTTGCCGGCCGCTACATCGCCGATTTTGCCTCGCATCGGGCAAGCACCATCATCGAAATCGACGGCGACACCCATGATCTCGATTCGGCCGCCGAAATGGCGCGCACCGCCTGGCTGAAGGCGCAGGGCTATCGCGTGCTGCGCTTCACCAACTTGCAAGTCGCCGAGAATGACATCGCCCGCACCCTGATCCACGAACTTGCGACCTTCCTGCCCCCTCCTCCCCCGTGAGCGCAGCGAACGGAGAGTGGGGAGGGTCGGGGTGGGGGTTTTGCCGGTGGGCGCGAACTCCTGTTTCCGCCGCCCCCACCCCGGCCCTCTCCACTCTACGCTTCGCGTGGGGGGAGGGAGAAGCTGGCCTCTCAAAAATGCCCCACCCTTCGCATCGTCGTCACGAAAAACGCCGTCGACCAACCGAGCAGGATGACGCCGTTGATACCCTCGATCGCCGCAAGCAGATGCCATTCGGGATTGAGCAGTTCGTCGCCAAAGCCGATCGCGGCATAGGTCTGCGTCGAAAAATAGACCGCATGGCGCAGCGTATCGATGGCGCCGAGTTCGAGGTAAAGCACCGCATACAGCCAGATTTCGATGGCGTGGAGGGCGAACAGCCCGATCACGATCGTCATCGTCAGCGACACGCCGGTGACCGACAGCGGCTGGATTTTCTTGCGCAATTCCTCGGCGGCTTCATAGCGTGTCAGCTTGGCGAGCAACACCAGGCCGATGGCGTGGAGGAACACCGTCGCCAGCACCATCGCGGTCGCCGCGGCCAGTTCGGCGATCATGAAACCGCGACGCCGGGGGTGTCGTGCTGCGTGCGTGTCATGCCTGGTCCCTTTGCCCCGCTGCCAAGGCGATAGGCATTCGGGCGGCGCGTGCCAAGCCCGGCGCGCTGTCCTACACGCCGGAATTGTGCGAAGGGGCTGCTGATTGCTCTTTGAATCGACCGGACACTTGACTGCGCATGGCGCGAATTCGGGCCATATCCTGCAAAGCGCAAAACCGCATCCGGCGTGACTTTCGCCGCGCTGCCTAGCTGCCGAGCTTCGCCTTGAAAAAGTCGACGATCGCCGTCGTGCTGCGCACCCGATTGGGCAATTTGCGCCAGCCATGGCCTTCATCGGGGAACAGGACATAGCCGACCGGCACACCGCGCGCCTTCAGGCTGGCGACGATCTGTTCGGCCTCGATGACCGGGACATTGGTATCATTGGCGCCGTGCAGGACGAGCAGCGGCGTCGTCACCACCCCGATCTTGCCCAGCGGCGACAGGCGCGCCAGCATCGCCTTGTCCTTGACCGGATCGCCATATTCAACCGTCGAAATCGCCGCCATCCACGGCTGGGTGTTCTTGAAAAAGGTGTCGAAATTGACGACCCCGTACAAATTCACCCCGGCCGCGAACATCGTCGGAAATTCGGTCACCCCGGCCATGACCATATAGCCGCCATAGCTGCCCCCCATGATGCCGAGCCGTTTCGCATCGGCAATCCCGGCCTTGACGACATAAGCGCTGGTATCGGCGATATCGGTGACGCCGTTGACGCGCAGCGGGCCGTTATCGAGCTCCATGAACGCCCGGCCCGCCCCCGTCGAGCCGCGAACATTGGGCAGCAGCACCGACATGCCGCTCGCCACCAGCGCCTGGACATCGCTGCTCAGGCTGGGCCGCGACTGGCCTTCGGGGCCGCCGTGATAGATGAACACCATCGGCTGCGGCCCGGTCGCCCCCTGCGGCGCATAAAGCCAGCCCGACAGCTTGACCCCGTCGCGCGCCGTCCATTCGAGCAGGCGCGGCCGCGCCAGGGTGGCGAGGTCGACGCCGTCATGCGCCGATGCCGTGAGCCGGCTGATGGCATTGTCGGCGACGGCCACCCGGTACAGATCGGCCGGGGCGGCGGCGCCTGAACCGGTGAAAACCAGCGACCTGCCATCGGGCGCAAATTCGGCAGCGCCGACCAGATCGACCGACAGGGCCGGCCCGGGGCGCTCCGTGGCCGTCGCGGTATCGAACCAGGCGAGTTCGCTGCGGCCACCGCGGTTCCACACCAGCGCGATGGTGGCGCCATCATCGCTGAGCACCGCATCTTCAAGCTCGGCATCGGCGCGCGTGAGCACGGTGCGCATCGGCCCGGCCTTGCCCGTGGCATCGATATCGACCGCCACCAGCGCATAACGGTCGGTCGCGGCATTGCCCCGCAGCCACAACCGCCGCGAATCGGGCGACAGGCCGATTGTGCCGAACTGGGCGCGGCCCTGGTGCGGGGTCACCACTTGTTCGGCGCCGCTGGCGCGATCGACCAGCCAGACATTGCTGTCACCGCGCGTCACCGCCCGGTCGATGACGGCGAGCCGGCCATCCTTGCCGAGCACAAGCCCGCCGAGCCCCGACGAACCCGCGCCGACCGCGATCACGCTGCCGGTCAGCGGGTCGACAAGCTGCGGATCGAAACGGGCCGGGTCGGCGGCGGCCGAACCGATACGCAACAGCTTGCCATCGTGCGACCAGCCGAAAAAGCGATTGTTGCTCTGCCCGCCGGCGGTGACGATCCGGTCGCCGCTGCCATCGGGCCGGACGACATGGACCTGGACATTGAGCCCGCCGCCGGGTGCCACGTCATAGGCGAGCCAGTCCCCCGCCGGGCTCCAGCGCACCGACTGGACCGGATCGGCGAGCCGCGTCACCTGCACCGGGGCGCCATCACCAGCGATCATCCAGACCTGCGGGCTGCCGGCGCTGTTCGAGATAAAGGCGATCCGCCGGCTATCGGGCGCCGGGCTGGCACCGGTGCTGCTGCGGATCGACGCGATCGCGGTGACGGTGGCGCCGATGTCGGCCGCGCCAACCGGGCCGGACAGCAGGGCGGCACCGATCACCAAGCCGAAAAACCGCTGCCGCATCACCATCCCCCTGTTACCGTTGTTACCCTTGCGCGCCGTGCCGACCGGAATCTTCAGGCGGCGCGCATCTTTTCCTGCACCACCAGTTCCTGGGCGATCAGTTCCGACACTTGTTCCATCACCGGCGCGAACGGCGCGTCGCGCTCCAGGCCATATTCACGGCGCAGATCGGCAAGCGGCCGGTCGATCATGTCTTCGAACCGGATGAATTGCAGGCTTTTGGCGCGCCGGCCAAAGGCCCAGCCATCGGTGATCGCGTCCATGCCGGGCTTGATCAGCCACGGGTCGACCAGCGCCATATGGCTGACGATCACCCCCAGTGTCATCGCCGCATAGGGATAATCCATCTGCGCCAATTGAAACGCCTGAAGCGCCAGTTCATGGGGCGGGCTGGTGGTATAGCCGGTCAGCACATGGTGGAGATCGTGGGTCTGGTAACCGCGCAAAACCTTGTACTTGATGACCGCGGGCATGCGATCGAGCTTGCCGCCCGCTTCGAAATCCGCGGTCAGGCCGGCATAGCCTTCGGCGAGTTTATCGGCGAGGCCGTTGTCGACCATATGCGCCCGATACGCGGCGCCGAGCGTGCCGGTAGCACAAGCGTCAAGCGCGGCGAGGCGAAACGGCGGCGCCATCCAGCCTTCCCGCGCCAGCGGGCCGTGTTCGGGGTGGGCGTCGATCGCCGCGACATATTTGTCGATGGTTTCCTGCGGCGCCGCTTCCCACCATTCGTTGAACAGCAGGTGCACGCCGTAACCATAAAAATCGTTGGCGGACCTGATGTATTTCCGCCCGAATTCGGGGTCGATGGTCGGCAGCATGGCGGATCCTTTCGATGGACGGCATCAAACGCCGCAGCGACCGCCCGGTCAACTACCAATCGAGCCCGGTCAGCATCGCGGCATAGGCATCGATCCCGTCCCACAGGTTCTGCAGGCGCAGGTTTTCGTTGGCGGCGTGCTGGCTGTTGTCGTGATTGGCGATCGGCAATGAAATGATCGGCACGCCGAAAAGCTGGTCGAACATGAAGATCGGCACGCTGCCGCCCATCATCGGCAAGGCGACGACCGGCGCTCCGGCGGCGGCGCTGGCAGCCTTGATGACGGCCCGCCCCGCCGGACTGGCCATGTCGGCGCGCAAGGCCGGATAGCCATCGTCCCAGGCCAGCCGCAGCAGCCGCGGGGTGGCGCGGCGCTGGGCAAGATCGGGCTCGGCGGTGATCAGCGTCCAGCCGCGCATCTTGAGGAAATTCTCGATCAGGCTGCGGACTTTTTCAGGGGTCTGGCCGGGCACGAGACGGAAATCGAGCGACACTTCGGCGGTCGTCGGGATGGCGTTGGCGGCGCTGCTGCCGGTGCCGCCGGCCTTCAGGCCGCGCACATTGAGCGCGGGGCGCATCGTGGCAAGCGTCAGGCTGTCGGTGCCTTCATGGGTTGCAATGCCGAATTCGGCCATCAAACCGGCATCCACCGGCGGCAGCGCCGCAATGGCCGCCTGTTCGGCCGCCGTGATGGGACGAACATCGTCGGCAAAGCCCGGAATGAGGATCCTGCCATCATCATCGCGCAGCGACGCAAGCAGATTGGCCGCCATCGCCGCCGGATTGGGCACCCAATTGCCATAATGGCCATCGTGCAGCGCCCGCACCGGGCCATAAAGCGTCAGGTCGAGCCCCATCACGCCGCGCGCACCAAAGCTGATCGTCGGGCGGCGCGACTGGTGCACCGGACCATCGCCGATCAACCAGAGGTCAGATTTCAACAGGTCGCGATGCGCCGCCAGCGCCGCAGCGAGGTGCGGCGAACCGGCTTCCTCCTCGCCTTCCCAGACGATGCGGATATTGATCGCCGGCGTGCGGCCGGTCGCCTTCAGCGCATCGAACGCCGCCAGGAACGCCACCAGTGGCGCCTTGTCATCGCTGACCGCGCGGCCGAACAGCCGCCATTCGGGGTCGAAGCGACCATTTGCCGGCGGCGCAACGACCGGTGCCGCCAGCGTGCCGGCGCGTAGCACCGGGGCAAAGGGCGGTGTCGCCCAATCGGCGGGCCTGACCGGTTGCCCGTCATAATGGGCGTAGAACACAACCGTCCGCTTCGCCCCCGGGGTGTCGAGCGCGCCATAAACGATCGGCGGCCCGGCTCCGGCCGGCAACAGGCGCGCCGCAAAACCGCGTGATTGCAACGCCGCGACAAGGCTGTCGGCCTGCTGCACCAGTCCGGCCGGGTTGGCGGCAACGCTTTCGATGCGCACCATGGCAGCAAGTTGTTCGACGATCGCCGCTTCATGCGCCTGGCGCCAGCGGGTGACCCCGGCATCGCTCGCCGCCACCGGGGTCGCGAGCAACGACAGCCCCGTCAGCACGGCTTTCAACTTGGTGCGCATCATTGTTCCCCCATCACCCGTCAGGCCGGTGACCAGCCAGGCGGCGCCAGCACGAAACCGGCAAAATCGAACCCCGGCGCGACGACGCAACTGACCAGCGCCCAGCCCTGTTCAGCGCGTGCCGCCTGCCAGTCGCCGGCAGCCACAACCGCTTGCACCGCGTCACCCGCCAGCACATCGCCGCCAAGCCGCTGCCAGACCGCGCCGCCACCCGAAACCGGCGCCGTGCCCAGCGCCAGCGGCGCACCGGCGTGCCAGCACCAGATTTCATCGGCATCGACGCGATGCCAGTGCGATTGCTGCCCGGCCTCGAGCAGGAAATGAATTGCCGTCACCGCACTGCGGCCGTTCACCGGATCGGCGCGAAACATCTCGCGAAACCAGCCGCCTTCGGGATGCGGCACCAGTCCCAGCGCCGCGATCACCGCCGCCGCGGCGGTCATCCCGCCAGCGCGGCGCGCACGGCGGCAACCGCCGCTGCCGCCTCGGCACCATTCGGCCCGCCGGCCTGGGCAAAATCGGGCCGGCCACCGCCGCCCTGCCCGCCAACCGCGGCCGATGCGAGCCTGACCAGATCGACCGCCGAACGGCTGCCGACCAGATCGTCGGTAACGCCGACCGCAACCGACGCGCGGCCATCATTGACCGCGACGAACACGACCACACCTGAACCCAGCGCCTTCTTGGCATCGTCGATCAGGCCGCGCAGGTTCTTTGCCTCCAGCCCTTCGAGGACCTGGCCCAGAAAACCGATGCCACCGATGCTTTCGGGTGCCGCCGCACCGCCACCCGTCGCCGGGCCGGCAAGCGCCAGCGCCTTCTTGGCGTCGGAAAGCTCGCGCTCCAGGCGACGACGA
Organism: Sphingomonadales bacterium; assembly: GCA_038246995.1. Classification (GTDB taxonomy): domain Bacteria; phylum Pseudomonadota; class Alphaproteobacteria; order Sphingomonadales; family Sphingomonadaceae; genus Sandarakinorhabdus. Next base: position 6,868 of record JBBRVH010000115.1, read on the forward strand.
TCCTCGGTCAAGGCCTCGAGCCGCGCCACGACCTCATCCGGCCGCGCCTTGAGCGTCGCCGCTGCTGCCTTCAGGCGATTTTCCTGCTCGACAAGAAACAGCCGCGCCGCTTCGCCGGTCAGCGCTTCGATACGGCGCACGCCGCTGGCAACAGCACCCTCCGCGGTAATCTTGAACAGCGCGATATCGCCGAGCGCGTTGACATGGGTGCCGCCGCACAATTCGGTCGAATAAACGTCATCCCCCGCGACGCCCATGCTCAACACCCGCACTTCATCACCATATTTTTCGCCGAACAGCGCCATGGCACCGGCTTCGATCGCGGCCTCGGGGGTCATCAGCCGGGTGGAAACGGCGCGATTGCCGCGGATTTGCGCGTTCACCTCGGCTTCGACGACGGCGATGTCCTCGGGGGTCAGCGGCTTCGACTGGCTGAAATCGAAGCGCAATCGCTCGGCGGCGACCAGCGAGCCCTTTTGCGTGACATGGCCGCCAAGCCGATGGCGCAGCGCCGCGTGGAGCAAGTGGGTCGCCGAATGGTTGGCGCGCAGCCGGTCGCGTTTTTCGACATCGACATGCAGGCTGACAGTATCGCCCACGGCAATCGTACCGCCGGTCACGCTGCCGTGATGCACATGCAGTTTGCCGAGCGGCTTCGACACGTCACTGACGGTGATCGCGAGGCCATTGTCACCGCTGATCGTCCCGGCATCGCCCGCCTGGCCACCCGATTCCCCGTAAAACGGCGTCTGGTTGGTGACGATATCGACCTTCTCGCCTGCGGTTGCCTTGTCGACCTGCACGCCATCGCGCACCAGCGCGATGACCTGGCCCTGGGCGGTGACGCTGGTGTAACCGGTGAATTCGGTGGCGCCGCTGGCTTCGACGATATCGAACCACACCGTGTCGGACGCCTTGGCGCCGCTGCCGGTCCAGGCGGCGCGCGCGGCGCGCTTCTGTTCGGCCATCGCGACATCGAAGCCGGCGCGATCGACGGCACGGCCCTGGGCGCGCAAGGCATCCTCGGTCAGATCGTACGGAAAGCCGAAGGTATCATACAGCTTGAAGGCGACATCGCCCGGCAAGGTCGCGCCGGGCGACAGCCTGCCGGTGGCATCATCGAGCAACCGCAGGCCGTTGACCAGCGTCTGGCGGAAGCGCGTTTCCTCCAGCTTGAGCGTTTCCTCGATCAGCGGCTGGGCGCGCGCCAGTTCGGGATAGGCGAGCCCCATTTCGGCCACCAGCGCGGGCACCAGACGGTGCATCAACGGTTCGGCGGCGCCGAGCAGATGGGCATGGCGCATGGCGCGGCGCATGATCCGGCGCAGCACATAACCGCGGCCTTCGTTCGATGGCAGCACGCCATCGGCAACAAGGAAGCCCGATGCGCGCAGATGGTCGGCGATGATGCGGTGCGAGGCGGTCGCTTCGCGGCTATCGGCCGGGCGCGTCCGTTCCTCGCTGGCGCGGATCAGCGCCTTGAAGGTATCGGTGTCGTAATTGTCGTGCACGCCCTGGAGCACGGCCGCGATGCGTTCGAGGCCCATGCCGGTATCGATGCTCGGCCGCGGCAGGTCGAGCCGCGTCGCGGCGTCGACCTGTTCATACTGCATGAACACCAGGTTCCAGATTTCGACGAAGCGGTCGCCATCCTCGTCGGGGCTGCCCGGCGGGCCACCAAAGATATGGTCGCCATGATCGTAGAAGATTTCCGAACAGGGCCCGCACGGCCCGGTATCGCCCATCGACCAGAAATTGTCGTTGGTGGCGATGCGGATGATGCGGCTTTCGGGCAAGCCGGCGATCTTCCGCCACAAGCCAGCGGCTTCATCGTCGGTGTGATAGACGGTAACGGTCAGCTTTTCGGGCGCCAGGCCCCATTCGCGCGTCAGCAGGCTCCAGGCGTGCTCGATCGCATCGGTCTTGAAATAATCACCGAAGCTGAAATTGCCGAGCATTTCGAAGAACGTATGGTGGCGTGCGGTATAGCCGACATTATCGAGATCATTATGCTTGCCGCCGGCACGAACACATTTCTGCGACGAAGCGGCGGTAACGTACGGCCGGGTTTCAAGGCCGGTGAAGACATTCTTGAACGGCACCATGCCCGCGTTGACGAACATCAGCGTCGGATCATTCTGCGGCACCAGCGGCGCCGAGGGGACGACCCGGTGCCCGGCCTTGCCGAAATGATCGAGGAAGCTGCGGCGGATATCGTTGGTCGAAGTCATGAAGAAGGACTTAGGCGACGCAGCCGTCAGGCTCAAGCCGCCTCGTCACACCGCCCGATCAAGACCGCGCCGAAACGAGCCACACCGCCGCAGGCAGGCCGACCGCACAGTCACTTATATGGCCGGCAAGCGCCGCGGCCAGCGCCGCGCGCGCGTCGGGTTCGATTTCACGGCCGGCATCGCGAATGGCACGGGCGGCGGGGCCGATGCGCAGGTTGAAATCGACTGCGGCGGTAACGGGATCGTCGCCTTCGCCGATGATCATGGTGAAGGGCAAGGCGTGAAAGGCGATGTCGGTCCAGCCCGCGGCGGCCAGGATGCCGTGCACGCGTTCGGGATCGGCAAAGGCGAACGGCCCGGGGGCGTGTGGGTCGGCGGCTGGCTGCGGTGGCAGCAACGGCGCCAGGGTCATCAGCGGAAAGGTCGCCCAGCCATTGTCGGCAGGGGGTTGCCAGCAGGCGAAGCACAAGCGACCGCTGGGCGCGGCAAGCGCATGGATGTTGGTGAAGGCCGCAACCGGATCGGCAAAGAACATGATGCCGAAACGCGACACGATCAGGTCGAAGCCCGGTTCTTCGTGAAAGGGCGATGCGTCGGCGCAGATGAAATCGGCTGCGCTGAGCAATTCTTCGGCGCGGGTGCGGGCGCGGGCCAGCAGCGGTTCGGAAATGTCGACGCCGGTGGCATGGCCGTC
>JBBRVH010000116.1:0-9497 GCA_038246995.1 Sphingomonadales bacterium
CCACTGGCGTGTTGCCGAAAAGACTCAATCACAAGGCAAACCACCTCTCCCGTTGACGCGAAGGCGTCGCCTGCGGCTGCGGGAGAGGTCGGACTCGCGCTTGCGCGAGCCGGGTGAGGGGTGCTCGCGTGGCGACGTCCAAGACCCCTCTCCCGGGCCGGCTACGCCGTCTCTCGACCTCCCCCCGGCGGGGGGAGGTATTTGCGAACCGGCGCATAACTCCGCCGGTGGTGCGCCGTCACGCCCAGCGCCGCCAAACCCCGCGCATGATCCGCCGTGCCATAGCCCTTGTTGCGTGCCCAGCCATAGCCCGGGCATTCGGTATCGAGCACGGCCATCAACCGGTCGCGCGTCACCTTGGCGATGATCGAAGCCGCCGCGATCGACAGCGACAGCGCATCCCCCTTGATGATCGCGGTCGCACGATACGCCCAGCGCGGCAACCTGTTGCCATCGACCAGCACATGATCGGGCACGCAGCCGAGCGCCGCCACGGCCCGCTCCATCGCCAGCATCGTCGCCCAATGGATGTTGAGACTGTCGATTTCCACGACGCTTGCCATGCCGATGCCATGGCGAGCACCCGCGATGATCGGCGCGTACAGCCGCTCGCGCGCTGCCTCGCTCAGTTTCTTGCTGTCGTTCAGCCCCGGCGGCACCTGACGGCGATCGAGGATCACCGCTGCGGCCACCACTGGCCCGGCCCAGGGGCCACGCCCGGCCTCGTCCACCCCGGCGACCGACCCGGCGTGAAGATCTTCATGGTCGAACGAAATCATGCCAGCGGGAAAAACCCCAGCGGCCCGTGCCCGCCACCCAGCCCCGGCGCCCGCGTGATGGCCTGCGCAACGAACGCTCGCGCTTGCACGACCGCCGCTTCCAGCGCCAGCCCCTGCCCCAGCCCGCACGCCAGCGCCGATGCGAGAGTGCAGCCGGTGCCATGGGTATGGCGGCTCTCGATCCTCGGCGCGGTGAAAGCCGTGTGGCCGCCGCGCGTCACCAGCCAGTCGGTCAGCGTATCCCCCGGCAGATGGCCGCCCTTGGCCAGCACGGCGCGCGGGCCGGCATTGAGCAATTCCTGCGCCGCGAGCAGCGCATCGGTCGCATCCTCGATCTCGGTATCGGTCAGTTCGACAAGCTCGGGCGTATTGGGCGTCACCACCGCCGCCAGCGGCAGCAGGCGCCGCACCAGCGCTTCGGCGGCGTCGTAATCGATCAGGCTGGCGCCGCCCTTGGCGACCATCACCGGATCGAGCACGATCGGCACCGTCACGCCCGCCAGCGCATCGGCGACCGCCTCGATAATGGCCGCGCTGCCCAGCATGCCGATCTTGATCGCATCGACACCGATATCATCGATACAGGCGCGGATCTGCGCCGCAACGATTTCGGGCGGGATGGCGTGGATGGCGGACACCCCGAGCGTATTCTGCACCGTCACTGCCGTCACCGCGGTCATCGCATAGCCGCCAAGGCAGGTGATCGTCTTGATATCGGCCTGGATGCCGGCACCGCCGCCACTGTCGGAACCGGCGATGACGAGAATACGCGCCAAATTGGATTCGCTCACGCCGCCACCACCGCCGCGCAGATATCGTCGACCACGGCCGTCACCAGCCGCTTGTCATCGCCTTCTGCCATCACCCGGATGACAGGTTCGGTGCCCGATTTGCGGATCAGCAGCCGGCCACTGCCGTTCAGCCGCGCCTCGCCATCGGCAATCGCCGCCTTGACCGTCGCCGCTTCGAGCGGCGTGCCGGTGAAGCGCACGCTTTTCAGCAATTGCGGCACCGGGTCGAACAGGTGCAGCAATTCGCTCGCCGGCTTGCCGCTCGAAACCAGCGCCGCCAGCACCTGCAACGCGGCAACCAGGCCATCCCCCGTCGTCGAATGATCGGCGAGGATGAGATGCCCCGATTGTTCGCCGCCGATGTTGAAGCCGCCGGCCTTCATCGCCTCCAGCACATAGCGATCGCCCACCCCGGCGCGGTGCAGGCTGAGCCCGCGCGCCGCCAGCCAGCGTTCGAGCCCCAGGTTCGACATCACCGTCGCCACCAGCCCGCCGCCGCGCAAGCTGCCGCGATCCTGCGCCAGGCCCGTCACCAGCGCCATGATCTGGTCGCCATCGATGATCTGGCCCTTTTCATCGACGACGATCAAGCGGTCGGCATCGCCATCGAGCGCAATGCCGATATCGGCGCCGGTTTCGAGCACCCGCATCTGCAAGGCCTTGGGGTGGGTCGATCCGATCTTTTCATTGATGTTGAAGCCATTGGGTTTGACCCCGATCGCATCGACTTCGGCGCCCAGTTCCCACAGCGCCTCGCCGGCCACGGCATAGGCGGCGCCATGCGCGCAATCGACGACGACCTTGAGGCCATCGAGCCGCAGATCTTCGGGAAAGGTCGCCTTGGCGAAATGGATATAACGGCCGCGGGCATCCTCGATGCGCCGGGCGCGGCCGATGGCGCGCGGTTCCGCCAGCGCGACATCGGCATCGATCATCGCTTCGATCTCGGCCTCGTCTGCATCCGACAGCTTGTAGCCATCGGGGCCGAACAGCTTGATGCCGTTATCCTGATAGGCATTGTGGCTGGCCGAGATCATCACCCCCAGATCGGCCCGCAAGGATCGGGTCAGCATCGCCACCGCCGGCGTCGGGATCGGGCCACATTGGATGACATCCATGCCGACCGAAGTGAAACCCGCCGTCAACGCCGATTCCATCATATAGCCCGACAGGCGGGTATCCTTGGCAATGACGACGCGGTGCTTGTGGCTGCCGCGCAAAAAGCGGGTGCCGGCGGCCTGGCCGACCTTCATGGCGATCGCCGCTGTCATCGGCGCGGAATTGGTGAGGCCGCGAATGCCATCGGTGCCGAAATATTTGCGTGTCATGCGGGCTGAACTCCTGTCGGCCCTTCTCTACGCCGCTCGCATTGGCTTGTCGAAGCCCTGTCGCTACCCTGGCGGCTCAAGGAGAATGATCATGCAGATGCGCAGCTTGGGAACACAGGGGTTGCAGGTTTCGGCGCTGGGCCTTGGTTGTATGGGCATGGCCGGCACGGCGGGGGCCGCGGCGATGTATGGCGCGGTCGACCTGCCCGAAGCGCTGGCGACGATCGACCGGGCGCTCGCGCTGGGCATCACTTTCTTCGATACCGCCGAAATCTATGGGCCGTTCATCAACGAGGAACTGCTCGGCCGCGCGCTCAAGGGCAAGCGTGACGGCGCGATAATCGCCACGAAATTCGGTTTCCGGATCGAAGGTGGCAAGGTCGCGGGGGTCGATTCGAGCCCGGCCAACATCCGCGCCGTCTGCGATGCCAGCCTGCGCCGGCTCGGCACCGACCATATCGACCTGTTCTACCAGCACCGCGTCGACCCGGCGGTGCCGATCGAGGACACGGTCGGCGCGATGGCCGAACTGGTTGCCGCCGGCAAGGTGCGCTTCCTGGGGCTGTCCGAAGCCGGGCCGGCGACCATCGCCCGCGCCCATGCCATCCACCCGATCAGCGCCTTGCAAAGCGAATGGTCGCTGTGGGAACGCGGCGTCGAGGCCGAAATCTGGCCGCTGTGCCAATCGCTCGGTATCGGTTTCGTGCCCTATTCGCCGCTCGGCCGCGGCTTCCTGACCGGCACCCAGCCGCGCGCCGAAGACCTGCCGGCCAGCGATTATCGCGCCCATGATCCGCGCTACAAGGGCGCCAATTACGACGCCAACATGGCCGCCGTCGCGGTGGTGCAGCAGGTGGCGACCGCGCATGGCGCGACCGCGGCGCAGGTCGCTCTAGCGTGGCTGCTCGCCAAGGGCGATGGCGTCGTGCCGATCCCGGGGTCGAAGCGGCGGCTGACGCTGAACGACAATGCCGGCGCGGTGGCGGTGGCGCTGGCGCTGTCGGCGGACGACATGGCGGCGCTCGATGCGGCGCTGCCGCCTGGCACGACAGCGGGGGATCGCTATGGGTCGAAGGTGGCGATGGCGATGACGCGGCTTTGACGCCAGGGAATGCGCCGCGGCCAGAACCGGCAGGTCGAAGCCAAGATTGCCGATCAAATTGGGAACGCAGGGTTTACAGGTGTCGGCGCTGGGCCCTGGCTGCAGGGCCATGGCCGCCACGGCGGGGCTGTGACGCGGCCAAAGCTGGCGCTTCATGCTGCAATGCGATAGGTTTGATTCGGTGTTTTGGGGGTTTGATGTCGATGAAAATGGCCGCGAACGACTGCCTGTCTGAACGCTGGTGAGCACGGCCGGCATGCTGGATCCCGGACGGCGCAGGCTCATCGCGCAGTTCGCACGTTTCGGCGTCGTTGGCGTCGCCAATACGGCAATGTGCTATGCCGTGCTCTTCTTGCTCCACGACCGGCTTGAACTCCCGGTCTGGCTCGCTAGCGCCGTCGGTTATGGCGTGGCGACCGTGCAGAGCTTCCTGCTCAATCGCGCCTGGACCTTTGCCGGCACGCGTCGGGCACAGGTCGCGCGACAGGCAACGACTTTCATTGCGGTAAATGTCATCTGCGGGCTGGTCTTCGTCGGGCTGAACTCGCTGCTCATCACGATCGTGCCTTTGGCAGCAGCGACGGTGTTGGCGATGACCGTCATCGTCGTGCTCAGTTTCACACTCAATCGATTGCTGGTATTTTGATGAATCCTGAAATCAGCGTTGTTGTCCCGGTCTACAACGAGGAAGCGAGCATCGACTTGTTCCTGGCGCGGGTCGAACCCATTCTGGAGGCGATCGACCCCCGCTGGGAAGTGGTGTTCATCAACGATGGCAGCAGCGACGCGACGCTCGATATCATCCGCATCGCCCATGCGCGCGAACCGCGGGTGAAGGGTGTCGATTTCTCGCGCAATTTCGGCAAGGAAGTGGCGCTGTCGGCCGGACTCGACTTTGCCGCCGGGCGCGCGGTCATCCCGATCGACGTCGATTTGCAGGACCCGCCCGAGTATATCGTCGACATGGTGGCGAAATGGCGCGAAGGTTTCGACGTGGTCCTCGCCAAGCGCGCAGACCGGAAGACCGACACGCACTTGAAGCGAAATACCGCAGCGCTGTTTTACTGGGTGATCGGGCGGATGAGCGGGCGGGTCGCGATCCCGGCCAATGTCGGCGATTTCCGCCTGCTCGACCGGCGCGCGGTTTCGGCCCTGCGCGCTTATACCGAGCGTGAGCGCTTCATGAAGGGCATCTTCGCCAGCATCGGCTTTCGCACGGCGACAATAACCTATGTCCGTGCCCAGCGCGCCGCGGGTGAATCGAAATTCAGGCCGTGGCAGCTGTTCAACCTGGCGCTCGAAGGTATCGTTTCGTTTTCCACGGCACCGCTGAAGGTATGGACCTATCTTGGCGTCACGGTGGCCTTCTTCGGTTTCGTCTATATGGCACTTATCATGCTGCGTACCCTGATAACGGGCGTCGATGTACCCGGCTATGCCTCGCTGCTGTCGGTAACGCTGCTGTTCAACGGCCTGATCCTGATCGGACTGGGCGTCCAGGGTGAATATATCGCGCGCATTGTTTCCGAGGTGAAGCGGCGGCCGCGATACCTCGTGCGCGAGACGATCGGCGGCGTCGAGCAGCCCTGATGCCTGGACCCGAAACCGACCGAATCTGCATGTCCTTTTCGCACCGGGCGGCCCGCTGGGGGCGTCGGCGCGATTGCACAGGCCGAAGGGCCTGCGCTGCCCGCACCTTCTAACCAGCGAACCGCCCGGCACGACCTTGCCGTGCAGATTCGGTCGGTTTCGGGTCTAAGGCTTGAAGGCGCGCGAAAACACCGTCGTGCCGCCCAGCTTGTTTGCCTGCATGACGCGTGTCTCAAGCCGGCTTGCCTCGAACAGGATGCGGTTCACCACCGGGCTGTAAGGCTGCATGTCGCTCTTTGGCGCGGCATCGGGCTGCGTCAGGTTCTTCAATGCACGCACCCCCGCAACCAGCGGCAGCACTGCCCCGTAAAAATAGTGCCCGCGATCGACGGTCAGCCCGGCTGCCTCGAGCACGCCGATGAGCTGGTTCAACGTATAGCGGCGATAATGTTCGAGGAAGACGTCGTGCCCGCTCCACAGCCACATGAAGGCAGGAACGGTGAAGACGAAGCAGGTCCCCGACGCGACCTTGTCGACATATTCGGCGACCAGCGCGCGGTCATCCTCGACATGCTCGATGACGTCCATCATGATTACAAGGCTGGCGTCGCTCGCTGCGACCTCGCGCCGAAAGCCGAGGAGTTTGCCCGCGACGGTCTCGTCGCTGTCGGCTGGATAGCCCGGATCGACGCATATTGCAGCGGTCGCAGCGGTGCGTTCAAGCATCGCCCGCGAGAAATATCCGGAACCGGCGCCGACATCAAGAATGCCACCGGGCGGCAGGCCTTGCGTGATGCGGAGCAGCGCTTCGAGCTTTGCGCGATAATACCAGTGCGTCTTGACCGTATCGCCGAGCAGATGTTCTTCTTTTAAATCCATAACTACACCTTCGAAGATCATGACACCGGAGTGGAAAGCCGATACGCGTCGATGCGTATCCGGCCAAAGCGGAGCAGGCTGCCAGTGCGACCATCGCCAAAGGCGCGCTGCAAATGGCCGGCCGGATCGAACAAGCCACGTTCGCGGGTCACCACCCACACAACCGGGGTACGCTGCTGCCTGACCTCGTCTGCGAGGCCGGCGACATCGGCGGCAATCACACCGGGTTCGCCTGCCCCGCCGCTGGGATAGGGGTTGGGCAGGCCGGCCGCTGGATAGCGACGCGGCAGCACGCGCAGCGGCACCTGTCGGGCTTCACGGCCAAGATAATAGTCGAGCGGCAAGGCAGCGGTGTTGGGCAGAACCACGATAATGTCGCGCGGGCCGGTCCGCTGCGCGAGCAAATGAGCCGCGGCACGCCAGTCTTCGGCTGGCGGCGTCGCGAACAGCGCTGCCGTGCCCAGACCATAGGCACCCAGAACCGCCGCGGCGCCGACGGCCCGCCATCGCGCAGCGACGCGCCAGCGCGCTGCGGCCGCTGACAGGCCAACGGCAAGCAGGACGAAGAACGGCACCGCGGTCGGCAGCAGTGTCCGCGACAGGAATACCGGCGCGACGGCAAAGCTGACGGCGAGTGACGTCGCGAAGGGCAGTATCCAAAGCAGGACCAGCACCAGCGCGGCGCCGCGGTCGGCTCGCGCCAGCGTGGCGGCGCCAAGGCCGGCGAAGACGAGCAAAACCAGTGTAAGGCCGGCTGCGAGCAAACGGCTGGGTGTATCGACACCGTAAAGCTCGATAACCGCTCCGACAATGACGCGCAGGCGCGGCGCGGGCACCCATGTCGATGTCGACCAGTCGCCCGCCCGGTCGAGAAGCGCGAACGAGATCGGCGCGTAGAGTGCCGCAACGGCAATCGCCGCGACCACCAGACGGGCAAAGAAACGCGCGTCGCGGCCCGCCAGCCACCACGCGATGGCCAGCGCCAACCCGATCGCCCCGACATACAGCGGGCCCAGCGCGTGGAACCAGCAGGTCAGCGCCATGCCGGCAACAAGGCAAACCCAGCCGGTGCGGTCGGTATCGCGACGCAATACGCGTAGCGCGCCCAGCATCGCCGTTGCGACGGCCAGACAAAGCAGCGAATAAGGGCGCGCCTGACCGGCAAAATCGATCTGAAAGGCATTTATCGCCATCGCCGACACCGCCATCACCGGCGTCCATCGGAACGCCGGGCCAAGCTTCGCGCTCGCGATCCGCGATGCCGCGTAAACCGGCACCAGGCTGGCAAGACCAGCCACCAGCGACAGACTGCGCAGCCCGGCTTCGGTGGTGCCAAACGCTGCGGTCCAGAAGTGAAGAAGTGCGTAATAAAGCGGCGGGTGCGTCTCGAACTTCGGCAGTTCGGACCATAAGAAGGCGATCGACTGGCGTGAAAACCACAGACTAAAGCCTTCGTCGAGCCAGATCGGCAGCAGATCAATCTGGACAACGCGCAGTATAATCGCGACAGAAACCACGGCGAGCAGCACCCGCGTCGCAGGGTCTGACAGGACGTGCTGTGCCTTGTCCCGCCCACCTGCTGTCGACGACGCCACTCGAAACCCCCACTTGCCCTGCCAAAACCTTGTGACGATGTCGGCGAACGATGGCAACCCTAAGCCAGGGGTGGCTCGGCGAGATCAAGCGGTTTGACCACCAGGCAGCGGTCGCGGCCAGCAAGATCCTGACAGGTCCTGACCTCGGCACCGACGACAAGCGCGGCAACCGCCATGGCCTGGGTGTGACCGATTTCGACCACCGCGACCCCCCCGGGGGCAAGCAGGCCGGCAAGTTGCGGCATGATGCGGCGATAGTCGTCAAGCCCGTCGGCGCCGGCGAAAAGCGCGCTGGCGGGTTCATGGTCCCGCACATCGGCGGCAAGGTCCGCGCCGGTTTCGACATAGGGCGGATTGCACAGGATCAGGTCGAAGCGCTGCAGCAACCCCTGCCCCCAATCCCCCAGGCGGAACCCCGCGCGCGGGGCGAACCCCAGCCGTTCGGCATTCTGCGCCGCCACCGCCAGCGCCGCCGGCGATGCATCGATGCCAAGCCCGGTCGCCGCCGGCCATTCGGTCAGCGCCGCGAGCAGCAGTGCGCCGCTGCCGGTGCCGAGATCGAGAATGGTCGCCGGGTTGATCCCCGCGGCCAGCGCCGCCTCGATCAGGGTTTCGCTGTCGGGGCGCGGGATCAGGACGGCGGGTGTCACCAGCAGATCGAGCGACCAGAATTCGCGGTGGCCGGTGATATAGGCGACCGGCTCGCCAGCGGCGCGGCGCGATACAGGCGCATCGAACAGGTCGGGGGCGATTTCGCGGTCGGGGGCGAGCAGCAATGCCCCGCGCTCCACCCCCAGCGCCGCCGCCAGCAGCACTTCGGCGTCGAAGCGATCGATCCGCGCGGCCGCCGCGCGCAGCGCCGCTGCAACCGTGATCACCACAGCAGCGCCGCTGCCATCAACCGAGCAGCGCTGTTGTCATCAACCGAGCTCGGCCAGCCGCGCCGCTTCGTCTTCGGCGATCAGCGCCGAAACGAGTTCCTCCATGGCGCCTTCCATGATCTCGGGCAGGCGGTGCAGCGTCAGGTTGATGCGGTGGTCGGTAACCCGGCCTTGCGGGAAATTATAGGTACGGATGCGTTCGGAGCGGTCGCCCGAGCCGACCATGGCCTTGCGGTCGGCCGATCGCGCCTGGTCGACCTTGCTGCGTTCAAGATCATAAAGCCGCGACCGCAACACCTTCATCGCCTTGGCCTTGTTCTTGTGCTGCGATTTTTCGTCCTGCTGCTGCACCACCAGCCCCGACGGCAGATGGGTGATACGCACCGCGCTATCGGTGGTGTTGACCGATTGCCCGCCCGGCCCCGACGAACGGAACACATCGATGCGCAGGTCCTTGTCCTCGATCTGCACCTCGACCTGCTCAGCCTCCGGCATCACGAGGACGCCCGCGGCGCTGGTGTGCACGCGCCCCTGGCTCTCGGTCACGGGCAC
>JBBRVH010000117.1:0-9421 GCA_038246995.1 Sphingomonadales bacterium
CCGCGTCATCAAGATGTCGAAGTCGAAGAAAAACGTCGTCGACCCCGATACCATCCTCGGCACCTATGGCGCCGATGCGGTGCGCTGGTTCATGCTGTCGGATTCGCCGCCGGAACGTGACCTCGCCTGGTCCGAAAGCGGCATCGATGGCGCCTGGCGCTTTGTCCAGCGCGTCTGGCGCATCGCCGAAGACGCCGCCAGCGCTGCCCCAACAGGCGATGCGGACGACAAATTGGCGCGCACGCTTGCCAAGACCATTGCCGCGATCACCGCGGATATCGACAAATTGCAGTTCAACAAGGCTGTTGCGCGGCTGTACGAGCTTGTTACCGCCATCGAGCGAGCCTCCGCCAGTGCGACCCGCACCGAGGCCGTGCTGACGCTGCTGCGTCTTGTATCGCCGATGGTGCCGCATCTCGCCGAAGAAGCTTGGGGCTTGCTCGGCCAGCCCGGCATGCTCATCGACGCGGGCTGGCCGGTCGCCGATCCGGCGTTGCTCATCGACGACACGGTTACCATCGCCATCCAGGTCAACGGCAAGCTGAAAGACAGTTTCGAAGCTGCCAAGGGTGCCGACAAGGTGCTGCTCGAAGCCGAAGTGCTGGCGCGCGAAAAGGTCGTGCGCGCGCTCGAAGGCCGCACGCCGAAAAAGGTCATCATCGTCCCCGACCGGCTGGTCAACCTTGTCGCCTGATCGCCGCCTCTTTCCCGCTCCCCCAGCGCGAGCGGGCGGCTCGCCAAAGGCGAGCGGGGTGAGGGGTGCCTTCGCCGCCCTCGCGCTGACGATCGCTCTTTCCGCCTGTAATCTCGCCCCGGTTTATTCCGGTGGCAGCAACAGCCCGGCGTCGGCGCTGCTTGCCGCCACCGAAATCGCGCCGATGGTGGATCGCCAGGGCTTTCTCGTCCGCCAGGCGCTGCTCGACCGCTTCGGCACCGCCGCCAATCCGCGCTATCGGCTCGAAATCGCCCTTGATGACCAGATCGTCGCCTTCGGGGTGCGCGGCGATAACTCGGCAGCCCGCGAACGCCGCACGCTGCGCGCTCGCTACCGTCTCGTCGATATCGCCAGCAACGCCGTGCTGCTCGATGCAACCGCCGGTTCCGATGTCGGTATCGATCGCGTCAGCTCCAACTATGCCGTTGTCGCGGCCGAAACCACCGCGCTCGAACGCCTGTCGAGCGAAGTTGCCAGCCAGATTACCGCGCGTCTCGCCCTGTTCGGCCGTACCGCGCCGCCCGCACCCTGACGCCCGCCGGTGAAGGTCGACGCCGCCCGTATCCAATCCCTTTATCGCCATTGGCCCAACGATGTCCGGCTCGTGCTTCTCCACGGTCAGGACGCTGCCGCTTCGCGCGATCATGCCGATCAGATCGCCCGGCAATTCGCCGACAGCGACAATCCGATGGCGGTCGAAATCTTGGCCGGTGCCGCGCTTGGAAAGGATCCGCAAGCGCTTGTGGGGGCTGCCGGTGCGGTATCGATGTTCGGAGACCGAACGCTGGTCCGCGTCGAAGGCCTTGATGAAGACGGGCTGGCCGCAGTGATGGCGCTGCTCGGCACGCCGCCCGGCAACCCGGTGATCGCTGTTGCAGGCGCGCTCAAGAAAGGCTCGAAACTCGTCGCCTTTGCCGAAAAATCACCCGGCATCGCGGCGCTGCAAAGCTATGAACCCGGCCTGCGCGATGCCCTGCGGCTCGCCACCGAGATCGGCAATCCGCTCGGTCTGCGTGCCAGCCGCGACGCCGCCACCGCCCTTTTCGAAGCCGCCGGCGGCGATCGCACCCTTATCCGCCGCGAGCTTGAAAAACTCAGCCTCTATCTCGATAGCGCCGAGGACCGCCCCAAACCGCTCGAGCGCAGCGATGTCGAAGCCATCGGCGTCGGCGTCGGCGATGCCGACCAGTTCGCGCTTGGTGGCGCCGTGGCCAGCGGCCGCCCGGCGCTGGTCGCCGATCTGCTCGGCCGCTTGCCCGCCGGCATGGGCATTCCGGCGCTGCGTGCGGTCGAGCGCCGCTTTGGCCTGTTGCTCACCCTGCGCGGCGTCGTCGATGGCGGCGCCAGCCCGCAAACCGCGGTCGACAGCGCCCGCCCGCCGATTTTCTGGAAGGAAAAAGATGCCGTCGCTGCCGAACTGGGGCTGTGGTCGACGCCGATGATCGTCAAGGCGCTGGCCGACCTGCTCGCCGCTGAGCGCGATATCAAGACCAGTGGCAGCCTGGGCGATACGGTTGCCCATGCTGCGATCCTGCTGCTGGCGCGGCGCGGCGCGGTGCGGCGGCGGTAGGCCCGCTGGCGGGCAGGGGCTTAGCCCGGCGCCCCTGGTGGTTGCGATGGCGCCGTTCCAGACCATGGCAACCATCTTCACAGCCACTGTAGTATCGACCTAAGCTTCTGTTTTACAGGCGTTCAGTGTCTTTTGCCGCGCTGTCTAACCCAGTTTGGCGCACAGCCAGTCGAGTTGATCGAGGCTGGCAAAACGGATCGTCAGGCTGCCGCTTTCGCCCCCCGTTGCCACCGCCAGCGCCACGGGCATGCCTAGGCTTTCGGCGAGCTGGATTTCGAGCGCATCGGCGTTGGCATCATTGCCACTTCCTGCGCTGCCCGGTTTTGACAGGGCGTGGCGCGGTTGCGGCTTGCTGCTGCGCCCCGCCGCAATCTCTTCGATTGCACGCACCGACAGCCCTTCGGCAACCACGCGCCGCGCCAACGCCTCGGGATCGGCCGCTGTCGCCAGGGCGCGGGCATGACCCATTGTCAACTGCCCCGCCTCGACCATCGATTGGATGGATTCGGGCAATTCGAGCAGTCGCAGCAGATTGGTGACATGGCTGCGTGACTTGCCGACGATGCCGGCGAGCACAGCCTGGGTGTGGCCGAAATCGTCGATCAGCCGGCGATAACCCCGCGCCTCCTCGATGGCGTTGAGATCGCTGCGCTGGATATTTTCGATCAGCGCGATTTCGAATGCCATGCGATCATCGAGCGCGCGCACCACGGCCGGGATCTCGTGCAATCCAACCGCCTGCGCCGCGCGCCAGCGTCGCTCCCCGGCGATGATTTCGTAGCGACCGTCGGCAACCGGGCGCACCAGGATCGGTTGCAAAACACCATGGGCGCGAACCGATGCGATCAGCTCCGACATTGCCTCGTTGGTGAACTGCCGGCGCGGTTGGTGCGGGTTGGCGGCAACATCGGCGATCGCCAGTCGCGCCACGCCGGGCGCATTGGCATCGACGGGTGCCGCGGCCTCCTCCAGCAGGGCGGAAAGACCTCTGCCGAGGCCAGAAACACGTTTCTTTTCAGCCATTTAATTTACTGCCTCGACGGGGGTGGCGGTGGTGGTGCGCGCCAGCAATTCACGGGCCAGCGCAACATAGGCTTCGGACCCAGTGCAACGGCTGTCGTACAGCAGCGCGGGCAAGCCGTGGCTGGGGGCTTCCGACAGGCGCACATTGCGTGGAATTTCGGTCTTGAACACCTTGGCGCCCATCACCGCACGGACATCGGCGGCCACATGCTCGGTCAGGCGGTTGCGGCGGTCGACCATGGTCAGCACGATACCGAGCAGTTCCAGCCTTGCATTGAGACTGGAGCGCACACGCTCGATCGTGCCGAGCAACTGGCTAAGGCCTTCCAGCGCGAAAAACTCGCACTGCAAAGGCACCAGCACGGCATCGGCAGCGACAAGCGCATTGACCGTCAACAGGCCCAGCGAGGGCGGGCAATCAATGATGACATGATCATAGGCTGGCAGGGTGGCCAGGGCGTCTTCAAGCCGGTGGCTGCGCCGGTCGATATCGATCAGTTCGATCTCGGCTCCCGACAGTGCCGGCGTCGATGGCATGACCGACAACCCGGGAACCTGGGTGTTGCGCAGCGCCTCTTCGGCGGCAATCTGGCCAAGCAGCACTTCATAGGTCGAAGCTTGCCGGGTCCGGCGATCGAGCCCGAAGCCGGTGGAAGCGTTGCCCTGCGGATCGGCATCGACGAGCAGTACCGTTTGTCCGGCCGCTGCCAGCGCCGTCGCGAGGTTGATTGCCGTTGTGGTCTTCCCCACGCCGCCCTTTTGATTGGCTACCGCGATAATCATCGGTGCTTCACTCCACTGGCCAGGACGATGCGCGCCTCGGGGTCGGTCAGGCTGGGTAACAAGTTGTGGTTGAAGACAAAACGCCGTTCAGCAAATTCGACTTCCTCGGCAACCCGTGCGCCTTTCGGCAAGATCCAGCGTGTGCCGGAGCCGGCATAGGGCAAGCCCCATTCGAACAGTTGCGCCAGATTGGCCAGCGCCCGAGCCGTGATTATATCGAACTTCTGCCGCGGTAGAGCCTCGATCCGCTGGTTGGCGATCACGACACGATCGCTCAACCCAAGGGTTTCGGCGACTTCCGCCAGAAAGCGACATTTCTTCGTGATCGATTCAACGAGCGTAAACTGTGCGGTTGGATCGAGCAACGCCAGCACCAGCCCCGGAAAGCCGGCGCCGGCACCAACATCGAGCCATGACTTGCCGACACCGGCGAGCGCCAGCAACTGCGCGGAATCAGCGAAGTGTCGGGTCCAGACGGCCGGTATTGTACTGGGACCGACAAGATTCATCCTCGTCTGCCAATCGCCAAGTAGTTCCGCATAGCGATCGAGCTGGATGAGTGTTTCACGTGGAACATCGAACTGCGCCGCAAAGCCGTCGCGATCGATCATGCCGCTGCCTTGCGCGTGAACGGCAGCAGCGCCACCAAGGCTGCCGGCGTAATACCGGGAACCCGGCTGGCGGCCCCCAGTGTTGTCGGCCGGGCGCGTGCCAGCCTGTCGGCCATTTCGTGGCTCAGGCCGGCAATGCCCGTGAAATCAATCGCCGGATCGATCGCAAGCCCTTCATCACGGCGGAAACTGGCAATGTCGTTATCCTGGCGATCGAGATAATGCGCATACCCTGCATCGACGACCAGCGAAGCCAGCAGGCTGGGCGCCAGCGCTGCGAGTTCGGGCCAGACTTTCAGCGCAGCATCGAGTGTCATTACCGGAAAACGCAGCCATTCAAAGGCCGTGCGAATAACGCCATCCTGACGCGTTTCCAGCCCATGCGTGGCAAGTTTTGCCGGTGTCGCCGTCAGCCGTTCGAGCAAGGCACGCACTGCTGATCGTTGCGCCTGTTCGGAGGCGAAGCGGATGGCTTCGTCATCACTAACCAGCCCAAGGTCGATCGCAGCCGGCGTCAAGCGATCAGCAGCGTTATCCGTGCGCAATCGCAAACGATATTCGGCGCGCGACGTGAACATCCGATACGGTTCGGTCACGCCGTGAGTCGTCAGATCATCGATCATCACGCCGATATATCCCGTCGCGCGATCGATCGTCAGCGGCGCGCGACCAAGCGCACGGGCAGCAGCATTTGCGCCGGCAACAAGTCCTTGCGCAGCAGCCTCCTCATAACCGGTTGTCCCGTTGATCTGGCCGGCCAGAAACAAGCCTTGCCAAGCCAGGCATTCGAGGGTCGGCCCGAGCGCGCGGGGATCGACATGATCATATTCGATGGCATATCCAGGCCGCAGAATGCGCGCTCGTTCAAGACCGGGGATCGTCGCAATGAATTCTTCCTGGACTGCTAGCGGCAGTGACGTGGACAGGCCGTTGGGATAGATGGCGACGTCATCATAACCTTCGGGTTCAAGGAAGACCTGATGGCCGCCACGATCACCGAAGCGAACCACCTTGTCTTCGATGGATGGGCAGTAGCGCGGCCCCACCGACGCAATATGCCCTCCGTAAAGGGCTGATTTTTCGAGATTATCCCGAATAATTCGATGCGTTTCCGGCGTTGTGCGTGTAAGCGCGCACGGTATCGACGGGGTGGCGGAAGCGGCAGCGCGTCCAAACTTCGGCTGGTCGACGTCACCGTGTTGCCATTCCAGCCGGGCCCAATCTATGCTGCGGCCATCAAGCCTCGCTGGAGTCCCGGTTTTCAGGCGCGCGACAGGCAGCCCGAGCGCGCGCAGTCCGTCGCCAAGATCTGATGCCGCAGCGCCGATGCGGCCGCCAATTGCTCGCTGATCGCCCTGGTGCATGATGCCGCCCAGAAAGGTGCCCGTGGTCAACACGATGGTCTTCGCGAGCACATCACCATTATCGGTTTCGATACCGACAATCGAGGTGCCATCGGAGATCAATGCCTTCGCGGCTGTTACGACGAGCTCGAGATTGGGCCACTTCGCAAGCAGCGCAGCCGTCGCCGCGCGATAGCGTTTGCGGTCGACTTGGGCACGTGGACCATGAACGGCGGGGCCCTTCGAGCGATTAAGGACCCGGGATTGCAGCCGTGCCTGGTCGGCAATGCTTCCCATGATCCCACCCAAGGCGTCGATCTCGCAGACGAGATGGCCCTTGCCGATCCCGCCGATGGCCGGATTGCAGGACAAGGTGCCGGGGTCAGTGCCTTGCAGCGTGACAAGGCCCACACGTGCGCCCATACGCGCGGCGGCCGCAGCTGCTTCGCATCCGGCATGGCCGGCGCCGACGACAAGAACATCATAGGGAATCATGGCCTGCTCGTCATAGCGCGTCGCGCGCGAATGTTCCACGTGGAACAGTGGCCGGCCGGCTCAGCGCTATTTGCCGATGCAAAAGCGCGAAAAAATCCTGTCGAGAACGTCATCGACATCGACACGGCCGGCGATTCGACCAAAGGCTTGGGCAGCATGCCGCAGGCTTTCCGCTCGAAGCACAGAATCATCGGTCATTGCAGCATCGTTGAGAGCCGCTGCCGCGTCGACAAAGGCAGCGCGGTGACGGGCGTGCGAAAGCAAGGGCGGCTCGCCCGGACGCAGCGTTGTGGCCGCCCAATGGGCGAGCCAATGTCGCAGGATGGCAATGCCGCTGCCATTCAGCGCCGAAACAAACTGCACCCTGCTTTCTGTCGACAAGGGAGCGTCAAACAAGTCGATCTTGTTGACGACCAGCAGGCCGGCATCGGGCAGATCGACAGGCCATTGGTCGACCAGGTGAATGACAAGGTCGGCGGCATCGGCGCGCAACCGGGCCCGCCGTATGCCTTCAGCCTCGATCGGGTCGTTGGTGTCACGAAGCCCGGCGGTGTCGATCAATACCGCTGCCACACCTTCAAGATCGATCGCGACCTCGATCGGGTCGCGCGTCGTGCCGGCGATGGTGGTGACGATCGCCGCATCGGAGCTTGTCAACGCATTGACAAGACTAGATTTTCCGACGTTTGGTGCGCCAGTGACAGTTATCGTCAAGCCGCTACGCAAACGGCGCCCTCGGCCGGCGTCGGCAATCAAGGCATCGAGTTCGCTAACCAGCGACTGCAATTGGCTACGCGCCGTTTCGTTTATGCGCGCTGCGACATCGGCTTCCTCCTCGGCGAAGTCGAGGCCCGCTTCGGCTTCAGCCAGAATGTCGAGGCAGCGGTTGCGCCAGTCGTCGGCGGCACGACTGAGCATGCCGCCCGCCAGTGCCAGCGCCGTCCGCCGCTGGCCAGCGGTTTCCGCAGCAACGAGGTCGGCGAGGCCTTCGACCTGAGCAAGGTCCATGCGGCCGTTGGCAAAGGCCCGGCGCGTGAATTCGCCCGGTTCGGCAAGACGGACGTCGGGCAGCGCCGTTAGCGCAGCCAGAACGCCCGATACGACTGCAATACCGCCATGCAAGTGGAGTTCGACCAGATCTTCGCCGCTGGCCGTGTCAGGCGCCGGAAAGGCGACGACGAGCGCCCTGTCGAGCGCTGCGCCATCGCGAGGGTCATATAATGTCCGCAGTGACAGCCGCCGGGGTTGTGGCGCATTGCCGTTGATGAGTGACGACAGGCTGGAAAAGGCGGCTGGGCCGGAGACACGGATTACCGAGATCGCAGCCGGTGGTGGTCCCGAGGCGAGGGCAGCAATCGTGTCGGCGGTCATGGCCGGGCAGCCCCGGGGCGGGTCATTGTGGCGGCTTGGGGATCGCCGCCATGAAAAGTTTTTGCCATTGTTCGAACCCATCGGCGATGCCGGGCATCCAGGTGCGGGTCATTTTTTCAAAATCGGCCGGGGTGACACCGTCGATGATCGTCGATTTCAGCTTGTCGAGATAGGCTTCGTGCACCGAAGACAAATCGGGAAGTCCGAAAAAGGCCCGGGCTTCCTCGGGGGTGCAATCGATGGTGAAATTGACCTTCATGGTGACGTCTTTTCCTGGCTTGGGCGCGAACGCACCGGCTTGGCACGACAGTTGCAGCAGTTTAGCGTTACCCGGAAGGGTATCGCAAGGCATGTAGCGTCGGAGGTCGACAAGGGTTCCGCAACGCCTGCGCGGGAGCAGCCGGACCCGGTCGTCCGGTCATTTCGGCACTGATCACCCAAAAGGCGTTTCGACAAATAAAATTATACACTTACCGCGCAGCATAAACGCAGCATTAGCAAAGGAAATCCGATGCAGTCGATCCGTTTTTCAAGCCCCGGCAATGCCGATGTGATGGTGATTGCCGATGTCGACGTAGGCGCGCCGGGGCCGGGTGAGGTGCGGCTGCGCCAGACGGCGATCGGGCTCAACTTCATCGATACCTATCATCGCAGCGGCTTGTACCCGATGGCGCTGCCGAGCGGGCTGGGATTGGAGGCTGCAGGCGTCGTGGAAGCGGTCGGCGAGGGTGTATCGCTGAAGCCGGGAACGCGCGTCGGTTATTGCTGGGGCCCGATCGGCGCCTATGCGACCCACCGCCTGATCCCCGCCGACAGGATCGTCGTTCTGCCCGATACGGTGAGCGACGAGGCGGCGGCGGCGGGCATGCTCAAGGGCTGCACAACCGAATTTCTTGTCGAGCGCTGTGCGCGCGTTCAACCCGGGGATTGGGCGCTTGTCCAGGCCGCGGCCGGCGGGGTCGGGCTGTTATTGGTGCAATGGCTGAAGCATGTCGGCGCCGTCGTGATTGCGGTGGCGGGTTCGGCCGAGAAGGTCGCGATGGCGATGGCACACGGCGCCGACCATGGCATCATCCAGGATGCGACACTGGCGGCGCAGGTGCGTGAGATGACCGGGGGCCGCGGTGTCGACGTGGTGTTCGATGGTGTCGGAAAGATGACCTTCGAAGCTTCGCTCGACAGCTTGAAGAAGCGCGGGCTGCTCATCAGCTATGGCAATGCCTCGGGCCCGGTGGGTGAGGTCGATTTCGGCATCCTGTCGCGCAAGGGGTCGTTGTTCGCGACGCGGCCCACGCTGTTCGATTATTATCTGACGCGGCACGAGATCGAGAAATTCGGTGGACGGGTGCTCGATCTGATCGGCTCGGGCGTGCTCAAGGTCAACATCGACCAGCGCTATCCGCTCAAGGATGTCGCCCAGGCCCATCGCGACCTCGAAGCCCGCCGCACCACCGGCTCCACTGTGCTGATCCCGTGAAAAGGGGCGCCACCGAAGCACTGTTCCGATAGC
>JBBRVH010000118.1:0-9292 GCA_038246995.1 Sphingomonadales bacterium
ACGATCTTGCCCGGATCGAGCTGCTTGCGCGCGCCGGTGATCAGCCCGGCCCGGTAAAGATCGGCGATCCCGTCGGTCATCATCTCGGTATGCACGCCCAGGTCCTTGATCCCGGCGTTGGCCAGCAAGCCGCAGACCGCGTTGGGCATGCCGCCGATGCCGATCTGCAGGCAGGCGCCATCCTCGATCTCGGCAATGATCAACTGCGCGACGGCGCTGTCGACCGCGGTCGGCGCCGGGTTCGGCAGCTCGGCGATCGGCGCGTTATCGCCTTCGACGATGTAATCGACTTCGCTGATGTGAATGCCGGTGCCGGTGCCAAAGACATGCGGGATCGCCGTGCAGGTCTCGATGATGACCATGCGGGCGCGCTCGACAATGGCGCGCAGCCACAAATTGGTCGGCCCGGTGTTGAAGAAGCCATCCTCCAGCGGGCGGGCCTTCACGATCAGGATGTCCACCGGGTCGATGAAGCGGCGATAGAGGTCCGGCCCCTCACCAAGATTGAGCGGGATATAGCTGCAACGGCCCAGATCGTGCAGCCGGCGATCATAGCCACCCATGTGCAGGCTGAGCAGATGGACATGCCGGCCCTCCGGGTCATTTTCCATGACGGCAAGCGGCCGCATCGTCAGCGTGTTGCGAATCTTCA
Organism: Sphingomonadales bacterium; assembly: GCA_038246995.1. Taxonomy (GTDB): domain Bacteria; phylum Pseudomonadota; class Alphaproteobacteria; order Sphingomonadales; family Sphingomonadaceae; genus Sandarakinorhabdus. Next base: position 653 of record JBBRVH010000118.1, read on the forward strand.
GATCCGACACTTGCGTGATGCGCGCGCCCAAGGCCCGGTCGAACACTTCGGGCTGGTTGAACGAGCCGGCATAATCGAGCCACATGCCCGAGCGCACCAGGCCGGCGGCCTCGGTGGCCGAAATCGTCCTGGCGGGCGCAGTTGCCTGGCGCATTTTCATCCGCGGATCTCCTGATGTTCGGCAACGGCGGTGGGCGTCATGGGGCGCGCCCGACCCAGTGCAATGCGGCGCCATTGCGGGCCAGCCAGCGCTTCGTGGCCGGCGTGTGCGGATCAAGGCTGGCGTGCAGGGCATGGAATGCCGGGCTGTGGTTGTGATGCACCAGATGCGCGACTTCATGCGCCACGACATTGTCGCGCACGAACGCCGGGGCGAGCATCAGCCGCCAGCTATAGGCAATGCGCGCCGCCTCCCCCGCGCGCGGCGCGGCACAACTGCCCCAGCGGCCGCGCGGATCGCCGATACGGACCTGCGCCACCTCGCGCTCGACGATCGCTGCCAGCCGCCGGGTCGATGATGTCAGGTCGGCGAGCGCTTCGGCCTGCAACCAGCGCAGCGTCCGCGCCGCGAGCAGCGCTTCGGGGCCGCCGATCTCCAGCCGATCGTCGCGCCGCACCGGGCTGCGCGGATGGGTGGGCCGCCAGTCGATCACCAGCTCGCCGCCATCGAAGGGGATGCTGGCGCCGGGCGCGATCGGGCGCGGCGCCGGCCATTTCGCCACCTGTGCCGCCAGCCAGCCCTGGTGGCTGGCCAGCAGCTTCAGCGCTTCGGTGACGCCGCCGCGCGGCGGCAGGCTGATCTGGACGACACCGAGGGCTGGGTTGGCGCGCAGCTTTATGGCGCGGGCGGCAGGATGGCGGACAGCGACGACAGGCAAGTCACGCCCGGCGACGTGGACCGTCGCCGGCAATTCGGCGCGGCGGAACAGGCTCAGAGGTCGCCCTCGATGATATGGTTCTCCAGATCGCCGACATCGTCTTCGGAAACCGTCTTGCCGCGCACCGAGATGCCGGCCCGGTGCACCGATTGCGGATCGCCCGACACCAGCGGGTGCCAATCGGCCAGGCCTTCGCCGTTGTAGATGCGCTGATAGGCGCAGGACGCCGGCAACCAGTCGATGGTTTCGAGCTTGGCCGGAGTCAGCCGCACGCATTCGGGCACCTGCGCCTTGCGATTCGGATAATCCTTGCACAAGGCGGTGCGCGGATCGAGCAGGCGACAGGCGACGTTGGTGGGGAAAATCTGCCCGGTCTCGTCATCCTCCAGCTTGTGGACGCAGCATTTGCCGCAGCCGTCGCACAGGCTTTCCCACTGCGCCCGCGTCATCTTTTCGAGCGGGACGGTTTCCCAGAACGGCCTAGCGGACATAGGTTTCCAGCATCGCGGTCATTTCCGCCGCCGTGCTGCCATGCGGCAGGAAGGCGATCGGCGCGCCATCGGGACCGAACAGATAGAAGACCGCAAAATGATCGACGAGATAATTGTCGGGGTCCGATGTCGAATAGCTTTTCGTGTTGATGCCATATTTCTTCAACGTGGCGGCGACGGCTGCCGGTGGCCCGGTCAGGCCGATGAGGCGCGGGTGAAAGGCGCCGACAAAGGCCTTCAGCGCCGCTGGATCGTCGCGACCCGGATCGACGGTGATGAAGATCGGCTGCACCTTCGCCGCGCGATCGGGGCGGGCCTTTTCGAAGGCCTGCAACCCGCGCGACAGCACCGCGACATCGGTGGGGCAGACATCGGGGCAGAAGGTATAGCCGAAATACATCAGGCGATACCGGCCCTTGAAATCGGCATCGGTCACCGGCTTGCCATCCTGGTCGATGAGCGCAAAGGCGCCCCCCAGGCTCGATCCGGTCAGGTTGCCCGGCGGCGGTGCGGTATGGCGGATCCAGCCGATGGCAAAGGCCAGCAGCACGGCCAGCCCGAGCACCAGCCAGCGGGTGCGGCTGTTCATCGAACGCCAGAGGGTTTATGCGGGGCCATGGCGCCGAAATAGGCTGGCGCGGGAGGCTTGTCGATGCGGTGTGTAACGCGCGTGATGGTTCAGGCAGCTTTGGCCATGGCGGCAGCGATGCTGCTGGTCGCCAGCCCGGCGGCGGCACAGTTCACCGACAGCTATAATTTCATCAAGGCGGTCAAGGACAAGGACGGCGCCAAGGCGCAGGAAATCCTCGACAAACCAGGTACGACCATCGTCAACACCCGCGACAGCGATACCGGCGATACCGGCCTGCATATCGCGGTGAAGCGCGGCGATGCCGCCTGGGTCGGCTTCCTGCTGCAAAAGGGCGCCAGCGCCAATGCCCGTGACCGCGACGGCAATACCCCGCTGATGATCGCCGCCCAGACCCGCTGGACCGATGGCGTGCAGATTTTCGTGCAGATCAAGGCGCAGATCGATGTGCAGAACCGGCTCGGCGAAACGGCGCTGATGAAGGCGGTGCAGGGGCGCGATGCCAATATGGCCAAGCTGCTGGTCGAGGCCGGGGCCAACCCGGATCTGACCGACAACAGCGGTATCTCGGCGCGCGCGCTCGCCGAATCCGACCCGCGCGCCACCCAGATCGCCAAATTGTTCAAGGACCTGCCAGTGCGAAAGCCGAGGCCGGCGCAAGGCCCTTCGCTCTGATCGCGCCACCGCCCTGCGTCCGCTTTGTCGCATGGTGGCGTCTGTCATTCATCGCTAAAGCGGAATGATGGAACGTCCATCGATCGCTGCCGCCGCCTTTGACCGGCCGGGCGTACGCGTCCGGACAATCGCCGGGCTGCGCTGGATTGCGATCACCGGCCAGATGATCACGCTGCTGTTCGTCGGCATCTATCTGGGTTATCCGCTGCGCTGGGCGTCGCTGCTTGCCGCCATTGCCGCCTCGGTGGTGCTCAATATCGGCCTGTTGACGCTGTATGGCCGAAACGCCCGGTTGCAGGGTCGCGACCTCGCCATGCACCTGGCCTTCGACCTGTTGCAGGCCGGCGCGCTGCTCTTCCTGACCGGCGGCCTCGCCAACCCCTTTTCGGTCCTGCTGATCGTACCCGTCACCATCGCGGCGACGTTGTTGCCCGCCGGCGCCATGGCCTTGCTTGGCGCGATGGCCTGCACCGTGGTGCTGGTGCTGCAACTCTGGGCGCTGCCGCTGCCGTGGATCGGTACGCCGCCGATGTTTCCGCCGGTCTATCAGTTCGGCGTGGCGACGGCGCTCACCCTCGCGGTCGGTTTTCTCGCCATCTACCTCTGGATGGTTTCCGCCGAAGCCCGCGATCGCGCCCGGGCGCTTGTCGCCACCGAAGCGGCGCTGACCCGCGAATCGCGCATGGCGGCGCTGGGCAGCCTGGCAGCAGCAGCCGCGCACGAACTCGGCGGCCCGCTGGGCACGATCACCCTCGTCGCACACAGCCTTGCCGACCAGTTGGGCGACGACCCCGATTTCGGCGAGGATATCCGCCTGCTCGAATCCGAAGCCAAGCGCAGCCGCGGCATCCTGGTGCGCATCGCCCAGCGCGCCGAGGCCGAGGACCCCTTTGCCCATCTCGGGCTCGACGTGCTGCTCCACGAAGTCGCGCACAGCGTGCAGCCGGCGCGGGTGCCGGTGCGGGTCGATGCCGCGATGCCGCAGCCGATGGTGCGGCGATCGCCCGAACTGCTCCATGGTCTTGCCAACCTTGTCGCCAATGCCGTGCGCCACGCCGGCTCGGCGGTCGAATTGCGCGCCATCACCACGGCCACCGAAATCGGCATCTCGGTGATGGACGATGGCGCCGGCTTCCCCACCGAAGTGCTGCCGCGGCTGGGGGAGCCCGATCTCGGCCCGTCGCATTCGGGTTCGGGCGGGACCGGACTCGGCATCTTCATCGCCACGACTCTTCTCGAACGCACCGGCGGCCGGTTGCACTTCCGCAATCGCTCCCAGGGCGGGGCGCAGGTGGACGTGCGCTGGCCGCGTACCCATATCGAAGCGGAAAAGGACTGACACCATGGCAACCATGCCCACCCCCACCATGCCGCTGCTGCTGGTCGATGACGACGCGCCGTTCCGGCAACGCCTGCAAGTGATGCTGACCCGCAAGGGTTTCGAAGTCGTCGCCGTTGGCAGCATCGCCGAAGCCCGGGTCGAAGCCGTCAAGCTGAAACCCGGCCATGCCGTGCTCGATATTCGTCTGGAAGATGGCAACGGCCTCGATCTGGTTGCCGAATTGCGCGCCTTCAACCCCGAAGTGCGCATTGTGATGCTGACCGGCTATGGCAACCTTGCGACCGCGGTGGCAGCGGTGAAGGCCGGCGCGGTCGATTACCTGGCCAAGCCTGCCGATCCGGAAGACATCGTCCGCGCGCTCAGCGCTGAAATCGGCGAACGCCCCGAAGCGCCGCCGGAACCGATGTCGGCCGACCGGGTGCGCTGGGAACATATCCAGCGCGTCTATGAATTGTGCGAGCGCAATGTCTCGGAAACCGCGCGGCGGCTGAAGATGCACCGGCGGACGCTGCAGCGGATCCTGGCGAAGCGCAGTCCCAAATAAGAATCGGCACACCAGCCCTCCACTCGTCACCCCCGCGAAGGCGGGGGCCCATCGCCTGAATGTCGTTACGGGTGAAGAAGTGCGGGCGATGGGCCCCCGCCTTCGCGGGGGTGACGAATTTGTGACTAACTCTTCCGGCTGGCCTTTTCAGCGAGCCCCGACACACCTTCGCGGCGCACCAGTTCGGCCCGGATATCGTCGAAGCTCAACCCCGCATCGGCAAGCAGCACGGCGAGGTGGAACACCAGGTCGGTCGCTTCCCCGACGATTTCGCCGCGATCACCGCCCATCGCCGCGATGACGGTTTCCACCGCTTCCTCGCCCAGCTTTTGCGCGATCTTGCCGCGGCCCCTGGCGGTCAGTTTCGCCACATAAGACGTCGCCGGATCGGCGTGGCGGTTGAGCACGACCCGCGCCAGCAGGCGATCGAAAACGTCCTCGCTCATCGCCGCCCCCTCATCGCCGCCCCCTCATCGCCGCCCCCTCATCGCCGCACCGTGATGCCGGCGGCGGCCATGGCGGCCTTGGCATCGGCAACCGACGCCTGGCCGAAGTGGAAGATCGACGCCGCGAGCACGGCACTGGCATGCCCGTGGACGACGCCGCTGACAAGGTCCGCCACGCTGCCGACCCCGCCCGAGGCGACCACCGGCACCGGCACGGCATCGGCGATGGCGCGGGTCAGGGCGAGATCATAGCCGATGCGGGTGCCATCGCGGTCCATGCTGGTCAGCAAGATCTCCCCGGCGCCGAGCCGCGCCGCTTCGATCGCATAGCTGACCGCGTCGATGCCCGTCGCCCGCCGGCCGCCATGGGTGAAGATTTCCCAGCGGCCATCACCGACCGATTTGGCATCGACCGCGACGACAACACATTGGTCGCCAAAACGCATGGCAAGCTCGCCGATCAGCGCCGGGCGGGCAACGGCGGCAGAATTGACCGCAACCTTGTCGGCACCCGCCAGCAGCAGCGCGCGGGCATCGTCGACCGACCGCACGCCGCCGCCGACGGTCAATGGCATGAAACAGGCATCGGCCGTCGCTTCGACCATGTGGAGCAGGGTGCCGCGGTCTTCATGGGCCGCCGTGATATCGAGAAACGTCAGTTCGTCGGCGCCGGCGGCATCATAGGCGCGCGCGGCCTCGACCGGGTCGCCGGCATCGCGCAGCGCGACGAAATTGACACCCTTGACGACACGGCCGCCCGCCACGTCGAGACAGGGGATGACGCGGACCGCCAGACTCATGACCGGCGCCTCACGCCGCCAGCGCCAGCGCTTCGGCAAGATCGAGCCGGCCATCATACAGCGCGCGGCCGGTGATCACCCCTTCGATCCCCGACTGGCCGACCAGCGCGCGAATATCGTCGAGCCCCGCCACCCCGCCCGAGGCAATGACCGGCAGGGTCGTCGCAGCCGCGAGATTGAGCGTTGCATCGATATTGACGCCCTTCAGCATGCCATCGCGCCCGACATCGGTGAACAACAGCGCCGCCACCCCGGCATCTTCGAAGCGCTGCGCCAGTTCGGCTACGGATACGGTGGAGCGCGTCGCCCAGCCGCGTGTCGCGACAAAGCCATCCCGCGCATCGACGGCAACAACGATCCGCCCCGGATGCGCGCGGGCGACTTCACGCACCAGATCGGCATTTTCGAGCGCCGCCGTGCCCATCACCGTGCGCCACACCCCGGCTTCGAGCCAGCGTTCGACATCGGCGCGGCTGCGAATGCCGCCGCCGACCTGGACGCGGCCGCCCCCGTTCTTGGCAAAGGCCGCGATCGCGCGCGCCACGCCATCGGCATTGCGGCTCGCCCCGGCAAAGGCGCCATCGAGATCGACGACGTGCAGCGCCCTGGCGCCCGCAGCGGCGAACAGCCTGGCCTGGGCGCCCGGATCGTCATTGTAGATGGTGGCGCGGTCCATATCGCCTTCGGCAAGGCGCACGCACTGGCCGCCCTTCAGATCGATGGCGGGAAAGATGATCATGCGCTGAGCCAGGCTTTCAGGAAGGCCAGACCATAGGCCTGGCTTTTTTCCGGGTGGAACTGCACCCCGGTGATGTTGCCGCGCGCGACGATGGCGGGGAACAGGCCGCCATGGTCCGAGGTGGCGCGGACATCGGCGGCATCATCGGGGTCGAAACGATAGCTGTGGACGAAATAGGCATGGCCTGGCGCGGCGCCGCTAGCGTTGGCGGCACGGACCTCGTTCCAGCCCATGTGCGGAATCTTCAGCGCCGGATCATCGGGCGTCAGCCGCGTCACCGTACCCGGCAACCAGCCCAGGCCCTGGTGGACGCCATGTTCATGGCCTCGCGTCGCCAGCAATTGCATGCCGACGCAAATACCGAGAAAGGGCACCTTGCGGCCGAGCACCGCCTCGGCCAGCGCCGGCTCGATACCGGCAGCGCCGCGCAGGGCGGTGACACATTGCGCAAAAGCGCCGACGCCGGGCAGGACAATGCGGTCGGCGGCGGCGATGCGCGCCGGATCGCTGGTCACCAGCACCTCGCCAGCCCCCGCCGCCGCCAGCGCCCGCGCCGCCGACCGCAGATTTCCAGCGCCGTAATCCACGACGGCAACGAGGTCAGACACCCCCGAGGCTACCCTTGGTCGACGGCACCGCATCGGCTTTGCGCGGGTCGATCGCCACCGCGGCCCGCAGCGCGCGCGCCAGCCCCTTGAAGCAGCTTTCGGCGATATGGTGGTTGTTGACGCCATAAAGCGTTTCGATGTGCAGCGTGATCCCCGCTGACCCGGCAAAGGCAGCAAAGAATTCCTTGACCATCTCGGTATCGAGATCGCCGAGCTTGGGCTGGGTAAAGCCCGATCGCCACACCAGATAGGGCCGCCCCGAAATGTCGAGCGCTACCCGCGTCAGGGTTTCGTCCATCGGGATCAGCGCATCGCCATAGCGGGTGATGCCCTTGCGGTCGCCAAGCGCCCGGGCAACGGCTTCCCCCAGCGCGATGCCGCTGTCCTCGGTGGTGTGATGGCCATCGATGTGCAGGTCGCCCTTGGCGGTGAGCGTGATGTCGATCAGGCTGTGCCGCGACAATTGTTCGAGCATGTGATCGAGAAAACCGATCCCCGTCGACACGCGATATTCCCCGGTGCCGTCGAGATCGACGGTCACTTCGATTGCCGTTTCCTTGGTGGCGCGGCTGACGGTTGCTGTGCGGCTCATGGTGCGCGCGGTAGAGCATCGCGACACGACGGGCAAGCGCGTCGCCGCTACCGTTATTTCCCCGTCATCACGAACTGGTCGGGAAACTTGCCCTGCGCTTGCGCATAAAAGCCCTGGATGATCGGCAGGTCGGCGGCATAATCGCCCGTCGGCCAGAAGGTGGCGGGCAGGCTGACGCTTTTCGTCGCATAGTCCATGACGGCAAAAGTGATCGGCACGCCGGCGCCGACCGCGATGTGGTAAAAGCCCGATTTCCATTTTGGCACGGCATCGCGGGTGCCTTCGGGCGGCACGGCGAGGATCAGGCTGTCGGCGGCGGCATAATTGGCCTTCATCGCAGCAACGAGATCATTGCTTTGCGAACGGTCGATGGGGATGCAGCCGGTCCATTTGACCAGCCAGCCGAACGGCCCGGTGGTCAGGCTTTTCTTGCCCATGTAGCGCAGCCGGATGCGCCAGGCGGCGGCGGCGGCGATCATCCAGATGCCATCCCAGTTCGATGTATGCGGTGCGGCGATGACGACGCATTTCGGATCGGCCGGCCAATCACCACGCACCCGCCAGCCGCCGGCCGCCAGAAAGGCGCGCCCGAGCAGGTGCCAGATCGCCATGCCGGGCCCGCGCGATGGCAGCGGCCGCGCCGTCGTCAGGTCGTGGATGATGAGAGTGCCGGGGGCTGCCATGCCCAGCGGGTAGCAGATGGGCAAAGGCCTTGCCACGCTGTCAGATTGAAGCGGGGCTTTTCCGGCACCGCCGGGCTTCCTACATCTGCATCATCCCAAGGTTCAGCAGCGAAAGCCCACCCACGATCATGGCAGATTTTCCCGATTGGCACGGCACGACGATCGTTTCGGTGCGCAAGAACGGCCGTGTCACCATCGCCGGCGACGGCCAGGTGACGATGGGCAACACCGTGATGAAGCCCAATGCCAAAAA
>JBBRVH010000119.1:0-8880 GCA_038246995.1 Sphingomonadales bacterium
GGGGAGGGCGACTCAGGCGCAGTCTGAGCGGGGTGGGGGTACGCTTGTCGCAACACGGATACCCCCACCCCGCTCGCGCAAGTGCGCGAGTCGCCCTCCCCGCAGGGGGGAGGGAGAGGCGCCTCAGCGCCGCCCGAACAGCTTCTCGATATCCCCCAGCGCCAGCTTGACCCAGGTCGGGCGGCCATGGTTGCACTGGCCGCTGTGCGGGGTGACCTCCATTTCGCGCAGCAAGGCATTCATTTCGACAAGGCTGAGCGCGCGCCCGGCGCGAACGCTGCCGTGGCAAGCCATCGTCGCGGCAATGCTGTCGAGCTTTTCGCGCAGCGTCACGGCGCGGCCCCATGCCGACAGGTCATCGGCAAGATCGCGCACCAGCGCTTCCGGGTCGGCATTGCCGAGCAGCGCCGGGGTGGCGCGCACCAGCACCGCCGCCGGGCCGAAGGCTTCGATCTCGAGCCCCAGTTCGGCCAGCTCGGCGGCGCGATCGGCGATGCGGCCCGCCGCGATTTCGTCGAGTTCGACCACCACCGGCAGCAACAGCGCCTGCGCCGCCACGCCGCCGCCGGCGAGCGCCGCGTTCATCCGTTCGAGCGTCAGCCGTTCGTGCGCCGCGTGCTGGTCAACCAGGATCAGCGCATCGGCGGTTTCGGCAACGATATAGGTGTTGGCAATCTGGCCGCGCGCCGCGCCGAGCGGAAAGCTGGCGGCGGCGGGCAGCGCCGGTGGCGCCGGGCCGCGATCGGATGGCGCAAAGGCCGGCGGAAAATCGCTGAACAGCCGCGGCGGCTCGGCCAGCGCCGACGCCGGGGCAGCAAAGGCCGCCAGTGCCGGCGCGGCGAAGCCCGCCAGTTCCGGCACGGCAAAAAACGCCAGCGCCGTCGCCGACACCCGTGTCGAAGCGCGGTGCCCGGCTTCATCGAGCGCGCGGCGCAGCCCCGAAACGATCATGCCGCGCACCAGCGCCGCGTCGCGAAAACGCACCTCGGTCTTGGCGGGATGGACGTTCACATCGACGAAATCGGGCGGCACATCGAGGAACAGCGCCACCACCGGGTGGCGATCGCGCGCCAGCAGATCCTGATAGGCGCCGCGCAACGCCCCGATCAGCAGCCTGTCCTTCACCGGCCGCTGGTTGACGAACAGAAACTGGTGGTCGGCAATGCCGCGATTATAGGTGGGGATCGCCGCAAGCCCGCCGAGCCGCAGGCCTTCGCGATCAAGATCGACCGCCACGGCATTATCGGCAAAATCACTGCCGAGCAGCGCCGCCAGCCGCGCCACCAGCGCCGCCGGGCCCTGCTCCGCACCCGCTGCCACCGCGAGCAAGCGCCGGCTCGCCCCTGCCCCGCCATGGCGCAGTTCGAAACCGACATCGGCGCGCGCCATCGCCAGCCGCCGCACGACATCGATGCACGCGGCGAGTTCGGAACGTTCCGATTTCAGAAACTTGCGCCGTGCCGGCACCGCGGCGAACAGGCCATCGACCGCGACGCGTGTGCCGGGCGGCGTCGCCGCCGGGTCATCGCCGGTGATCCGGCCGTTGTCGACAACCAGTTGCCAGCCCGGATCGGTCGCGGTGCGGCTGGTCAGCGTCAGCGTGGCGACACTGGCGATCGACGGCAACGCTTCGCCGCGAAACCCCAGCGTCGCAATGCTGGCGAGATCGCCATCGGGCAGTTTCGAGGTGGCATGGCGCTCGATGGCAAGGCGAAGCTGGTCGGCGGTCATGCCGATACCATCGTCACTGACCGACAGATGCTCGATCCCGCCGGCTTCGAGTTCGATGAAAATACGCCGCGCCCCGGCATCGAGGGCGTTTTCAACCAGCTCCTTCAACGCCGACGCCGGGCGCTCGACCACCTCGCCGGCAGCGATCTGGTTGACGAGATGATCGGGAAGGCGACGGATCAGCGGCACCATGGTTCTTTAAGCGCAATAACCCTGCAGCGATAGCGTCCGGGGCGATCAGCGCAGCCGCGCCAGCAAACGCTGGCGCAAGGCCTGCGCCGGCAGATAACCCCAGGCAACGCGGCGACGCTGGCGGCGACGCAGCAGCACGACGACGAGCAAGGCCGCCCCGCCGATGGCCGCCAATGGCACGAGCAACGGATCGGCAGCGATCACTGACCACAGGTCGAGCCGATCCGGCGCCCGGCCAATCATGGGGCCACCATGACCCATTGCACCCGCAAGCGGCGCCGATTCCAGCGCGACACCCGGCGCGATCAACGCCTGCGGCATCAGCAGCATGGCACCGATCCAAAGGCCGATTGCCCTTTGCATGCAAGAACGCCTCCCCGAAACGCTGGCAGGCGTATCCCTGCCTTGTCATAATTCTTACATCAATTTTATTGACCAAAAGTTAGGGCCTGGCCAGCCCGGACTCGCCCCGATCACGGCTTGCGACGATGTTATGCACAGAATCCTTGCGCTTTTGCCGGCATCTTTCGGCTCTTTCCGCCGCAGTGTCGCGGCAGGCTGGCGCACAACCGGTCGGGCGCTGGCGAATCACCCCGCCGGCGCGTGTCACACAGCTTGCCGAATCGTGCCGGGGGGGACTAAACCGCGAGCACGCCTGCGCGCCTCGCACCTCCCCTTTTTTCCCAGATTTGGTTCCCCGCCCCATGTCGCTTTTCAGCCGGATGTTTTCGTTTCTCAGCCAGGACATGGCGATCGACCTCGGCACCGCCAACACGCTCGTCTATGTTCGCGGCCGCGGCATCGTTCTCAACGAACCGTCGGTGGTGGCGATGGAAACCATCCGCGGTACCCGCAAGGTCGTCGCCGTCGGCAGCGAAGCCAAGGTGATGATGGGCAAGACCCCGGGCAATGTCGAATGCATCCGGCCGCTTCGGGACGGAGTCATCGCCGATATCGATGTCGCCGAAGAAATGATCAAATATTTCATTGCCAAGGTGCATACATCCCGGTTGCCGCGCTTTCCCGAAATCGTCATCTGCGTGCCGTCGGGCAGCACGTCGGTCGAAAAGCGCGCCATTCGCGACGCCGCCAACAACGCCGGTGCCAGCCAGGTCTATCTGATCGAGGAACCCATGGCCGCCGCGATCGGGGCCGGCATGCCGGTCACCGAGCCGATCGGCAGCATGGTCGTCGATATCGGCGGTGGCACCACCGAAGTCGCGGTGCTGTCGCTGCGCGGCCTTGCCTACACCACCAGCGTGCGCGTCGGCGGTGACAAGATGGACGAAGCCATTGTTTCCTATGTTCGCCGCAACCACAATCTGCTGATCGGCGAAATGACCGCCGAACGCATCAAGAAGGAAATCGGCACCGCCAAGCCGCCCGCCGACGGCATCGGTCTGACCATGGAGATCAAGGGCCGCGACCTGATGAACGGCGTGCCCAAGGAAATCACCATCAACCAGGCCCAGATCGCCGATGCGCTGTCGGAACCGGTTGCCACCATCGTCGAAGGCGTGCGCACCGCGCTGGAAAATACCCAGCCCGAACTCGCGGCCGATATCGTCGACCAGGGCATCGTGCTGACCGGTGGCGGCGCCCTGCTGCGCGACATGGACGTGGTGCTGCGCGAAGCCACCGGGCTGCCCGTTACCGTCGCCGATGATCCGCTGACCTGTGTCGCCATCGGCACCGGCCGGGCGCTCGAAGACCCGATGTATCGCGGCGTGCTGACCACCGCCTGAATTTTATCCACACCCCGCCGCTTTCGCGCGTGACGCGGGCGGGCGTGTTTGAGTAAGCACGACATGTGACGCGCCCGGCCGGCGCGCCCAACAAGAGTGGACAATGGACTGGACGCCCCCGCCACGGCGATCGACCGCCATGCGACGCGAGCAGAACCTCGCGCTCGTCGGTGCGGTCGTGTCGGGTGCCGTCATCGCCACCGGGCTGCTGCTTGTCGTCGTCGCGCGGGTCAACCCCGATGGCGCCGCCCGCATGCGCGGCGTCATGCTCGATCTCGTTACCCCGGTCTGGAGTGTGGTGCGCGCGCCCTTCGATGGTGTCGGCCGCGCCGCCGACTGGGTGGGTGATTATCTCGGCGCGGTCGATCGCAACCGCCGGCTGACCGCCGAACTCGCCGCCGCCCGCGCCGAATTGCAGCGCGCCGCTGCCGACCGCCGCAGCCTGGCAACGCTGAAGCGCCTCGACAAGGTCGCGGACCCGGCGCGCACCCTCGTCGGCACGGTGCGCATCGTTTCGGCAACCTCGGGCTCGGTCGTCCGCTCGGCAATGGTTGCGGCCGGGCGCCGCGACGGCGTCATCCCCGGCCTGCCGGTCATCGGCGCCGATGGGCTCATTGGCCGCACCATCGAAGCCGGCAGCATTTCGGCGCGGGTGCTGCTGCTCACCGATCCGGCCAGCCGCATTCCGGTCATCATCGTGCGCACCGGCCAGGCGGCGCTGGTGGTCGGCACCAACCGCCCGGCGCTCGAATTGCGCGACAAGGTGGGGGCCGACCTGCCGCTGCGGGCCGGCGACCGGCTGGTCACCTCGGGCGATGGCGGCGTGTTTCCGCCCGGCGTGCCCGTCGGCACGATCATCGGCCCGCAGGAACCCGTGCAGGTCCGCCCGGCCGCCCATCCGGTCGGCGCGGCGTACGTGCGCATCGAAGCCGCGTACATGGCGATGCCGCGCGAAGCCCCGCTGCCGGGCTTTGATGCGCCGGTGCCCGTCGAGGCGCGGCGCAGCGGCGGCAGCAGCGCGGCACCGGCACCCGCAGCGCCGCTGCCGTGACCGTCTGATGGCCTGGTCCGCCCCGCCCTGGCGCCTGATGAACGCCGCCGAGCGCCGCCGCTACTGGTGGGGCCATTGGCGGCTGGCGGTGCCCTTTGCGACGACGCTGCTGCTCGTGCTGGTGATGACCGCGCCGTTGCTGGTGCCGGCGCCGGTGTTCCCGCAGGTGGCGCTGCTCGGCATCTTCGTCTGGGCAACCTTCCAGCCCGGGCTGATGCCGCCCTGGCTGGCCTTCATGCTCGGCATGGTTGCCGACCTGTTGTTTGCCCAGCCGCTGGGCGTCAACGCCACGCTGTTCGCTGCCACGGCCGGCTTCGTGCGATTGTTCGAGGCGCGCTATGGCCACCACGCCCATGGCTTCGACTGGGGATTGGCGGCCGCCGTGATTATCGCCTTCGAAGCCGCGACCTGGGGGCTGATGGCCATCGCCGGCAAGCCGGTGCCGTTGTTGCCGCTCGGCTGGCAGGCGCTGACCAGCATGGTTGCCTATCCGCTCGTCGTGGCGCTGTGCGCGCGGGTCCAGCGCCTCGCCTTCGGCCCCGGCGGCACCCCTTGAGAACCGAGGCCGAACGCGAACAAAGCTTCACCCGCCGCGCCCTTGTGCTTGGCGGCGGCATGGGGCTGGTCGGCATCACGCTCGCGTCGCGGCTCGCCTGGCTGTCGATTTTCGAGGGTGAACAATATGCCCTCGCGTCCGAAGAAAACCGCGTCCAGCTCCGCCTCATCCCGCCGCGCCGTGGCTGGATCGTCGATCGCAGCGGCAAGCCGCTGGCGCTCAACCGCCCCGATTACCGGCTCGAACTCATCCCCGAACAGATCGGCGATCTCGATGCCGTGCTGGCCCAGATCGGCAAGGTGCTGCCGATCAGTTTCGAAGACGAACTGCGCATCCGCGCCGATATCGCCATCCAGCCGGGCTATATGGCGGTCGAAGTCGCGCGCGATCTCGATTGGCCGGCGTTTGCCGCGCTCAATGTCCAGGTTGCCGATGTCGCCGGGCTGCGCCCGGTGCGCGCCTTCAGCCGGGTTTATCCCGATGCCGATCATTTCGCCCATCTGCTCGGCTATGTCGGCGCGCCGACGCCCGAACAGTACAAGCTGCAAAAGGACCCGCTGCTCATCTTCCCGGGCTTTCGCATCGGCAAGGACGGCATCGAGCGCCGCGCTGACAAATCGCTGCGCGGCACGGCGGGCGCACAGCGGGTTGAGGTGACGGCGCGCGGCAAGGTGGTGCGCGAACTCGATACCCGCGGCGATGTGCCGGGCGACACGCTCAGGCTCACCATCGACCGCGACCTGCAGAACTTCACCGCGCGGCGCTTGGGCGACAACAGCGCCAGTGTCATCGTCATCGATTGCCTGACCGGCGATGTGCTGACCATGGTGTCGATGCCGGCCTATGACCCCAACATCTTTTCCACCCGCGTGCCCGCAGCGCTGTGGAAGGATCTGCAATCGAACGATCACAACCCGCTGCTCAACAAGAGCGCGATGGGCCTGTATCCGCCGGGGTCGACCTTCAAGATGGTGACGGCACTGGCCGCGCTCGACGCCGGCATCACCCCCGACCAGGGCGTCAATTGCAACGGCCGCTACCGGCTCGGCAACAACACCTGGCACTGCCATGCCCGGCGCGGCCATGGCTTTGTCGACATGCACAGCGCCCTGCCCAAAAGCTGCGACGTGTATTTCTACAGCTTTGGCCGCCAGGTCGGCATCGATGCCATCGCCGCCATGGCGCAGCGGCTCGGGCTCGGCCAGAAATACGAACTGCCGCTGCCCGGCCAGGCGAGCGGCATCGTGCCGTCGACCGACTGGAAGCAAAAACGCTACGGCAAGCCCTGGACGATCGGCGAAACGCTCAACACCGCGATCGGCCAGGGCTATCTCATCACCAACCCGCTGCAACTCGCGGTGATGACGGCGCGCATCGCCAGCGGCAACGCCGTGATGCCGCGCCTGATCGCGGCGCCCGATGGCAGCCCGCCGCCGGCCTTTGCCTCGCTCGGCATACCCGAGGAACATCTCGCCATCGTGCGCCAGGGCATGTTCGATGTCGTCAACGCCGGCATCGGCACCGCACGCGGCGCGCGTTCCCCCATCGGCGGCGTGCATTTTGCCGGCAAGACCGGCACGGCCCAGGTCCGCCGCATCACCGCCGCCGAACGCCGCACCGGGGTGAAGCGCAACGAGGCGCTGCCGTGGAAACAGCGCGACCATGCGCTGTTCGTCGCCTTTGCCCCCACCGAAGCACCACGCTACGCCGTCAGCGTCATCATCGAACATGGCATCGCCGGCGGCCGCTATGCCGCCCCCATCGCGCGTGACGTGCTGACCTTCCTGTACGATCCTGCCCGCGCGCTGAAGACGCTCGGGCCGATCGAAGCCGCCCTTGCCGAAAAGCGCGCTGCCGAAGCGCGCGACAAGGCCGCCGCCGCGCGCCAGGCCGAGGAAGCCAGGCTGATGCCGGCGTGGCTGCGCACCGATGCGCCGACGCCGCCGACCTTCGAAATCGGCCCGCCCGATGCCCCTGCCCCGCCAACCACGGAAGACTGATGTTCAACGGTCCCTGGTTGCGCGAACTCGCCCGTATGCCATGGGGCATCATCATCGTCGTCGCAGCGCTGGCGGGCTTCGGCATGGTGATCCTTTATTCGGCAGCAGGCGGATCGCTGACACCCTGGGCGTTGAAGCACGGCATCCGCTTCGTCATCCTGCTGACGGCGGCGCTGCTGATCGCGCTGGTCAACCCCGACACGCTGATGAAATATGCCTGGACGATCTATGGCATCGTGCTTGTCGGGCTCGTCGGGGTGGAACTGCTCGGCCGCGTCGGCGGCGGCAGCCAGCGCTGGCTCGATCTCGGCATCATCCAGTTGCAACCGTCGGAATTCATGAAACTGGCGATCGTCCTCGTGCTGGCGCGCTATTATCATTATCTGCCGCGCGGCTTCGAAACCCGGGCCAACGCGCTGTTGCCGGCGCTGGCGCTGATCGGCGCACCGGCGGCGCTGGTCATGCTGCAACCCGATCTCGGCACGGCGCTGTCGATCGTCTTCGGCGGCGTGGTGGTGCTGTTCCTTGCCGGCGTGCGGCTGTGGCTGTTCGGAACCGCCGCGGTCGCGGTGGTCGCCGCCATGCCGCTGGCCTGGTCGATGCTGCATGATTACCAGCGCAAGCGCGTGCTGATCTTCCTCGATCCCGCCACCGATCCGCGCGGCGCCGGCTACCATATCACCCAGTCGAAAATCGCCATCGGTTCGGGCGGCCTGAATGGCAAGGGCTTCCTGCAGGGCACGCAAAGCCACCTCGACTATCTGCCGGAACTGCAGACCGATTTCATCTTCGCCACCATGGCCGAGGAATGGGGCATGCTCGGCGGCCTGTTCATCATCATCGGCTTCGGCATCGTGCTCGCCTGGGGAATCGGCGTTGCGCTGAAGGCGCGCGGGCAATTCCAGCGCCTGCTGGCGCTGGGCCTGACCGCGACTTTGTTCTTCTATCTCGCCATCAACATGATGATGGTAATGGGCCTGGCGCCGGTCGTCGGCATCCCGCTCCCGCTCATCAGTTATGGCGGCTCGGCGATGATGACGGTGATGATCCTGATCGGCCTGATCATGGGCATTGCCCGCCAGAACACCCTGCCCCGCGCCTGAACACGACAAAGCCGCTGGACAAGCCCAAAACCCCCTGCTACCAGCCCGCCTCCACGCCAAGCCGTGCATGGACGTATAGCTCAGTCGGTAGAGCAGCTGACTCTTAATCAGCGGGTCCCAGGTTCGAACCCTGGTGCGTCCACCAAAATTTCAATGACTTAGGCGGGATTTTGAGTAGGCTGTCGGCCGCTGTTTTTCCTTGGGCAACATCTGGGGCAACATTGGCGGATGGAGCTTCTGACTGTTTGGCGCGAAATGCGGCGCAACCAATCGGGACAATGTGCAGCGAATCGGACTTGCGCATTTAGGCCGGCGACCGATCTTTCAAACGCTCCACTGTCGACCGCCGTCGGGCGGCGGCGGGATTGCGGACGTCAATCTCATTGCCAAATAGCCCGATCTCGCTTCGAGCAAATGTCACGGTTGGCCTTTGAGATTAGCCTATTGTCTGCCATCAGATGACATCGAGCGGGGGTAGGCGTGAAGACGGCAAGATCGGGAA
>JBBRVH010000120.1:0-8723 GCA_038246995.1 Sphingomonadales bacterium
CTATGATATCGGCAACCTTGTCAGCCTGATCACCCTCGATACCCGCGTCGAAGGCCGTGACCAGCAGCTCAACCTCGGCCAGGCTGCCAAGGCAGGCGGCGCCGCGCTGATCGATTTCCGCGACAAGCAATGGAATGCCAAGGATCGCACCTTGATGGGCTTCGAACAGGAAAAATGGTTCGCCGATACGATAAAGGCTTCGGTCAAGGCCGGGCAGAAGTGGCAGCTCGTCGCCCAGCAGGTCATCATGGGCAATGTCTACACGCCGAAGAACGCGCTGGAATGGCTGGGCCCCGATGCCGGCGCGCGCGCGCAGGGCTATATCAAGGGTGGCTTGGCGGCGGCAGCGGTCGGCATTCCGGGCAGCATGGACATGTGGAGCGGTTACCCGCAGGCCCGCAAGCGGTTGTTGAAAGCCGCGCAGGCCGCCGATGCCGACATGGTCGTCATCTCGGGCGACAGCCACAACGCCTGGGCGTTCAACCTTGCCGAAGGCGGCAAGCCCGCCGGGGTGGAATTCGCCGGGCAATCGGTGACCTCGCCGGGCTATGAATCGGCGCTCGCTGCCGATCCGCGCACGATCGCCGCGGGCCTCGTTGCGGGCAATCCCGAAATGACCTGGTGCGATACCAGCCGGCGTGGCTATCTGACAATTGCCTTCACCCCCGAAGCAATGCGTACCGATTATGTTTTCATGGCCGGCATTCGCGACCGCTCGCTCGCGACCGGCAGCGGCCAGGCCGCGACGGTAAAACGCGGCGCGCGCAAGATGGCGCTGGCCTGACAAACCGCGGGTCCCGGTAAAACAAATCTGTTGTCACCCCCGCGCAGGCGGGGGCCCATCACCGGAAAGTGGCGACGCGGATCGAAGCGCGGGCGATGGGCCCCCGCCTGCGCGGGGGTGACGGGTGGTTTCTGCTCGCTTGACGTCGCTTCGAAATCCAACTTGCCCGTGGGCGCTTGGCGGGCCACGCTGGCGCATGATGTTGCGTTTCATTGCCCTTGCTCTCGTCCTGTTATCCGCCGCACCCGCCGTTGCCGGGCCGGTCTGCGATGCCGTGTGGCGCGACACGGCGCGCGGGCGCGACCTGCCGGTGCGCATCCGGATACCCGATGGCCCGGGTGTTGATGGCAACGCCAAAGTCCCGGTGGTGCTGTTCAGCCCCGGGCTGGGTGGCGGCGTCATCGGCGGCACGCTGTGGGGCGGCGCCTGGGCGGCGCGCGGCATTGCCGTCGTCCACCTCGAACACCCGGGCAGCGATGCCAGCGTCTATACCGGCGCCGCCGATGCCGCCGATTTGAAGGCGCGGGTGCGCACCGCCGCCACTGGCGTGCAGTTGCAGGCCCGGGTCGGCGATGTCAGCTTCATCCTCGATGAACTGGCGCGGCGACGGCGCGACGGCGCGTGCGACCTGTCACGGCTCGATTTGTCGCGCATCGGCCTTGCCGGGCACAGCATGGGGGCCTGGACGGCGCAGGCGGTGGCGGGACAACGCTATTTCGGCGCTGCCGCGTTTCGCGACCCGCGCATTATCGCAGCGATCGCGCTCAGCCCGTCGACGCTGACCACCGGCGGGCTGAGCGAGGCCTTTGGCGGCATCACCGTTCCGTTCCTGTCGGTGACCGGCACCGCCGATGGCATGCCTAAAATCGTGCGCGACGCGGTGCCATCGACCGCGCAGATCGAACAACAGGCGCAACGCACCGGCCCCTACACCGGCATGGCGCCGGGGCGGAAATACCTCATCGTCTTCCAGGATGGCGACCATATGGTCTTTGCCGGCAATCTGCGCCGCGCGCCGGTGGGGCCGGACCGCCATATCCAGACGGTAACAGCGCGGCTGTCGACGGCGTTCTGGGGAATGACGCTGTTCGGCGATGCCGATGATGCGGCGCTGCTGGCGTCGGGGGTCACGCCGTTGCTGGCGGCAGGGGATCGTTTCGAAGCGAAGTAGCTTACCCCTCCGTCACCCCCGCGAAGGCGGGGGCCCAGCACCGGAACCTGGAAACATGTGCCGAAGGGCGGGCAATGGGCCCCCGCCTTCGCGGGGGTGACGATTTGAAATTGCAGCGGTCGCACTTATTGCCCGACAACCCCGCCCAGAAAATCCTCGACCTCGGCCAGCGGCACATCGCGCGCCACGAACGCCTGCCCGATACCGCGCGCCAGGATGAAGGGCAGCGTGCCGGCCTTCATCTTCTTGTCCTGGCGCATGTGGTGAAGCAGCGTCGCGGGTGACGCCGCCAGCCCGAGCGCCGTGGGCGACAGCGTGAAGCCGCACGCCAGCAGATGCGCCCGCACCCGCGCCGCATCGGCCGCCGGGCACAGGCCGCGCGCCGCCGACAGGTCGAACGCCAGCGCCATGCCGAGCGCCACGCCCTCGCCATGCAGCAACCGGTCCGAAAAGCCGGCTTCGGCCTCGAAGGCATGGCCAAAGGTATGGCCAAGGTTGAGCAGCGCGCGAATATCGCCGGTTTCGCGCTCATCGGCGGCCACAACGGCCGCCTTGGCGCGGCACGACACGGCAATCGCTTCGGCCTGCGCCGCCGCATCGCCGGCCAACAGCGCCGCTGCATTGGCCTCGCACCAATTGAAGAAACCGGCATCGCCGATCAGGCCGTATTTCACCACTTCGGCATAGCCGGCGCGCAGGTCGCGCAGCGGCAGCGTCTGCAACACCTGCGGGTCGATCAGCACCAGCGCCGGTTGATGAAAGGCGCCAACCAGGTTCTTGCCCGCCGCGGCATTGATCGCGGTCTTGCCCCCCACCGACGAATCGACCTGCGCCAACAGCGTCGTCGGCACCTGCACGAACTTGCAGCCACGCCGCAGGATGCTGGCGGCAAAGCCGGTCAGATCACCCACCACGCCGCCGCCGAGCGCCACCACCGCGTCGCCGCGTTCGACCCCCAGTTGCAGAAGCCGCTCGGTGACATGCGCCAGCGTCGCCCAGTCTTTGGTCGCTTCGCCGGGCGGCAGGATGATCTCGTCGACCGCGATCCCCGCCGCGCCCAACCCGGCAACGAACGCCGGCAGGTGCAGCGCCGCGACATGGGCATCGGTGACCAGCGCCAGCCGGCCGCGCGGCGCCAGCGGCCCGAGCAGCGGCGCGGCGCTCGCCAGCAGCCCCGGCGCGATATGAATGGGATAGGCGCGCGAACCGAGCGGAACACTGACAATCATGCAACAGGGCTTTCGGGCGGTCGGTTGGCCGCGATCAGCGCGGTGATGATCGCGGCAACGGTATCGCCATGCGGGGTGGATTTGCTCGGGATGCGGATCGGCGCCTGCGCATAGATCGGATTGCGCACCACAGCGAGTTCGGCGAGCACCGTGCCGGGGTCGCGCCCGGTCAACAATGGCCGGTTGTTGCGGCGGCGAACCCGTTCCACCAGTGTCGCGATATCGGCATCGAGCCACACCGCCAGCGTGCGCGCCAGGATCAGCGCGCGGGTATCGTCCTGGATGAAGGCGCCGCCGCCGGTGGCGATGACCTTGGGCGCGCCATCGATCAACCGGGCGATGACGCGGCGTTCGCCATCACGGAAATGCGCTTCGCCGAACTTGGCGAAGATTTCGGAAATCGTCATGCCGCTGGCAGTCTCGATCTCGGCATCGGCATCGACAAAGGGCAGCCGCAGCCGCGCCGCCAGCCGCCGCCCCACGGTGGTCTTGCCCGCCCCCATCAGCCCGACCAGCGTCACCGGCCGCGCCGCCGCCAGCCGCAGATCCGCAGCCCGCAGCGGTGGCTGGTTTTCCGCCTGATTCTCCGGTGGCTCCGGATCGGGGATTTTGGCGTCGCACTCCATGTCGCCCCTCGCTATACACCAGACGCGCGCTTGGCAAAGCCGGGGCGCCAGTGGCGTAATCGGACAGGCAGGGATGAAGCAGGCTCAAGGCGAAAGGCGCGGCATCCCCGGGGTGAACAGGCACGCAGCGACAGCGTGGCTGGCCGCGGCGCTGCTGGCTGTGCCGCTCGCCGCGCAGCCGGCACCGCCTGCCGAAGCGCCGTCGTCTCCGCCCAAATCGCTGCTGCCCGATGTGTTCGATGGCCCGGCAATCGACAATAATCCCGGACCGGCGCCGGCGGCACCCCTGCCCGGCACCGATGTCGCCCCCCAGGCCCCGCTCGCCGGCGTGCTGCCCGCCGAAACCAGCCCCGCGCTGGCCGGGGCGGCGCCGGCGCCCGATCCCTTTGCGCTGGCATCGCGCCCCGATGGCAATGCCTATGGGCCGTTGACGCTGGAAAACGGCGGCTTCGGGCCTGCTGCCTTTGCCGGTTCGCGGGGCATGTTCGTTGCCGGGCTGGCGCGGCGGATGACGGCGCCGATCGGATCACGCTGGCTGGCGATCACACTGCGCCGCGCACTGATGAGCCAGAGCGCCACGCCCGCCGATATCGTGCCGGGCGATTGGGTGGCGGCGCGGGCTTCGCTGCTGCTGCGCAATGGCGAAGTCGATGGCGCCAAGGCGATGGTCGATGGCGTCGCCGTCGATCGCTACAGCCCCGGCCTGTATCAGGTCGCGGCACAGGTGGCGCTGGCAGCGGGCGATCTGGGCGGCCTGTGCCCGATCGCGGTGACCGGGCGATCGCTGTTTGCCGATGTGATGTGGCAGATGGCGGTCGGCATGTGCGCCGCGCTGCAGGGTGACGACATCACCGCCGCCCGCATTTTCGACGATCTGCGCGCCGACACCACATCAACCGAGCCCTTCGACGTGCGGCTGGGCGAACGCGTTGCGACGCTGGCGGGCGGCGCCGGGCGCGCCTCCAATATCGAATGGAACGAGGCACCGGGGCTGAACCTGTTCCGCTATGGCCTGGCCACTGCTGCGGGGGTGCCGCTGCCGGCCGACCTGTTGCCGGCGCTGGGCAGCGCGCGCTTCGGCTGGCTGGTGCGATCCCCCGGGGTGACGCCCGAGATCCGGCTTGCCAGCCTGCGCCCGGCTGCGGTGCTCGGCAGCGTGTCGGCCGATGAACTGGTAAGCGGGATCACCGCGCTGTCGGCGGGCGACGCCGCTGCCGATACGCCGGCCGGGCGGCTGCGCACGGCGTTTGCCGGGGCCAGCCTTGCGGACCGGATCGCCGCGCTGAAAGCGATCTGGGCGACGGGAAGCGATGCAGATGGCCGCTATGGTGCGCTGATCGAATCGGGCAATGCCGCCGCGCGCCTGCCGATCGGCGCTGCCGCTGCGGATGCCAGCGCGGATATCATTGCAGCGCTGCTCGCGGTCGGCCAGGTCGATGCGGCGCGGCGCTGGTGGCCGATCGCCGACACGGCGGCCGGCAAGGTGCGTGCCACCGCCTGGGCACTGCTCGCGGCCGGCGCCGGCGGGGTGCCGATGGACAGCGACGAATTCAAGAACTGGCGGACGCAAACCGGTGCCGATGATCGCAAGGCGGCGCTGTTGCTGGCAGCGCTCGCCGGGCAGGGCCAGGCGCAGGGCGGCGGCTGGGCCGGCCTGCGCGATGAATTGTTGCCGCGTGCCACCAACAGCTGGACCCGCGCCATCACCGCCGCCGCGGCGGCAGGGCGCAGCGGCGAAGTCGCGGTGCTTGCCGCCTCGGGAATGCAGGGTGCGCTGGCCGATTTGCCACCGCTGCATCTCTACCACATCGTCGCGGCGCTGGTGCGCTGCGGACATGCTGCCGAAGCGCGGCTTGTCGCTGCCGAAGCGATGACGCGGGGATAACGGGGGAATGACCGGCCCGGCCGGCGACCAGCGGCTGATCGCGCTGTTCCTCGACATGCTCGCCGCCGAACGTGGTGCGGCACGCAACACCCTGCTCGCCTATGGCCGCGACTTGCGACAGGCCAGCGACTGGCTCGGCGGCGGGCTGGGCGCCGCCGATGCCGCCGCGCTGGCGCAACTGTCGGCGCAATGGGCCGGGCTGGCGCGGGCATCGGCGGCGCGCAAGGCATCGGCCGTGCGGCAATTCCTGGGCTTTCTGGCCAGTGAAAGCCTTCGCCCCGACAATCCCGGGCGTGACCTGGCGCGGCCGGTGGCGGCGCGGCCGCTGCCCAGAACGCTCGATCCGCGCGATGTCGACCGGCTGTTCGCCGCCCTCGCCGAACAACAGGCCGCCGATCCGACCAACGCCCGCGTGCTGCGGCTGACGGCGCTGATCGAGCTGCTCTATGGATCGGGCCTGCGCGCGACCGAGCTTGTGTCATTGCCCCGCCATGCGGTGCGGCCGGGGCGCGGCTTCATCATCCTTGCCGGCAAGGGCGGCAAGGAACGGCTGGTGCCGATCGGCGCGCGCGCCGATGCGGCGGTGGCAGCGCATGCCGCACAGGTGCCGGTGGCAGCGCGATTCCTGTTCGCCTCACGCGGCGACACGCACCTGACGCGACTGCGGCTTTATCAACTGGTCAAGGGCCTGGCGGCGGCTGCCGGCATTCCGCCCGACCGGGTCAGCCCGCATGTGCTGCGCCACGCCTTTGCCACCCATCTGCTCGAAGGCGGCGCCGACCTGCGCACCGTGCAGACCCTGCTCGGCCATGCCGATATCGCGACGACGCAGATCTACACCCATGTCGCGTCGCGGGCGCTGGTTGAACTGGTCAACGCCCGCCACCCGCTCGGTGACTCGAAGCCTTAAACCTTGCACCCCTTGGCGCGCGCCGTGCCCTTCAGATAGGCGCGGCGCAATTGCCCGGCGAGCACCGCCGCCCGCGCCTTTTTCTGCGCCGCTTCGGCGCCCGAGATCTTGCGGATCAGGCCGGCGCCCGGGATCAGGCTGCCAGCGACCGATTCGGCGGCGCTCAGGGCGAATTCGCCGGCGTTCTGGCCCTTTTTCGTGATACCCGAATCGACATCGGGGCCGAGCAGTTCGGTCAGCCGGGTGATTTTCGCCTTGAACTGGCTGCACTTCTTGATGCCCTTCAGCGAATAGGGCTCCTTCATCACGGCCAGCACTTCGGGCGGAATCTCGTCCTTCATCAGGTTGAGATCCTTCAGCGGCTTGGTCGCGATATTTTCGGCGGCGTTGCCCACCTTGTCCATGTCGCTGATCTTTTCGTCAGGCTTTTCGATCGCCGGCTGGGCCAGAACCGGGGCGGCCAGCCCGAGCAGCAGCGCCAGCTTGAGGGTTCGCAGGATCATCATCGTGTCGTTCATGGCTGGTCTTTCACTGATAGCCCCCATCGCCAACTTACGGCGCTACCGTTTGGCGCGCAATCAGCCCGCACTTACTGTTGGCGCGCTACCGCGCCGTATCGGTGCTTGCCCCACCCCGCGGCAACGACTATAGCGACGTCATCTCTACATGGGTAACCGCATGGAGGTCGGTCGGGAACGCCCCGCCCGCCGCCGGAGGTGCTTTTGATTTCAGGATATTGTTTGACCGCTGCCGATCTCGCCACGACGCTCGACGCCATCATCGCCCCCGTGGTCGCCGACCTGGGCTATGATCTGGTGCGCGTCCAGTTGTCGGGCAAGCCGGGGGACATGACGCTGCAGGTAATGGCCGAAGACCGGGCGACGGGGCAGTTGACGCTCGGCCAATGCGCCGAGATCAGCCGCGCGCTCGACCTGCCGCTTGAAGAAGCCGATCCGATCGAATCCGAATATGCGCTGGAAGTATCGTCGCCGGGGATCGACCGGCCGCTGACCCGGCGCCACGATTGGGAAAAATGGGCCGGGCATGAAGTGCGCTTGAAGCTCGATCCGCCGGTCGATGGCCGGGCGCGCGCCCATGGCGTGATTACCGGCATCGCGGCCGACCTGGTGACGATCGAGGTAAAGAGCATCGGGCCGATCGTCCTGCCGTTCGCCGCGATCAGCGCCGCCAAGCTGGTGCTGACGCCCAAGCTGATCAACGCC
Source organism: Sphingomonadales bacterium (assembly GCA_038246995.1). Lineage (GTDB taxonomy): Bacteria > Pseudomonadota > Alphaproteobacteria > Sphingomonadales > Sphingomonadaceae > Sandarakinorhabdus. Next base: position 7,829 of record JBBRVH010000120.1, read on the forward strand.
ACCCGCCCGCTCGACGCCAGCGGCGCCGATGAAGTGATCGAACTGCCCGAGATTGCAGGCGAAAACGCCGCCGATTTCGATTCCGCCGATAACGATAACGACACGACTGAGGATTGACACCATGGCCACTGCCATCACTGCCAACCGCGCCGAACTGATCGCCATCGCCGATGCCGTGGCGCGCGAAAAGTCGATCGACCGGACCATCGTCATCGAAGCGATGGAGGACGCGATCCAGCGCGCCGCCCGGGCGCGTTATGGTGCCGAAAACGACATTCGCGCCAAGATCGACCCCAAGGGTGGCGAAACCCGGCTGTGGCGCGTCCTTGAAGTGGTCGCCGAGCCCGAGGATTTCTTCAAGCAGATCGACCTGAAGGGCGCGCTGAAGAAGGACAAGAACGCCGCATTGGGCGATTTCATCGTCGATCCGCTGCCGCCCGTCGAATTCGGCCGCATCGCTGCGCAGGCGGCCAAGCAGGTCATCGTGCAGAAGGTGCGCGATGCCGAGCGCGACCGCCAGTATGAAGAATTCAAGGACCGCGCCGGGGAAATCATCACCGGCCTCGTCAAGCGCGCCGAATTCGGCCATGTCGTCGTCGATCTCGGCAAAGCCGAAGGGGTGATCCGCCGCGACCAGCAGATCCCGCGCGAAGTGCTCAAGCCCGGTGACCGCGTTCGCGCCCTGATCGCCAGCGTGCGCCGCGAAGCCCGCGGCCCGCAGATTTTCCTGTCGCGTTCGGCCGGCGATTTCATGAAGAAGCTGTTCGCGCAGGAAGTGCCCGAAATCTATGACGGCATCATCGAGATCAAGGCCGTCGCCCGCGATCCCGGCAGCCGCGCCAAGATCGGGGTCATCAGCCGCGATTCGAGCATCGACCCGGTCGGCGCCTGCGTC
>JBBRVH010000121.1:0-8626 GCA_038246995.1 Sphingomonadales bacterium
CCCACTCTCGGTTCGCTGCGCTCACCGGGGGGGAGGGGGAAGTGACCGAATGCGCCCCCTCTCCCGCCTGCGGGAGAGGTCGACTCGGGGCTTGCCCCGAGCGGGTGAGGGTGTGCTTCCGCTGGGTCGTGCTCTCAATTCCGCCACGCGCCAACACCCTCACCCGGCGCGCTGGCGCGCGTCTCGCCTCTCCCGCAGGCGGGAGAGGTGCAGGTAGGTCTACTGTCCCCGGAAATCCCATGCTTCCGCCCCGCTAGCGCTCAACAACGGGACGCAGGCACGCCCTCTGAATATTATCGCGTCCTGCCGGTCTTGGAGGCGACAATCGCGTTGTGGTTCACGTTGCCTTATAAGCATCAACTATATTTTGGTACGTGGGCAAGTCTATTTCTGAAGCATTAAAAATGGCACAAAATTTGCTCGTTGTAACTCCGGGACTTGATTGTTTATCGTAGTTGTTCCACCAAACCTCCGCGTCTGCCGGTCTGGTAAAATTTACCGATCCGGGTTGTGCCCCGTTTAGAATTTTTAAATATGAGACAATATTACCGATCATAAGAGAAATTAGTTGCAGATCACAAAGCACTTTCTCCATTGACCAAGATACTGACACATCGGCTACGGAGAAATGAATTTTTGATTGCGATTTAGATGCATTCAATAGTGGTTCTGACACTCCAAAAAAACTTGTATCTTTAGAGTGACCAACACACTGCATATTCTCAGGAGGTGCCATTTTTCCAGGTTCATCCTCGACGCCAACAGTCAGAGTGAATTCTCCATGGTAAGCGCGCATGCCATGTTTTAAACTATTGAATTCTTGGCGATGCTCAGGAGTTAAGTATCGTCTTAGCATATCTCGGAATGATTTTTCAAACCTGTCCGCCGTCAGATTGCCATCATTCCAGCCTGATTGAGTGGATATAGCTCGCATAATTTTTGATATGGTTACTTTGGTATCGGCCAGTCTGCTGTAGTTAAAAGTTTTTTCAAACAGGAGTAAATCTGCTATCTCCGACAAATCTTCATTCCGACATTTTAAAAAATATGCGTGCACACTGTGAGGCGCCTGAACTAAGCTCCCAAGTATTAAAAGGAGAGTTTCTATTCCGTGGTGCCAGAATATTCGAACTAGTGATGCATAGTCCTTACTGGTGGATTTAGTATCAGGAGTGCTATTTCGTGGTAACGATTCGAGATTCTCCATGTCATTAAATAGACCACGAATTACCGAATGAGCCATACGGTTGTGAAAATTCGTATCCATTTTTTCAAGGAATGTACTTAGGTCGCGGTCAACATCATCCGACCAAACCATGTAAGGTCGATTCAACACACAAAAAGCGTCGCAAATTCGCGACATGTTACTCCGCCGCCGGCAAGTAAATCTCCCCACCCTTCGCCCTGAACTCAGCACTCTTTTCCGCCATACCCGCCTCAAGCATCGCATCCGTATTCTGCTTGGCCGCATAATCCCGCACATCCTGCGTGATCTTCATGCTGCAGAACTTCGGCCCGCACATCGAGCAGAAGTGGGCTACCTTGGCGCCTTCGGCAGGCAGCGTTTCGTCATGATATTTCAGCGCGGTTTCGGGGTCGAGCGACAGGTTGAACTGGTCGCGCCAGCGGAAATCGAACCTGGCGCGAGACAAGGCATCGTCGCGCAACTGTGCCGCCGGGTGGCCCTTGGCGAGGTCGGCGGCGTGGGCGGCGAGTTTATAGGTGATGACGCCGACCTTGACGTCGTCGCGGTCGGGCAGGCCGAGGTGTTCCTTGGGCGTCACATAGCAGAGCATGGCGCAGCCGAACCAGCCGATCATCGCGGCGCCGATGCCGCTGGTGATATGGTCGTATCCGGGAGCAATGTCCGTGGTCAGCGGCCCGAGCGTGTAGAAGGGCGCCTCCCCACACGTTTCCAACTGCTTGGTCATGTTGACCTTGATCTTGTGCATCGGGACATGGCCCGGGCCTTCGATCATCACCTGGCAATCGTGCTTCCAGGCGATTTGCGTCAGCTCGCCGAGCGTTTCGAGTTCGGCGAATTGGGCGCGGTCATTGGCGTCGGCGATGCTGCCGGGGCGCAGGCCGTCACCCAGGCTGAAGCTGACGTCATACGCCCGCATGATTTCGCAGATTTCCTCGAAATGGGTGTAGAGGAAATTTTCCTTGTGGTGGCTGAGGCACCATTTGGCGAGGATGCTGCCGCCGCGGCTGACGATGCCCGTCACGCGGTTGGCGGTCATCGGCACATAGGCGAGGCGCACGCCGGCGTGGATGGTGAAATAATCGACCCCCTGTTCGGCCTGTTCGATCAGCGTGTCGCGATAGACTTCCCAGTTCAGATCCTCGGCGACGCCATTCACCTTTTCGAGCGCCTGGTAGATAGGGACGGTGCCGATGGGGACGGGGCTGTTGCGCAAAATCCATTCGCGGGTGTTGTGGATGTTCTTGCCGGTGCTCAAATCCATGACATTGTCGGCGCCCCAGCGGGTGGCCCAGACCATCTTTTCGACTTCTTCGGCGATGCTGCTGGCGACGGCGCTGTTGCCGATGTTGGCGTTGATCTTGACGAGGAAGTTGCGGCCGATCGCCATGGGTTCGGCTTCGGGGTGGTTGATGTTCGACGGGATGATGGCGCGGCCGCGGGCGATTTCGCTGCGCACGAATTCGGGGGTGACATAGTCGGGGATTTCGGCGCCGAAATCTTCGCCATCGCGGATCTGGCCGGCCAATTGCGCGCGGCCGATGTTTTCGCGGATGGCGACATATTCCATTTCAGGCGTGATGATGCCGCGCCGGGCATAGGCGATCTGGGTGACGGCAGCGCCACCTTTGGCGCGCCACGGCATGGCGTTGACGTTGGGGAATTGCACCACCTCGGGCTTCTTGCCGGCGCTGGCGCCGATGATGCCGTTATCCTCCGGCTTTACCTCGCGGCCCGGATAGCGTTCGACATCGCCGCGCGCTTCGATCCAGGGGGTGCGGAAGGCGGGCAGGCCGGCTTCGATATCGATGCGGGCGGTCGGGTCGGTATAGGGGCCGCTGGTATCGTAAATGCGGACCGGCGGTTCCTTGGCGCTGGGTTCGAGCGCGACTTCGCGCATGGCGACGCGGATATCGGGGAAGATCGTGCCGGGAATGTGCACCTTGCGGCTGCCGGGCAGCGGCCCGGTGGTGATCGGCATTTCGATCTTCGAATTGATGTCGGCCATGCTGCATGCTCCACATATTTCGGGAGTGCGGGCAGGGTGCCGCGCCCTCCCTACGCCGGGGTCAACCGGATCAGGTTCAGCGGGTCGCAGTCATCAACTGCCTCTCAGCCGGTTGTGCCGGCCCCCCGGGGACTGTTGCTAGTGTAGGGCCGCCGGGGCGAATTGGGCAAGCCCCTGATCGGTGCCGCAACGCTTGTCCCAGAAACGGAAATACAGGCCATAGTTGCAATTGTAGCGGGCGTGGTGCGCCTCGTGGTGGCTGGCAGTGATGATGTGGCGGCCGAACCAGCCGTTCACCCAGCGCGCCGGGAACATTTCCCAGCCCATGTGGTTGGTGACCCCCATGACCGTCGCGATGGTAAGGACGATGCCGAGCGCCGACCAGTGGATGGGCACGACAAAGGCGAGGAGCGGGATGACGAGCGCGCCCGACAGCGCTTCCCAGGGATGAAAGCTCATCGCCGCCCAGGCGGTGGGGGGCTTGGAGGCGTGGTGGACGGCGTGGACGGTCTTGAACAGCCGCGGGCCATGCATCCAGCGATGGGTCCAGTAGAACCAGGTGTCGTGGAGGAACAGGTAAAGCAGGATGCTCGGCAGCCACCAGAGCGCGGCGGCGGCGCTGAAATCGGTGGCGATCGCGGTCAGGCCATGAAAGCGCCACGCAGCGAGCATGACGCCGGCAGGGACGCCGTAAATGATGGCGGAAACGATCGACCAGCGGATTTCGTCTCGCACTTGCCTGGCGCGGCGCACCGGGTCCCGGGGGCCGGCGGTAATGCCGCGCCGCGCGGTCCACCAGGCGAAACCGCCGCTGGCCGCGAAATAACGCACAAGCACGATCAGGGTCGTTTGCGCGGTGCCGAGGGCAATAAGGGCGGGGTCGATCACGCGCCCCTGATAGGCGAGCCGGGCCGCCGGTGAAAGCGGCCCGGTGTCGCGGTCAGCAGATGATCAGCGCAGGCCGATGCCGCCGAGCAGGCCGAAAGCCTGGAGCAGCCAGATGATCACCGCGATCACGATGATGATGTTCAGGATGCTTTTGATCTTGCTGTCCATGGGGATGTAATTGTTCACCAGCCAGAGCAGCAGGCCGATGATAACGAGCGTGACGAGAATGCTGATCATGCGAGGTTCCTTTCGCGCCACGGTGGCGCTTGGGACAATAATGAACAAAAACGGCCGTGGTTCCCGCGATCAGTCGTTGCGTGCTGCAAGCCGGTGTTCCCACGCGATGGCATCGGCAACGATGCGATCGAGATCGTCGTGGCGCGGTTGCCAGCCAAGCGCCGCCCGGATGCGCGCCGGATCGGCAACGAGCCGAGCCACATCGCCGGGCCGGCGCGGGGCCATGATGCGGCGCAGCGGGTAGCCAGCAACCCGGTCGACCGCATCGAGCACATCGCGCACCGAGGCGCCGTGGCCATAGCCGACATTATAGGTGAACCCGTCGTGCGGTGCCGCGCGCAGGGCATCGACGGCGGCGAGATGCGCGGCGGCAAGATCGCTGACATGGATGTAATCGCGCACGCCGGTGCCATCGGGGGTGGCGAAATCAGCACCCGTCACCAGAACATGGTCGCGCTTGCCGATGACGGCTTCGGCGGCGATCTTTACGAGATGGCGGGCGGCGCGTGACACCTGGTCCGAGCGCCCGCCCGGATCGGCGCCGGCGACGTTGAAATAGCGCAGCACACCGACATTGGCAGCGCCAGTGGCCGCGACATCGGCGAGGATGCGCTCGACCATCACCTTGCTGGCGGCATAGGGGCTGACCGGTGCCAGCGGCAAGTCTTCCGACAGGCGGTCGGCGTCGCTGGCGCCATAGACGGTCGAAGTCGATGAAAACAGCAGGTGGCGGGCGCCGCCGGCGAGCGCGGCGGCGAACAGCGCCACCGCCGCACCGACATTGGCGGCATAATAAGCGAGCGGCTGTTCGACCGATTCGGGCACCGACAGCACGCCGGCGCAATGGATGACCGCGTCGACGCCATGCCGCGCGACGCATTCGGTTACCAGCGCGGCATCGGCGCAATCGCCTTCGATGAAAATTGCGGCTTCGGGCACCAGCCAGCGTCTCCCGGCCGACAGATTATCGAGCACCACCACCGCCTCGCCGCGATCGAGCAGCGCCAGCGCGATATGCGAACCGATATAGCCGGCGCCGCCGGTGACGAGGATCATGCTGTTCCCAGCCAGCGTTCGCGCTTGCGATAGAGCGTCGACGGGCTGAGCCCCAGCGCGTTGGCGGCCTTGCGCAGGCTGCCATCATGCCGCCGGATCGCGGCTTCGATCGCCCAGCGTTCGATGGCATCGAGCGTCATGCCGGCGAGCAGCGCGGCATCGGGCTCGGCCGAACCGGCGGCAGTTGGCGGGGCAGGCGTTATGGCTGCGGCCGCGGCCGGTACGCGCTTGTCACCGCCGCTGGCAAAGCTGGCGAGCAGCAGTTCGGGCCCCTGGCTCATCACGACGGCACGGCGGATGACATTCTGCAATTCGCGGACGTTGCCCGGCCAGGCGTCGGCAAGCAGCCGGGCACGGACATCGGCGCTGAGCGGATCGAAGGTCTTGCCTTCCTGTTCGGCGAAGCGGTCGAGAAAGGCTTCGCCGAGCAGCACGACATCGTCACCGCGATCGCGCAGGGCGGGCATTTCGAGCGGAATGACGGCCAGCCGGTAGAACAGGTCCTCACGGAAGCGCCCGGCGGCGACTTCGGCGCCCGGATCACGGTTGGTGGCGCAGATGACGCGCACATCGACGGGTTCCGCCTTGCTGCTGCCGACGCGCTGGATCATGCCGGTTTGCAGGAAACGCAACAGCTTGACCTGAAGCTTCAAGTCCATTTCGCAGATTTCATCGAGAAACAGCGTGCCGCCATCGGCCTCGCGCGCGGCGCCCAAGCGGTTTTCGATGGCGCCGGTAAAAGCGCCCTTCAGATGTCCGAACAGTTCGGATTCGAGCAGGTTTTCGGGAATAGCGCCGCAATTGATCGCAATGAACGGCCGCCCGGCGCGGCGGCTGGCGCGGTGGATGGCTTCGGCGGCGACTTCCTTGCCGGTGCCGCTTTCGCCGGTGATGAACACGGTGGCCTTTGAATCGGCAACGCTTTCGATGGCGCGATAGATCGCCTGCATCGGGTTGGAGCGCCCGACAAAGCCCTGGAAACTGTCCCGCGCCGTCAGCTTGCGCACCACCGCGACTTCGCGTTCCAGCCGGCGCCGGTCCATGGCATTGCGTACCGTGGTGAGCAGGCGCTCGCTGGCCAGCGGCTTGATGAGGAAATCATAGGCGCCAAGCCGCATCGCCGCGATGGCACGCTTGATCGAGCCATCGGCGGTGACGACGATGACCGCCGTGCTGTCGACCAGCCCGGCCATGCCGGTCAACCAGTCGAGCCCGTCGCAATCGGGCAATTGCAGATCGAGTATCACGACATCATAGCCCGGATCGGCGGCTTCGATCCGTTCGCGCGCCGTCGCACCGCGATCGGCGATATCGACGCTATAACCGGCGGTTTCGAGCTGCCCAGCATAGGTCATCGCCAGTGAGGCGATATCCTCGATGACGAGGATGCGGCCGGGCGGGAGCGAGGCGGCTTGCGGATCGGGCATGGCAGGCACTTTCAGGCGTTTGCGGGACGGGCCGATGGCAACCTGTCCCCGAAAGTTATTGCAAACATCATGCCAGATTCGCGAAAGGCGACACCATCTCGGTCATCCGTCGCAATTTGCACGATTGTTGCATGTTGCAACACAATTATGCTGCATTTTGCAACAAGTGCAAGAGCGGTATTACGTTCCGGATGGCGGGCCGGCGCGCGGTGTTTCGGCACTGTCGCCGAGCAGATGGCCGCCAACGACCGTGCCATAGCGTGACACCGGCGTGTCATGATGGCGCCGGCGCGTTTCGGCGACCGAACCGGTAAATCGCGGGTCCTGCGGGCGGATCTTTCCGTCGATATAGGTGGCGACGTCCCAGGCCTGCTGGACCGTCAGGCTGGCTTCCTGGCCGAGCGGCATGTTGGCGTGGATGAACGCCGCCGCCTTGTCGATCGTCGCCATGCCGGCACCCCAATTATACGAGCGCGCGCCCCATAGCGGTGGATAGACGGTGTCACCAACGCGTTGCCCGGCGCCGTCGCTGCCGTGGCAGGCACTGCATTTTTCGACAAACACCGTAGCGCCGCGGACGTCGCCGCCGGGCAGCGCCGGCGCTGCAAGCGTGGGAAAACTGCGCCCCGGCGGCGACATGCCGCTTGGCAGGCCGCGCGCCATGAAGGCGGCATAGCTTTCGATGGCGAGCAGTTCGCGGCTGCCGAGCGGCGGCGGCGCGCCGTTCAGGCTGTAGACGAAACAATCCTGCACGCGTTTCTGGAAGCTGTTGATTTCGCCGTTTTTCTTGCGGAAGGCCGGAAAGTTGACAAACGCCGCCCACAGCGGCGCCGCGCCGGCCCGGCGCCCGGCATCGAGATGGCAATTGCTGCACACCAGGCCATTGCCGACATAGGCCGGCGCGACCGTTGCCGTATCGGTCAGCAACCGCGCGCCAAGCCGGACGGCAGCGCCATAGGCATCGGCGGGGGCATCGGCGGCGAGTGGGGGCGCAAAGGCCGGCGGTCGCACGGCAGTGCTGGCGGCAGCGGCAGGGGCAGGGGCAGGGGCAGGGGCGTGTTCAAGGGCAAACCAGACCGCCGCACCGCCGAGCACCGCGCCCGCTGCCACGGCGGCAACCAAGCCGCTGTTCATCGCGCGCGGCCGATCGCCAACGCGATGCGGCTCTTGTCGAAGCGGGTGTTGTCGAACATAGCAGCATGTCTAGACCCGGTATTCCTGAAGGACAATCGATGCGCCCCGCCGTTCCGCTGTTCGCTGCCATTGCCGCTGTTCTTGCGTTGCCGGCCCTGGCGTTGCCAGCGCCCACGGGACCGGCACGGCTGGTGCCCGATTTCGGCGCCTATACCGACATCGCCGATCCGTTCGAAAAGCCCGATCCCAAGCTGCGCTACAAGGTGGTTTTCGATGTGTCGCAGGCGGCGCGCACGCCCGGCGCTGTCCATCAGGGGCTGGAACGCGTGGCGCGCATGGTCAACCTGCTGGGCCGGCATGGCGTGAAGCTGCAACCAGGCGATATCGTCGTCACGCTGCACGGGCAGGCGGCAAAGACCGCACTTACCGCGGCGGCCTTTGCCAGGCGCTTCAATGGCGAGGCCAACCCCAATGCCGAACTGATCCGCCAGTTGACCGCCGCCGGTACCAGCGTGCGGCTGTGCGGCCAATCGATGATGAGCGCCGGTTTCGCGCGGGACGAACTCAACCCCGACGTCAAGGTCGATGTCGCCGCGATCACCACGCTGGCGACCCTCCAACTGCGCGGCTATGCCGTGATTGCCGACTAACGAACGGCTCGGGCTTCGGCAA
>JBBRVH010000122.1:0-8588 GCA_038246995.1 Sphingomonadales bacterium
ACGGCTTCGTGGCGGAGCATCAAGGGCCCGACCCTGGCATCGGCGACAACACGCCCGCCCATGGCGCCGGCGGTATCGTCATCATGGTTGCCGGTGATCCACAACCAGTCGAGATCATGGATGAGCATCGTCAGCGCCGCCGCCGGGCCGGGCGGCAGCCGCCCCGGGCCGCCGCGATCGTGAAACGAATCGCCCAGGCACACCACCCGCTGCGCGCCGGTTTGCGCCAGCGCGTCGATCAACCAGCCGATGGTATCGGCGCTGTCATACGGCGGCAGCAACCGGCCGCGCCGGGCAAAGCTGGAGGCCTTTTCGAAATGCAGGTCGGCAACGACCAGCATCGATTGCGCCGGCCAATGCAACGCACCGCAAGCCAGCGGCACGAGTGTTTCGCCCGCGAACGAAAGGGAAACAGACATCGTTGCCTAATGCCGCGTTTGTGGCGCGCCGGCAAGCCGGAGTGCCCCCCCTATTTCAAGTGGTCGCAACTGTCATCGGCTTGCACTACCGTTGTCGCTTCACGGTGGGAGAAATCTGATGGTCGCCTCTTTCGGCAAGGATCCGGCACTCAACGGCTATTACGCGCCCTTTCACGCCGAGCTCGATGCGCCCGACCTGATCGTCGAAGGCCAATTGCCCGCGGGCCTCGCCGGCACTTTCTATCGCAATGGCCCCGACCCGCAGTTCCCGCCGCACGCCGATGATCGCTACCATGTCTTCGATGGCGACGGCATGGTCTTTGCCATCGCCATCACCAACGGCAAGGCCAGCTTGAAGAATCGCTGGGTCCGCACCCCAAAGTTCAACGCCGAACGCGCCGCCGGCAAGCGATTGTTCGGGGTTTTCGGCAACCCGCGCTTCAACGAGCCCGAAGCCAATCCGATGGACTACAGCACCGCCAACACCCATATCTGGCCGCATGGCGACAAGCTGTACGCGCTGATGGAAGGCTGCCCGCCCATCGCCATGGACCCCGACAGCCTGGAGACATTGGGCAGCGAAACCTTCGGCGGCGCCGCAGCGGGGCCATTCACCGCGCATCCCAAGACCTGTCCCACCACCGGCGACATGCACGCCTTCGGCTATAGCGCCAAAGGCCCGGCCTCTACCGCCATCCGCTACAACATCATCGACGCGCACGGCCGCCCGACCCACACGACCTTCCTCGACCAGCCCTATTGCAGCATGATGCATGACTTCATGATGACCGAAAATTTCGTCATCTTCCCCTGTTTGCCCGTTGTCATCGACATGGCGCGCGCCATGCGAGGGGGGCCGATGGCGGCATGGGAGGGCAATCGCACCAGCTATTTCGGCATCATGCCCAAGGGCGGCACCGCGGCCGACCTGCGCTGGGTGGAAAGCGACCCCTGCTTCATGTTCCACAGCGCCAATGCCTTCGAACGCGGCGACGAGATCGTCATCGATGTCGCGGGATCGCCGCGCGCGCCGTTGATGCCCGGCGCCGATGGCAGCGTGCCGACCCATGAAGAATCACGCTTTTCCATGCGGCGCTGGGTGATCGGCAAAACGGGGATGAAGGCCGAAACCATCGACCCGCTGGACGTCCAGTTCCCCCGTATCGACGATCGCCGCCAGGGCCAGGCCTATTGCGCCACCTATGCCAATGGCACAGCGCGGCCGACGGCGGGCCGCACCGATGGCTTCGACCTGCTGGCCCGCATCGATGTCGAAAGCGGCGCGCGCGACAGTTTCGATGCCGGCGACGGCGCATACTTGGGCGAACCGGTGTTCGTGCCCCATGGCGCTGGCGAGACCGACGGTTGGCTGTTGTCGTTGAAATGGGATTCGCGGCGCAATGAAAGCGCCCTGCTGGTCATGGACGCCGGCCACCTTGCCGATGGGCCGGTGGCGACGATCCGCATGCCGGCCCGAATTCCCGGCGGCTTTCACTGCCACTGGCGGCCCGCCTGATCTGCCGCTAACAGCGGCACATGCTTGGCCATATCGACAGCTGGATCTTCGATCTCGACAATACGCTTTATCCGGCGAGTGCGAGCCTGTTTCCGCAGATCGACGCGAAAATGGGCGCCTTCATCCAGAAGCGGCTCGATCTCGATCCGCAAGCCGCCTGGGCGGTGCAGAAGGGCTTTTTCCATTCGCACGGCATGACCCTGCCCGGCCTGATGGCCGAACATGGTGTCGATCCGCACGAGTTCCTGGCGTTCGTCCATGATGTCGATATCGATGTGGTCGCGCCGCATCCTGAACTTGCCGCCCTGATCGCGCGGCTGCCGGGCAAGAAATTCGTCTTCACCAATGCCGATGCGCCCTATGCCGAGCGGGTGCTGGCGCGGCTTGGCCTGTCCGACAGTTTCGACGCGCTCCACGACATTCATGCGCTCGATTATGTGCCCAAGCCACAGGCGCCCGCCTATGCCAGCATGTGCAGCACGCATGGCATCGACCCCAAACGCGCCGTCTTTGTCGAGGACATGGCGCGCAACCTGATCCCCGCCAAGGCGATCGGCATGACGACGGTGTGGATCGACAATGGCTCCGAACAGGGGCCGGACGAACGCCGCGACCATATCGACCTGATCATCCCCGACGTCGCCACCTGGCTGGCTGGCGTGGTTGCCGAACTGGAGACAAGCAGATGAGCATCGAAACAGTCATCAACACCGCCTGGGACGCGCGTGACACGATTTCGTTCACCACGGCGGGTGACGTGCGCACTGCCGTCGAAGCCGCGCTGGTCGCGCTCGATGCCGGCGAATTGCGCGTTGCCGAGCCCGATGGAGCCGGTGGCTGGCGCGTCAACCAGTGGCTGAAAAAGGCGGTGCTGCTCAGCTTCCGGCTCAACGACAGCGGCGTCATCGCCGGCCCGGGCGGCAGCAACTGGTTCGACAAGGTGCCCTCCAAATTCGAAGGCTGGGGCGAGGATCGCTTTCGCGCCGCCGGTTTTCGCGCCGTGCCGGGCGCCATCGTCCGCCGCGGTGCCTATATCGCGCCGGGTGCCATCCTGATGCCCAGTTTCGTCAACATCGGCGCCCGCGTCGGCAAGGGCACGATGGTCGATACCTGGGCGACGGTCGGCAGTTGCGCCCAGATCGGCGAAGGCGTGCACCTGTCGGGCGGCGCCGGCATCGGCGGCGTGCTCGAACCCTTGCAGGCCGGGCCGGTGATCATCGGTGACGGCGCCTTCATCGGCGCGCGCGCCGAAGTCGCCGAAGGCGTGCAGGTCGGCGAAGGCGCCGTGCTGTCGATGGGCGTCTATCTCGGCGCGTCGACCAAGATCGTCGATCGCGCTAACGGCGAAGTCCATATCGGCAAGGTGCCGCCCTATGCCGTCGTTGTGTCTGGCACCATGCCGGGCAAGCCGCTGCCCGATGGTTCACCCGGCCCCGGGCTTTATTGCGGCGTCATCGTCAAGACGGTCGACGCACAGACGCGCAGCAAGACCGGCATCAACGAGCTGTTGCGCGACTGATCCCGGCCACAGACTTCACATTATTGGCCCTTGCCGCCGCGATGGCTTTGCCGCCAGATGGTGGCAATTGTTCCAGGGGAAGTCATCGTGCGCCATATTCTCGTCGCTGCCGTCGCCGCGGCCAGCCTTGCCACACCCGTGCTGGCCGCCGAACGACCCGGCGAAACAGCGTTCCGCACGCTCTACAAGGAACTGGTCGAGACCAACACCACCCACAGCACCGGTGATTGCACGCTCGCCGCCACCCGCATGGCAGCGCGGCTGAAGGCGGCGGGCTTTGCCGATGCCGATCTCAACATGTTCGTGCCCGAAGGGCTGCCATTGGACGGCGGCTTGATCGCTACCTTTGCCGGCAGCGATGCCAGGCTCGGCACGGTCATGCTGCTCGCCCATCTCGACGTGGTGGAGGCCAAGCGCGAGGATTGGACGCGTGATCCGTTCACGCTGATCGAGGAAGACGGCTGGTTCTATGCCCGCGGCGCTGCCGATGACAAGTCGCAGGCCGCGATCTGGACCGACGCCATGGCGCGCCTGAAGGCCGCCGGCGCCAAGCCCCGGCGCACGATCAAGCTGCTGCTCAGTTGCGGCGAGGAATCGGGCGCGCGGATCAACAATGTCCGCTGGCTGATCGAAAAACACCCCGACTGGATCAAGGCCGATTTTGCGCTGAACGAAGGTGGCGGCGGCGCCTTGAAACCCGATGGCACGCCTCTGGCGCTCAGCTTTCAGGCCGGCGAAAAGGTCAGCCAGAACTTCAAGGTCGAAGCGCTTAATCCCGGCGGCCACAGCTCGGTACCGCGCCCCGACAACGCCATTTACGCGCTGTCGACCGCGATGAACCGCATCGGCACCCATGAATTCCCGATCCGGATGAGCGAAATCACCCGCGCCAGCTTCACCGCGCTCGGCAAGATGACACCGGGGCCGATGGGCGCAGCGATGCTGAAACTCGTCGCCAACCCCGATGACAAGGCCGCAGACGCCATCGTATCGAAGGACCCGCGCTTCCATTCGCTGCTGCGCACCACCTGTGTGGCGACGCAGATCGAAGGCGGCCATGCCATCAACGCCCTGCCCCAGCGCGCCTTTGCCAATATCAATTGCCGCATGTTCCCCACCGACACCCCGGCCGATGTCGGCGCGCAATTGAAGGCCGCGATCGGCGATGCGCCGGTCAGCATCGTCGCGGTACCACCGGTCAACCCGGTCAATGTGCCGCCGCCGCTGGCGGGCGAAGTCTATGACAAGGCCGCGGCGCTGGCGAAACAGCATTTCCCCGGCGTGCCGATCGTCCCGTCGATGAGCACCGGCGCCACCGATGCGCGTTTCCTCATCGCCGCGGGCGTGCCGACCTATGGCGTGCCCGGCCTGCTCAGCGATGGCTCGACCAACGCCCATGGCTTGAATGAGCGCATCTCGGTGAAATGGCTGCTGACCGGGCGCGACTATCTGTTCGATCTCGTCAAAGCCTATGCGGGGGTGAAATGAAGCTTCTTCTTGTTGCAGTCGCGTTGCTCGCGGCGCCTGTTGCGGCTGCCGAACGTCCCGACCAGACGTCCTTCAAGGCGCTTTACAAGGAGCTGATCGAGACCAACACCGCCTTTTCGAACGGCAGTTGCACGCTGGCGTCGGAAAAGATGGCAGCGCGGTTGCAGGCTGCAGGCTTCAAGGACAGCGACATCCGGCTGTTCAGCGTCCCCTCGCACCCACGCGAAGGCGGACTCGTCGCGACATTGCCGGGCACCGACCCCAAGGCGCGGGCCATCCTGCTGCTATCCCACCTCGATGTCGTGGAGGCAAAGCGCGCCGACTGGACCCGCGATCCGTTCGTAATGGTCGAGGAAGACGGCTATTTCTATGGCCGCGGCGCGAGCGACGACAAGGCCCACGCCGCCATCTTCACCGACACGATGATCCGCCTGAAGGCCGCCGGCACCAGATTGCGCCGCCCGCTCAAACTCGCGCTGACGTGCGGCGAGGAAGGCGGCAATGGCGACGTTTTCAACGGTGCCGAATGGCTGGTCAAGGAACACACGGACTGGATCGAAGCCGAATTCGCCCTGAATGAAGGCAGCGTCGGCATCCGCGACAAGGCCGGCAAGCCGGTTTCGCTGGGCATGCAGGCGGGCGAAAAAGTCTATCAGGACTTCCGCATCGAAGCGACCAACCCCGGTGGCCACAGCAGCCGACCACGCCCCGACAACGCCGTTTACGCGCTGGCTGCCGCGCTGGTCCGCATCGGCAATTACGAATTTCCGGTACAGTTCAGCGACACGACACGCGCCTATTTCACCCAGACCGCCGGGTTGACGGGCGGTGAAACCGGTGCCGCCATGCTGCGGCTCGTCGCCAATCCGCAGGACAGCGCTGCCAATGCAATCGTCAGCCGCGACCCGACCTATCATTCGATGCTGCGCACCACCTGTGTCGCGACCATGCTCGACGGCGGCCATGCCCCCAATGCACTCGCCCAGCGCGCCGGCGCCAACATCAACTGCCGGATGTTCCCGGGTGACCCGATCGAGAATGTCCGCACCCAGCTCGTTGCCGCGGCCGGCGACCCGGCGATCACCATCGTTCCGACGGGTGAGATCAGCCCGACACCGCCGCCACCGCCGCTGACGCCCCTGGTCTATGGCACGGCAAAAAAGCTCGCCGAAAAGCATTTCCCCGGGGTGCCGATGCTGCCCGCCATGACCACCGGCGCCACCGATGGCCGCTTCCTCAACGCCGGCGGCATCCCGACCTATGGCGTGCCGGGGCGGTTTTCCGACCCCGATGGCAATGGCGTCCACGGCCTCAACGAGCGCAAGTCGGTTGCCGGCCTTTATACCGAACGCGATTATCTGTTCGACCTGATCACCGCCTACGCCAACGCCAAGGATGCCAAATGACCCTGAAAACCCTGCTGCTTGCCGCCGTTCTGGCCGCACCGGTCTCGGCACAACCGCTCAAGCCCGACCAGAAGGCTTTTTTTGACCTCTACAAGCAGCTCGTCGAAACCAACACGACCTTGTCGGCGGGCAGTTGCACGCTTGCGGCCGAACAGATTGCCGTGCGGTTGAAGGCAGCGGGCTTCCCCGACAGCGACCTGACCCTGTTCGCCACCGCCGAACACCCCCGGGAAGGCGGGCTCGTCGCCATCCTCCACGGCAGCGACAAGAAGGCCAAGCCGATCCTGCTGCTCGCCCATCTCGATGTCGTCGAGGCCAAGCGCGAGGACTGGACCCGCGATCCATTCAAGCTGGTCGAGGAAAACGGTTTCTATTATGCCCGCGGCACTGCCGACGACAAGGCGCAGGCGGCGATCTGGACCGATACACTGATGCGCTACAAGCAATCGGGCAAGGCGCCGAAGCGCACGCTCAAGCTGGCGCTGACGTGTGGTGAGGAAACCACCAACGCTTTCAACGGCGCCGACTGGCTGGCACAGAACAAGCCCGATCTCATCGCCGCCGAATTTGCCCTCAACGAAGGCGGCGGCGGCCGGCTGTCCCCCGATGGCAAGCCGATGGGCATGTCGGTCCAGGTCGGCGAAAAGACCGTGCAGAATTTCAAGCTCGAAGCCACCAACCCCGGTGGCCATAGCAGCGTGCCGCGCCCCGACAACGCCGTGACCGACCTTTCGGGGGCGATCGTGCGCATCAACACCCATGAATTCCCGGTACAGTTCAACGACACGACCACCAGCTTTTTCAAGACGATGGCGCCGATCATGCCCGCCGGCATGGGCCCGGCAGTGATCAGCCTGATCGCCAACCCGGGCGACAGCGCCGCCAACGCGCTGGTTTCCAGGGACCCGCAATTCCATTCGATGCTGCGCACGACCTGTGTCACCACCCTGGTCAGTGCCGGGCACGCCAACAATGCGCTGGCCCAGCGCGCCACCGCCAATGTCAATTGCCGGATGTTCCCCGGCACCGACCCCGAAATACTGCGTACCGAAATCACCCGGATCATCGACAATCCGCGAGTCGCCGTGACGCTGGAAGCGCCGGTGCGCCCGGTTGCCAAGGCGCCGCCGATGAATCCCGCCGTCATCGGGCCGATGCAGGCGCTGGCAAGGAAATATTTCCCCGGTGTGCCTTTCGTCGCCACCATGTCGACCGGCGCTACCGACAGCATTTTCCTGTCACCGATCGGCATCCCGACCTATGGCGCGCCGGGCTTTTATGGTGAAAGCGACGGTAATGGCGCCCATGGCCTCAACGAGCGCGTGCGGATCTCATCGGTCTATCAGGGCCGCGATTATCTCGACGAATTGGTCCACACCCTCGCCGATTGACGATCAGGGGGTGGCGAAGCGCCATTGTCCCGCTGCGCGGTCGCGCGGCGAAGGCTTCTGGCGGTCCCGACACTAGCTATTTGTGAGTTCACGACCTAATTGCCTGCCATGGATATCGCACATCTTCTCACCCCTGAAGCACTGTCGGCTTTTGGCCAGGTCGTGCTGATCGATGTCGTCCTGGCAGGCGATAACGCCATCGTCGTCGGCGCGCTCGCCGCCGGGCTACCCGCCGCCCAGCGCCGCAAGGTGATCATGATCGGCATTGCCGCAGCGCTGGTGCTGCGCATTGCCTTTGCCCTGCTCGTCACGCAACTGCTGCAGATCGTCGGGTTGATCCTCGCGGGCGGTCTGCTGCTGTTGTGGGTGGCATGGCGCATGTATCGAGAACTGCGCCCCGGCACGGTGATGATCGATGGCCCGGGCGATGATGATTTCACCGCCAGCGGCACTCCGCTACCGGCCAAAAGCTTCGCCGCCGCCGCCTGGTCGGTCGCGCTTGCCGACGTGTCGATGAGCCTCGATAACGTCCTCGCCGTTGCCGGCGCGGCGCGTGAACACCCCGATATCATGGTGCTCGGGCTCGTCCTGTCGGTCGCGCTGATGGGCATCGCTGCCAATCTCATCGCCAAATATATCGAACGCTACCGCTGGATCGCTTATGTCGGGCTCGCCGTCATCATCTATGTGGCGATCAAGATGATCTATGAAGGCATGACCGAGGTGGCGCCGGTGGTGATGCCATTGGTCAGCTAGGTCGTGAACTCATAAATGTCATGCCCCGGCACGGTCCGGAGCGGCTCGGTGCGAGTGAGTGAGCGCCGTGGCGCCCCGTTCAGGTGCGCCCCA
>JBBRVH010000123.1:0-8566 GCA_038246995.1 Sphingomonadales bacterium
ACCGCGCCGGCCGATTGCGGGCCGACGCGCAGCGCTCTGGTCAATTCCGGCACCGTCGCGATCGATCCGCCGCCGGCCCCCACCGTCTTCACATCGAGCGACGAGGCACGCACCGTCAGATGCCCGACGCTGGTTTCGCGGCGCAGGCGCGGGCTGAAATCCTCGATCAGCGCGACATCGGTCGAGGTGCCGCCCATGTCGAGCGTCAACACATTGGCGTGGCCCGAATTCCGGGCGATCCACACCGCCCCGGCAACGCCGCCGGCCGGGCCGGACATCAGCAGGTTGACCGGCGCCGTGCGGCTTTTGGCAGCGGTCATCAGCCCGCCGTCGGAGCGGAGCAGGCTGAGCTTCGCCGGCGTGCCCCACGCCGCCAGTTCCGCCTCCAGATTGCCAACATAGCGGCTGACCGTCGGCCGCACCGCGCTGTTGGCGACGGTGGTGAGGGCGCGTTCATATTCCTGCATTTCGGGCAGGATGTCGACGCTGAGGCTGACCGGCAGGCCCGGCAGTTCCTCCGCACAGATTTCGGCGATGCGGCGTTCGTGGACGTCGTTGCGATAGCTGTTGATCAGGCAAACGGTGATCGCCTCCACCTTTTCGTCGGCGAGGCGACGCAAATTCACTCGTAGCGCCGCCTCGTCGAGGGGGCGCACCACCGCGCCATCGGCGCCGATGCGTTCCGGCGCCTCGATGGTGGCTTCCAGCGGCGCCATCGGCACCGGCTTGGGCCAGACGATCCACGCGGCAAGGCCGCCCGGCACCAGGCTGCGGGCGATCTGCAGGATGTGGCGATAGCCTTCGGTGACGATCAGGCCGACCCGGGCGATCTTGTGTTCCAGCACGGCGTTGGTGGCAACCGTGGTGCCGTGCAGGAACAGCGACAGTTCGGCGGGCGTGATCCCGGCCTTTTCACACAATTGCCGCGCCCCGGCGATAACGGCCTGGGAAGGATCGTGCGGCGTTGACGGCACCTTGTCGCGAAAGGTACGGCCGCTCGCTTCATCGATGACCAGCAGGTCGGTGAAAGTGCCCCCGACGTCCACCCCCAGACGGTAACTCACACCTTTATACCTTTCACGATGAAGTCGCCGGCCTTGCCGACGCGGCTCGGCAGCGCCCGCCCCATGATGCCGGCGAACCAGCGATTGGCGGCAACCGCGGCATCGAGATCAAGGCCGCTGGCAACGCCCGATCGGTTGAAAAGATACAGCAGTTCCTCGGTGCCGACATTGCCCGCCGCCCCCGGCGCGAACGGGCAGCCGCCAAGCCCGCCCAGCGCCGAATCGAACACCCGGCAGCCGGCCTGGTACCCCGCCCAGGCATTGGCCGGCGCCAGCCCGCGGGTATCGTGCAGGTGCAGCCGCACCGGCACCGGCGCGATCGCTTCGATGACACGGGCCGTCAGATCGCCGACCTGGCCGGGCACGCCGACCCCGATGGTATCGGCAAGCGCCACTTCCTGTGCTCCCGCATCGGCCATGCGCCGCGCCAGATCGATCACCCGTTCCGGCGGCACTTGGCCTTCATAGGGGCAGCCGAACGCTGCCGAGATGGTGACCTGCGCGATCAGGCCGGCATCGCGCGCCATCTTCAGCATGGCGATATTGGCGGCGATGCCATCGGCGATGGTCTGGCCCTGGTTGACGATGCCGAAACCGTCCGTCGCCACCAGCACGCAGCCGGCTTCATCGAGCGGGCGCGGCCCGTCGAGGCTGGCAATGGCGCGCGCAACGCCGCGTTCGTTGAGGCAAAGCCCGATGAACCGCACCCCCGGCGCCGGCGGCAGGCCGACCACCACAGCTTCCGCATCGCCCATCTGCGGCACCCGGCGCGGATTGACGAAGCTGGCGACCTCGATCCGCGTCGCACCAAGGCCGATCAACCGCTCGATCAATGCCAGCTTGTCGGCGGTTTCGACGAACCCGGCCTCGTTCTGCAGGCCATCGCGCGGGCTGACCTCGACAATCGAGACGGGTTCGAGGGGCCGGGCGCTCGCCATGGCTTTTGTATACAAATCGACGGGCCGCCTGTATAGGCCAATCGAGCAATGGGGAGCGACGATGGCAGGCAGCGACGGCGATCTGCAGGCGGATTATGCCGGCGCCGGCTTCGGCCAGGCGCTCCAGCCCGGAAAGCGCCCGGTGCTGCTGCTCATCGATTTCGCGCGTGCCTATTTCGACCGGGCGTCGCCGCTTTATGCCGGTGTCGAAGCGGCCCGCGCCAGCGCCGTCCGCCTCCACGCCGCCGCCCGCACCGCCGGCATCCCGGTGGTGTTCACCCGCGTCGAATATTCCCCCGACGGCCATGAAGGCGGCGTTTTCTACAAGAAGATCGCCGCACTCAAATGCTTCGAAACCGGCAACCCGCTCGGCGACTTCACCCCCGAACTTCGCCCCCTGCCCGGCGACCGAATTGTCACCAAATATTACCCCAGCGCCTTTTTCGGCACGCGCCTCGCCGAAGACTGGCACGCCGCCGGCATCGACAACGTCCTCATCACCGGCCTCACCACCTCGGGCTGCATCCGCGCCTCCGCCGTCGACGCGCTCTGCCACGGCTTCGTCCCCATGATGGTGCGTGATGCGGTGGGCGACCGTGACCCGCGGGTCCACGAGGCGAACGTTTTCGACCTGGCGGCGAAGACGGCGGAGTTGGTGAGCGAGGCGCAGGCGCTCGAATATCTGGCCGGCTTCAAGCACTAAGGCCTCCGGCGGGCAGGGGGTGACCCCCTGCACCCCATTTGTTGGATGGCTGCTTGCGACCAGCTTTAGTCGTTCGTCCTTGCACACGGAAATGACTTGTTTTGGTGGAAAGCGGTCGTTGGCTAAATGGCCTTTGCAGGCGGCGCGGCTACTGTGTTCCGAATGCTAAAGCCTTCTCCATCGAAGTAGCTCGCTTCACCCTGCCCGCTGCCGAGCGCGAAGATTGTCACGCCAGATGATCCACGGGATTGACTGGTTCCTAGCGGCTTAGCTGGCGTGATCCCGACGTTGTTAGCGTCCTCCAAGGTCATCTGAGACAGCACGTATGTGTCGACCTTTGAGGGCGACTGAATGACCGCTACGACATAGGCGACCCTTCGTTGCTCATTGAGGAGAATACGAGCCTCGTCGACCTTCCCGTCGCCATTAAAGTCGGCGCTCACGGCAAGGTAGCCACTAGGGTCTGCCCGACGCGCAGATGCCTGAGGACCAGACGCAAAATCAACCATCGTCGCTTCTTTGAAGCCCATCGAGAGAAACGCGATAGGCGGCAACTGAGCACCGTTCGTCGCCGCGCCCATCAAAGCGCAGGAGAACACAACTACGAACTGAGCCAGGCGGATGACCATTCTGGATCGTGACACACGGATGCGAATGTCCGCAAGTGGGCGTTTTCGGACTGGCCCCTTCTGGGTTCGGCCCCCGTCGATCGGGAACGTCGCGACCTGGTGGTTAGCTGCCATCGCTCGCTCGGATGGGGAAGCGCGTAACGAGCGCACGTAAGCTGTTTGCGGCAACTCCAAGTCGATCGTCGATCGGGATGTTGAACCCAATCTCACTAAGGCCGACGTCGCGTTTTTCCCACGGTGGCAGCGCCTCAAATGAGAACGCGATACGAACTTCAGCGTCAGACAGCCGCTCGAAATCGAGGTTCGGTTCAATAAAGCCGCAAAATGGCTTTTCCGCTTCTCCGTCCGAAACTTGGTCGAGCCAATCGGCAAGGCGCTTCAACTCGAAGGTGGTCAAGCAGGCGTCACTGAAGCTCCACCGCTTGCCATCAAGGACAGCGTCGCCTTTGATAATCAGCCAATTAGAATCCCAGAACTCATCTGTGATTTCCGGAAACTGGTATCGCTCAACGCCAATGCAAAGCGAACCCGATGTTCCCTCGAAAATTGCTAACTCCTCGATATCCATCTTGCGCAGCATAACTGCGTTCTCCGGCGTCCGCTATTGGGCGGAAGCTGTCGTTCGCAACAGCCGTGGAGAATGGCGGCAATGTCCCAGTTCACGTCGTTCGCAGACTTGGCACGACGGGCGCCGAGCCTCAGCTGTCGGCCGTCAGTGCAGCTTCAGCTTGGGTCGCACCACCTGGTTGACATGGCCGATGAGGACCAGCGAAACCCCCTTCATCCAGCCGTGGATGGCGATCAGGTGCATGCGGTAGAGCGAGGTATAGACCAGCCGCGCCAGCCGGCCTTCGATCGCCATGCGGCCGCCGACGAGATTGCCCATCAGGCTGCCGACGGTGGTGTAGCGCGCCAGGCTGACGAGGCTGCCCTTGTCCTGATAGACGAAATCCTTCAATGGCTTGTTGTCGATCAGCGCGCGCAAATTGTGATAGGCGGTCGCCGCCATCTGGTGTGCTGCCTGGGCGCGCGGCGGGATCGGTTTTTGCCCCTCCCCCGGCGTATAGGAGGCGCAATCGCCGATCGCGAGGATATTGGGATCGCGCGTCGTTTGCAGCGTCGGGCTGACAAGCAACTGGTTGCTGCGCGTCGTTTCCAGCCCGCCGATATCCTTCAGGAAATCGGCGCCCTTCACCCCGGCGGCCCAGACCATGATATCGGCGGGGATATGCTCGCCGGATTTCGTCTCGATGCCATCGGCGGTGGCCGCGGTCACCTGCGTGCCGGTCAGCACGCGCACGCCGAGCGCTTCGAGTTCCGCCGTCGCAGCCGCCGCAAGCTTGTCGGGCAGCGCCGGCAGGATGCGCGGGCCAGCCTCGATCAACGTCACTTGCAGGCGTTTTTCGTCAAAGACTTCCAGGCCGTAAAAACCCAGCGCCGTCGCTGCGGAATATAGTTCGGCCGCAAGTTCGACCCCCGTCGCGCCGCCGCCGACGATGGCGACCCGGGCATAGGCATCGGCGCCGGGATTCTGCGTCATGCTGCGCGAGACGCGCAGGCACTGGTTGAGCAGGCGGCGGCGGAAGCGATCGGCATCGGCGCGGGTGTCGAGCGACAGGCAATGCTGCTTCACCCCCGGCGTGCCGAAATCATTGGAAACCGATCCGACCGCCATGACCAGATAATCGTAACGGATGCGGTGGCGGCCGATGACTTCGCTGCCATCATCATCGAGGATCGGCGCGACGACGATTTCCTGCGCCTCGCGATCGATGCTTTCCAGCGCGCCGTCGAAATAACGATAGCCCCAGCGAAAGGCATGGCCGCGATAGCCGACTTCATCGAGATTGGCATCCAATGAGCCTGCCGCGACTTCGTGGAGCAGCGGTTTCCAGATATGCGTTGAATTGCGATCGACGAGGATGATGTCGAAATCATCACGCGCGAGGTGCCCGCCCAATTTGGCAACGAGTTCGAGCCCGCCGGCGCCGCCACCGACGACGACGATCTGGGTCTTGCGGCCGTCCTTGCGCCTGCGCGGCATCACATCATCCTTGTTGCAGTGCAGCTATAACCGGGAGGTGACGGATTCCCAAAGCTTTTGCGGCACGGCAATTGACGGTGGCGCCTGACCGTATTAATCAAGTAATGCACCGAGGCGCGTTGGAGCAACCCGATGGATGACAAGACCCTGGTCGCAGGCGGGATCGGCATCGCCGTGGCGCTTGCCTTGAACTTTGTCCCCACGATTATCGCCTTTGTCCGCCGTCACCCGGAACGCCGGCTGATCGGGCAACTCAACATATTGTCGATTTTCTCGTTCCTGCTGTGGATGGCGCTGATCGCCTGGGCCGCGGGGGGCAAGCGCAATGATTCGGTGATCAACCGCTTCATCGGCCGGCCCGGGCAACGCGGCCGGCTGATCGCGATCGTGGCCACGCTGGTCGGGCTCGGCATTGCCACGACGGCGTACGCGGTGACGAAAAATCCCGAGCTTCTGGGCAAATCACCCGCCGCAGCCGAAGCAACCCCGCGCAAAGGGTGACTCCCGCGCGCGGCTTCGCTATCTGCCGGAACCATGACCGACATCACTCCCCAGATCGTTGCCGACCATGGCTTCACGCCCGACGAATATGAGCGCGTCGTCGCGTCCCTGGGGCGGGTGCCCAATTTGCTGGAGCTGGGCATTTTTTCGGTGATGTGGTCGGAACATTGTTCCTACAAGTCATCGCGCATCCACCTCGCCAAGCTGCCGACGAAAGCCCCCTGGGTGATCTGTGGCCCGGGGGAAAATGCCGGGGTCATCGATATCGGCGATGGTGACGCCGCGATCTTCAAGATGGAATCGCACAATCACCCCAGCTTCATCGAGCCGTACCAGGGCGCTGCCACCGGTGTCGGCGGCATTTTGCGCGATGTCTTCACCATGGGCGCGCGGCCCGTTGCCAACATGAACGCGCTGCGTTTCGGCGAAATCGACGCGCCGAAAATGCGCCATCTCGTCAAGGGCGTCGTTGCCGGCATCGGCGGCTACGGCAATTGCGTCGGCGTGCCGACGGTGGGTGGCGAGACCAATTTCCACAAGGCCTATAACGGCAACATCATCGTCAACGCGATGACGGTGGGCGTGGCGAAACAGGACAAGATCTTCTATTCGGCGGCAGCAGGCGTCGGCAATCCGGTCGTCTATGTCGGCAGCAAAACCGGGCGCGACGGCATCCATGGCGCCACCATGGCGAGCGCCGAATTCGACGAGAACAGCGATGAAAAGCGCCCCACCGTGCAGGTCGGCGACCCGTTCACCGAAAAGCTGCTGATCGAGGCGTGCCTCGAACTGATGGCATCGGATGCGATCGTCGCCATCCAGGACATGGGCGCGGCGGGGCTGACGTCATCGAGCGTCGAAATGGCGTCGAAGGGCGGCGTTGGCATAAGGCTCGATCTCGACAAGGTGCCGGTGCGCGAAACCCATATGCTGCCCTACGAGATGATGCTGTCCGAATCGCAGGAACGCATGTTGATGGTGCTCAAGCCCGGCCGCGAAGCCTTTGCCGAAGCCATCTTCACGAAATGGGAACTGGATTTCGCGGTGATCGGCGAAGTCGTCCCCGGCGGCAATTTGACGATGACCTTTCATGGCGAGATTGTCGGCGACATTCCGCTCGGGCCGCTCGCCGATGAAGCGCCGAAATATGATCGCCCGCATGTGCCGACGCCCAAGCGCCCACCGCTGACCGATGTGCCCGAATCGACCGATATCGCCGCCGATCTGCTCACGCTGATGGCGTGCCCCGATCTCGCGTCGAAGCGCTGGATCTGGGAACAGTATGACCATATGGTCGGCGCCGACACGCTGCAGCGCCCCGGCGGCGATGCCGCGGTGGTGCGCGTGCACGGCACCAGCAAGGCGCTGGCGATCACCACCGATTGCACCCCGCGCTATTGCTTTGCCGACCCCTATGAAGGCGGCAAGCAGGCGGTCGCCGAAAGCTGGCGCAACCTGATTGCGGTGGGGGCGAAACCGCTCGCCATCACCAACTGCCTCAATTTCGGCAGCCCGCAGAACCCGGTGATCATGGGGCAGCTTGTGGGTTGCATCGAGGGGATGGCCGAAGCCTGCCGCGCGCTCGATTACCCGGTCGTATCGGGCAATGTCAGCCTGTATAACGAAAGCCGCGCGACGGGGGGTGGCAGCGCCATCTTGCCGACGCCCGCGATCGGCGGGGTCGGGATGATCGCCGATTATACCAGGCAGATGACGATGGCGTTCAAGGCGGTAGACGAGGCGATCTGGCTGGTTGGTGAAAGCGCCGACCATCTCGGCCAGTCGCTGTGGCTGCGCGAATGTCAGGGCCGCGAGGACGGCCCGCCGCCGCCGGTCGACCTTGCCGCCGAACGCGCCGCAGGCGACGCGGTGGCCGCATTGATCGCCGCCGGCGCCGTCACCGCCGTGCATGACGTTTCGGGTGGCGGCTTGCTTGTCGCGCTGGCGAAGATGGCGCTAGCCGGCGATATTGGCGTGACGCTGATGACCAATGCGCTGGCCGATACCGGCGCGGCCTTTGGTGAAGGCCAGGGCCGTTACATCGTCACGACACCCGGGGAGGTTCCACCCGCCACCGGCGTACCGACCCGCCGGCTTGGCTCCACCGGGGGCAACATGGTTGCCGGGATGAAGATTACGACCTTGCGCGCCGCCAATGAAGGCGCGGTGCCGGCGATGATGAAGGGCGAGATATAAGCTGGACGGCGCGCAGAACGGCGCGTTTTCCGTCTGTCATGCCAGCGAAGGCTGGCATCCAGTCGTGCCATACGCACCGCCACTCGCCGCCACTCACCACGGCTGGATGCCAGCCTGCGCTGGCATGACAAATACCTGTGTCCCTTGAATTCCCTGTAATCCGGGCCACTTGAGTCCAGCGACACCCCGTCGCCGGAGTACGCCCTGCCCGATGGCCGCCACCTACGCCTTTGATCGTGATGCCGCCCGCCGCCTGATCGGCACCGACCCCGCCGCGACGCGCCTGCGCATCGACATGCTCGAGCGTGTGCTCGAACGCGCCTTTGTCATCCCCGGCATCAACCGCAGCGTCGGCCTTGATGCCATCATCGGTTTCGTGCCGGTGGCGGGTGATATGATCGCCGGCGCGATGGGGCTGTACCTCGTCTGGGAAGCGCGCAACCTCGGCATGTCGAAATGGCAGATCACCCGCATGCTCGCCAATGTCGGCG
>JBBRVH010000124.1:0-8398 GCA_038246995.1 Sphingomonadales bacterium
GATGCGGATGATCTGCACGCGCAGCACATCGCCGATGTTCAGCACTTCGGACGGATGGTTGACGCGCTTGTAGCTCATGTCGGTCACGTGCAGCAGGCCGTCGATGCCGCCGAGGTCAACAAACGCACCGTAATCGGTGATGTTCTTGACGGTGCCGTCGACGATCTGGCCTTCGGCGAGCGACAGGATCAGGCCCGAACGCTGTTCGGCGCGCGATTCTTCGAGGATCGAGCGGCGCGAGACGACGATGTTGCCGCGCTTGCGGTCCATCTTCAGGATCTGGAAGGGCTGCGGCAGGTTCATCAGCGGGGTGACATCGCGCACCGGGCGGATATCGACCTGCGAACCGGGCAGGAAGGCAACGGCGCCGTTCAGGTCGACGGTGAAACCGCCCTTGACGCGGCCGAAGATGACGCCTTCGACGCGTTCGCCGGCGGCGTACTGGGTTTCCAGCGCATCCCAGCTTGCTTCGCGGCGGGCACGGTCACGCGACAGCATCGCTTCGCCATTGGCGTTCTCGACGCGGTCGACATAGACTTCGACTTCGTCGCCGATGGTCAGGCCATGCTTGCCATCGAGGCCGGCGAATTCGCGCAGCGGAATGCGGCCTTCGGACTTGAGACCCACATCGATGACGGCGAGATCATTCTCGATGCCCGTCACGATGCCCTTGACGACACGTCCTTCAAAGCTCTGGTTCTTGCCGAGCGAGGATTCGAGCATTGCTGCGAAATCATCACGAGTCGGCTGAGTCGAAGGGGTTTGGGCGGCGCTTGCCATAAATTCAGGTCAACCTTCATATCGAGACCGGCACGCGGGATTGCTGCCCCATCGTGAAATCTCTCAGCCGGCACCATTGCCCGCTGTTCGTCGTCGTCACGCCGGCACCATGCCGACGCTCCAAACACTGCCAGCAAAGCCGAAAAGCCGAGGCATCATAGCCCCGAAAACCTTCAGACCTGTTGCTGGCCGCCCCGCAGTAGTGCTGCTTCGACAAGCGAAATCGCCTGCTGGACCGCGGCGGCTATAGCCAATTCGCTGGTATCGAGCAAGGCAGCGTCATCGGCGCGGCGCAACGGTGCCGTGCTGCGATCCGAATCGCGGGCATCGCGCGCGGCGATATCGGCGAGCACGGTCGCATATTCGGGGGCGGCATCACCATATTTGCCGGCCAGTTCGCGGTGGCGACGGTCGGCGCGCACGCCGGGGGCGGCGGTGACGAACAGCTTGGCGATAGCGTGCGGGGCGATGACCGTGCCGATATCGCGGCCATCGAGCACGGCGCCGCCAGGTTGCCCGGCAAAGGCGCGCTGGGTTTCGAGCAGCGCGGCGCGCACCGCGGGGTGCGCCGAAACGATCGAGGCGGCTTCGGCATTTTCGCCGCTCATCAGGTCGGGATCATCGAGCAGTTCGGGATCGAGATGGCGCGCGGCGTGCGCGGCGGCTTCGGCATCGCGCGGATCACCGCCCGCCAGCCGCACCGCAAGCCCGGTAGCACGGTATAGTTTGCCGGTATCGAGGTGCGGCAGGCCGTAATGCCGCGCCAGCGCCTTGGCGATCGTACCCTTGCCGCTGGCAGCGGGGCCGTCCACCGCGATGATGAGGCTGTGCAAATCGGGGCTTTCAGAACTGGAAGTAGATGAACTGGCTGATCGGACGCAGGTAGATGATGACGAGGGTGAGCAGCAAGCTCCAGCCCATCAGCGCCAGCGGCGCGGTGACGGCCGGGTAGCGGCTGCGCAATGTGCCGGCCGCTCGCCCGGCAAAGGGCGCCGCGACGGTGAGCAGCAGCGCAAAGGCAGCGACGACATAGGTCGATTCGCGCAGGCCCCGGCTGGTCAGATGCGTGATATCGAACAGGTGCGACCAGACGGTGAAGGTGTAATCGAGCGACGGCGCCCGGAACGGGATCCAGCCGATCATCACCAGCGCCAGCGTGACCGCCCAGCCGATGACGGTGAGCGAGCGTCCGTGCCAGCGCGCCAGCCGCGGCGAGATGAAGCGATGCCCCTGCACCAGCGCCGCATGCCAGAGGCCCCAGAGCACGAAGGTCCAGGCCGCGCCGTGCCACAGCCCCATGATCGCCCAGGTGGCGAATAGCGCGAAGAGGGCATTGTTGCGGCCGATCTGCCCGGTGCCATCGATGCCGATGCCGCCGGTCGACATGCGATCGGCGACCTTCACGCCCGCCAGCGGCAGATAGACATAGTCGCGTATCCAGCTCGACAGCGAGATGTGCCAGCGCCGCCAGAAAGTGCGCGGGCTGTCGGACAGATAGGGGAAAGCGAAGTTTTCGGGAAAACGGATGCCCATCAGCAGCGCGACACCGATCGCGATCGATGAATAGCCGGCGAAATCGAAATAGATCTGGAAGCCGAACAGAAACCCGAGCGTCAGCGTGTCGATGGCGAACAGCTTGGTCGGGTCGGTGGCATAGGCCTGGTCGACGAACGTGGCGATATTGTCGGCCAGCACGACTTTCAGGAACAGCCCGGCGGCGATGCGCGACAGGCCTTCGGCGATATCGGCGGACTTGAATGCCGGGCGCGTATCGAGTTGCCAGAGCATTTCGCCGGCGCGCAGGATCGGCCCGGCGACGAGTTGCGGGAAGAAGATCACATAGTTGCAGAACAGGATGTAGCTCCGCACCGGCTTGATATGGCCGCGGTAGACATCGATGATGTAGCTCATCGCGTGGAAGGTATAGAAGCTGACCCCGATCGGCAGGATGATGTTCCAGGTCGGGCGCGGCACCTCTACCCCGAGCAGGCTGCCGAGGCCGGCGAAACTGTCGGCGAGGAAATAGAAATATTTGAAGAAGCCGAGGACGCCGAGGTTGATGGCGACGCTCAGGGACAGGAACAGCTTGCGCCGTCGTTCATCGGTCGCCCCGGCGATGATGATGCCCGAAAAGAAATCGAAAGTGATCGAGGCGAAGAGCAGCAGCAGGAAATCGAAGCGCCAGAAGCCGTAGAAAATCACCCCGGCAGCGAGGATCAGCCAGAGGCGGGGTTGACGCGGCAGCAGCCAGTAGAGCGGGATGACGACGCCAAGAAAGACAAAGAAGGTCAGGCTGTTGAAGATCATCGCGCCGGCCCCTTGGCCAGTGCCGCATCGATCACCGGCCCCAGCGCCGCCGCCACCGCGACATGCCCGGGTTCCTGGAAATGCATGAAATCGAGTTCCGGATCACCGCCGGTGCGCGTCGCTGCCTTGGTGCCCCACAGCGGCCCGGGGACGATGGCGTCGATGTTGACGAACACCGCGCCACGGCGGGCGGCGATGGCGGCGGTATCGGCCTTGAAGCGGGCATAATCGGCGGGCGCATAGGGCGGCGCCACATCCTGGCGCAGCGGCGGGATATAGGTGATGACGCGCGTGCCCTGTGCCGCTGCATCGGCGAGCATGGCGTCGAGCGCCGCAAGATTGGCGGCATAAATATCGGGGATGATCGGCCGCACCGTTTGGGCATTCACATTGAACAGCCAGTTGCGCAGCATATAGGTCTGGATGTCGATCTGGCCGCGCGCCTGTTCGCGCATGGTCTGGAAACCGCAACAGGCCTCCAGCGCCGCGGTGATCGCGGTTTCGGACCGGTCCTGCAGCGATGGCGCGCGCTTGGCGGCGCCGGTGGCGTCCTTTTCCCCGGCGGGCAGGCTGGCGATGATGCGGCGGCCGGCGGGAGTGGTCTGCAGGATCGCGGCGATATCGGGCCGGCGCGCGACGGGGACGAGGATATCGCGCACCGCGCCTTCGCGGGTATCATCGAGGAACAGCGGCACGACGAGCACATCGATGCGTCGGTCCTGGCGCTGGAACAACCAGGCGAGGCCGAGTTCGGTCAGCGAGGCGTTGGGAAAGCTCATCGCCTGTACTTCGGTGCCGTGCGGGCGCAGGCGGCGGGCGAGGACGATCGGGGCGGTCACGTCATCGGGCCGGGGCTGGTTGATGGCGTGAAGCTGGGAATTGCCGAGCCAGAGTATCTGGCCGGCGAGGGCGCGGCGTTTGGCGGGGCCAAGGCATTCGGGGGCTTCGGCAATGCTGCCGCAGAAGATCTTGTCGCCTTCATAAGCACCATAGACCGATTTGGTGGCATCGCCGAGCGCCAGATCGTCGAAATCGGGGGCGGTGCTGGCGACCCAATAGCTCAGGCCGATGGCGAGCAGCAGTCCGGCCAGGATCGCCCAAAGCGGCCCGGCAAGCGCGCTGCGGCGCGGCGGTGGCGAGGAGGGACGGGCGTCGGCCAAGGGGCGGGGTTCCGGGGCGGGTGGTTGCGAGCGCCGCTTTAGGTCGGGAACGCGACAATGGCTAGGGTGGCCCGTATAGTGATCGTCACCCCCGCGCCGGCGGGGGCCCATCACCCACGCGTCGCCGCGGGTGTCGAAATTCCGGCGATGGGCCCCCGCCTGCGCGGGGGTGACGAATTACTTTAATCATCTTCGGATCTTGCCAAACGACGAACCGGCTTTTAACTTTCGCTTCATGGCGATGGAGGATCCGCCGGAAGAGGTAATCCTCTTCGTGGCCGGCACGCGCCCCGAAGCTGTGAAGCTTGCTCCGGTAATATTGGCGCTGCGGGCGCGCGGTTCGGCGGCAATGCTGGTCGCGACCGGGCAGCATCGCGATTTGTTCCCCGAAACCCTTGCCGGTTTCGGGCTGGTTGCCGATCATGATCTTGCCATCATGCAGTGCGCGCAATCGCCGGCGGCGCTGATCGGCCTGCTCGTGCCGGCGCTCACCGACCTGTGCACGGCGCTGCGGCCGGCGGCGGTGGTGGTGCAGGGCGATACCGCCAGCGCCTTTGCTGGCGCACAGGCGGCGGTTTATGCGCGCTGCCCGCTAGTGCATGTCGAAGCCGGTCTGCGCACCGGGACGAGCGACCCGTTCCCCGAGGAAATGCATCGCCGCGCCATCGCACAAATGGCCGACCTGCATTTCGCGCCGACGCTTGCGGCGGCGGCGGCGTTGCAGCGCGAAGGCGTGGCGCCGGCGGATATTCATGTCACCGGCAATACCGGCATCGATGCGCTGCACCTGACCGTGGCGCAACTGGCAAGCGATGCGGGGTTGCAGGCGGCGCTGGCGGCGCGCTTTGCCGGCATCGATGCGCGGCGGCCGCTGCTGCTCGCCACGATCCACCGGCGCGAGAACCATGGCGCGCGGCTCGAGTCGGTGTTGCTGGCGCTCGCCGTGCTGGCGCGCGAGGCGGAGATCGTGCTGCCGGTGCACCCGCATCCGGCGGTCGCCGGGCCGGTGCAGGCGGTGCTCGGCGGGCTGCCAGGGGTGCATCTGCTGCCGCCGCTCGATTATCCGGCGTTCCTGTGGCTGTTGCAGCGCGCGACGCTGGTGCTCACCGATTCGGGCGGGGTGCAGGAGGAAGCGCCGGCGCTAGGCACCCCGGCGCTGGTGCTGCGTGATGTGACGGAGCGCGGCGAGGGGATTGCGAGCGGCAATGCGCGGCTGGTTGGGACGGATACGGCGGCGATCCTGGCGGCGGTGAGCGAGCTGCTCGGCGATGCCGGCGCGCGGGCGCGAATGGCAGAAGCGGCGCTGCCTTATGGCGCGGGGGATGCGTCGCGGCAGATTGTGGACGTGATGCTGGCGCGGTTCGGGCGGGGTTGCAAGTAATCATCACCTCCCCCCGCCGGGGGGAGGTCGAGAGACGGCGTAGCCGGCCCGGGAGAGGGGTTCACGCGCGCCCCTCTCCCGGCTCGGCTATGCCGAGTCCGACCTCCGCCCGGCGGGGGGAGGTGAAGGGGGCTCAGCGCGCGCCGAGGCTCTGCATCATGGCGACGAACCCCGGGAAGCTTGTTGCGATCGGCCGCGAATCATCGATGGTTATCGGCGCGCGGGCGTTGAGGCCGAGCACCGCGAAGCTCATCGCGATGCGGTGGTCGAGGTGGGCGGCGATGGTGGCACCGCCGGGGACGGGGTCGCCGCCGGTGCCGGTGATGGTGATGCCGTCGGGCAGTTCGGTGCACGGCACCCCGCAGGCCGCCAGCCCCGCCGCCATTACCGCAATGCGATCCGATTCCTTGACGCGCAGTTCGTCGAGGCCGGTGAAGGTGCTGGCACCCTGCGCACAGGCGGCGGCAACGAACAGCACGGGATATTCGTCGATCATCGAGGCGGCATCATCGCCGGGCAGGTCGATGGCGGTCAGCGCGCTGTGGCGGACGCGCAGGTCGGCGACGGGTTCGCCGCCGACATCGCGGGGGTTCTCAACCAGAATATCGCCACCCATCGCCTGCAATACCTTTACCAGCCCGGCGCGGGTCGGGTTCATGCCGACATTGGCGATGGTGATATCCGACCCCGGCACGATCAGCGCGGCGACCATCGGGAAGGCGGCGGATGACGGATCGCCGGGAACGGTGATGGTCTGGGGGCGCAGGTCCGCCTCCCCTGACAGGGTGATGATGCGGCCTTCGGGCGACGCTTCCACCGTCAGCTTCGCGCCAAAGCCCGCCAGCATGCGCTCGCTGTGATCGCGGGTGGCAATGGGTTCGATGACCACCGTGTTGCCCGGCGTGTTGAGACCCGCCAGCAGCACGGCGGACTTCACCTGCGCCGAAGCAACCGGCAGCGTGTAGCGCAACGCCACGGCGGGGCAGAGGCCGACCATGGTCAGCGGCAGGCAGCCCCCGGGACTGGCGGTGAAGCTGGCGCCCATCAGCGCCAGCGGATCGATGACACGGCCCATCGGCCGGCGCGACAGCGAGGCATCGCCGATGAACGTCGCGGTGATCGGGTGGCTGGCGATCAGGCCCATCAACAGCCGCGTGCTCGTGCCGGAATTGCCCATGTCGAGCGCCACCCGGGGTTGCAGCAACCCACCGACGCCGACGCCATGGACGCGCCAGACGCCATCATCACCGCGCGCGATGTCGGCCCCCATCGCCCGCATCGCCGCCGCGGTGGCGAGCACGTCTTCGCCCTCCAGCAGCCCGGTGATGACGGTTTCACCGACCGCCAGCGCGCCGAGCATCAGCGATCGGTGGCTGATCGACTTGTCGCCAGGCACCGTCACCGTGCCGCGCAAGGGGCCGGTGGCGGCAAGGCTGAGCGGGGTGGCGGGGGTTTCCATGGCGTCGCGCTTT
The DNA here is from genome assembly GCA_038246995.1 of Sphingomonadales bacterium. Classification (GTDB taxonomy): domain Bacteria; phylum Pseudomonadota; class Alphaproteobacteria; order Sphingomonadales; family Sphingomonadaceae; genus Sandarakinorhabdus. The sequence continues at coordinate 7,101 of JBBRVH010000124.1, forward strand.
GACAGCGGCGGCGGCGTGTGGCAATGCGCCAGCCTTTCCGGGATGACAGAAAACGCCTGTTTTGCTGTCGGCTCCCCCGGTTGCGGAGATAATTGTGGTCAAGGCTGAATGGGGCACCAAGCGTGCCTGCCCGAAGTGCAATACGCGTTTCTATGATCTGGCGAAGGACGAACCCGTCACCTGCATCGCCTGCGGCTATGCCTGGGCACCCGAGCCGATGCTGAAATCCAAGCAGACGACGCCGTTCGAACAGGCCAAGCCATCGGCACAGGTCGAAGGCGGGGAGGGCGGTGATTCGGTCGATGAGGACCTGGATATCGACGCCGCCGAAGACGCCGAAGCGCCCGATGTCGATCTGGGCGACGATGATGACCTCAGCACGGTCGTCGTCAGCGGCGAAGACGAAGAAGGCTGAGCGAAAGCACTGTCATCCCGGGCTTGACCCGGGAGCCGGTTTTTCTGGCTCGTTCACGAGTGGGCCGCTCTCACATTCTGTCATGCCAGCGCAGGCTGGCATCCAGCCGTGTCGCACGGGGTTCCCGGCGGCACGACTGGATGCCAGCCTGCGCTGGCATGACTCTGTGGCAAAGGGCGGTGCTTTGGTGGCCGCGCAAGAGAAGCTGAGCTTTACCCCAACCGCTCCGTCCGCACAAAAATGCCTTCCGCCTGCAATATCCGCCCGCTGTCCGGGTCGGCAAAGCCCGGCCAGATCGCCCAGAGCGCCAGGCCATGCCCGGCCATCAGCGCCAGCATCGCGGCGAAATCGGGCTGGCCGTCATACAGCGGGATCAGCGACAGTTCGACCTGCACCGCCAGCGCCGCCGCAATCGTGGCGCCGCCGCCAGCGAGGACCTGGGTTTCATAGCCCTGGGTATCGATCTTCACCAGCATCCGTGCCGCATCGCCGACAAGGCCCGGGGCAATCGTGTCTAGCCGGGTGATCGGCACGACATCGCTGCCGATATAGGCCGAATGCGGCGCGGCCTTGCGATGGCTTTCGAGCATCGGCAGCACCGACGAGCTGGCGGAATTGCCGGCGATGTTGATGGTGATCTCGCCTTCACTATCACCGATCGCAGCGCGCGGCGCGACCGTCCAGCGGGCATCAGCGGCGCTGGTCGCAAGCAGCGCGGCATGCGCGGTGGCCAGCGGTTCGAACGACACGATGCGGCCGCGATAGCCGAGTTCGCGCAATGACGCGCCGTACTGGCCGGTATTGGCGCCGATATCGAGGACAAGATCGATCTCGAGCCGCCGCAACAGCGTCTGCAACTGCGCATCGGGCGAGGCGGCCGGCA
>JBBRVH010000125.1:0-8320 GCA_038246995.1 Sphingomonadales bacterium
AGCACTTCATGGATGCGGTTGCCGCGTGTCGCGGCGGTCGGATCCTGGTCGAGCGGATCGAGCGGCTTGAGCCCGAGCACTTCGCGCGCATAAAAAGCGAAAGGATCGGTGACCAGCGTGTCGATCTGCGTCACCGAAATGCGGCGCGGCCGGGTGGCGGCGGGCGGCGCCGGGCGCGGCGGCCGGCCCGGCACCGGGGCGGCCCGCGAATCGATGCCGCGCGCCAGCAACAGCAACTGGTCGTCGCTCGCCAGCCCGCCGCTATAGGCCTGCAAGCGCAGCCAGAAACGCGACGCAACCAGCGGCGCGCTGGCATCGCGGCGCGCGCGGGTCAGCAACACATGTGCCGCGCTCAGGCCGCCGACGAAATCATGCGCCGCCAGCCCGGTCGCGCGCGCCAGGCCGGGCAGCTTGAGCGTGGTGCGGATGGCGGGGGCCAGCCACGGATCGGGCGCCGGCCGGCCCGGCCAGACGCCTTCGTTGAGCCCGCCCAGGATCATCAGGTCGGCGCGCTGCAATTGCGCCTCCAGCGGCCCCAGGATGCGCAACCGCGGGTGGCCGCCAAAGACGCTGCGCACCGCGACATCGGACAGGAAAGCGCCGATCAGCGCCGGGGCATCGTCGCGCTCGAAACCGCCGAAGCTGGCGCCTTCGGCTTCGAGGCGTTCGATCAGCGTGGCGAGCGCGCGGCCATCGGTGCCGCTCCACAGCCGGTCGCCGCCCAGCGTGTCGCCGACCTCACGCAGCGCGGCGGCGAGGCGCGGCAGGTCGATCGCCGGGGCTTCCCCCAGCACTGCCAAGGGTGCCAGTTGCGCTTCGACCCCGTGCCACCAGGCCATCGCTTCGGCAGCGCGCGCGGCGGCGGCGGGATGGGCTTGCGGGTCGTCACGGCGCAGGCGATTGAGCGCTTCGGTCAGCCAGCGATCATAGGCCTCGCCGACGCCATCGAGCCCCGCCGGCGGCCGCACGCCGCGAAGCGCCAGATCGAGCCGCCGCACCGCCGCGAGCCATTCGCCGCGCCCGTCGCCGCTCGCCACCAGCGGATGCTTGAGAACGGTGAGCAGCGCGACCGGCGAAAAGCCCTGCGCCATCGCCTCGGTCAGCGCCAGCGCCAGCGCGCCCGGCGGCGTCTGGCGCAGCGGCACCCCGGCCGAATCGTCGACTGCCAGCCCCCAGCGCCGGCATTGCGCCGCCACGCGCCGCGCCAGCCCGCGATCGGGCGTGACCAGCGCCGCGCTGCGCCCCGGGGTTTCGAGCGCCCGGCGCAGCGCCAGCGCGATGACCTGCGCCTCCTCGCCGGGAGTCGCGGCTTCGACGACCGTCACCCCGGCAAAGCTGGCGACATCGGCGCCGTGCCAGCCATCGGCGGCAGCGGCGGGCGCCATCGCCGCCATGATCGCCGCGGTGCGGTCTGCCGGGCCGTCGCGGGCGGTGGCGACACCCCAGTCGGCGACGTCGCTTCGTTCACGCCCCAGCCGCGCCAGCAGCAGCTTCAGGCCATATTGCGGGTGCGCCTCGGCATCGCGACCCGTCTCGGCGTTGCAGCGAATCGCCGCCCAGCGGCGCTCGCCGGCGTCCGACAGGTCATGATCGAGCCCCGGCAGCACCACCATCCCGGTCGGCAGCCCGAGCACCGCCGCCAGCACCCGCACGATCGGCGGCGAGGTGCCGGTGACGCCGGCCGCAATCACCAGCCCCGCCGGCGGCGCCACCGCCCAGCGCGCCACCAGCGCATCGATCAGCGCCGCGACCCGCGTACCGCCATCGCTGCCGCCGCTGGCATCGCGCGCCGGCGGCCAGCCTGAAATGACGATTTCCAGAAAGCGCAGCGTGTCCTGCCAATGTTCGGCAAGTTCCTGGGTGGCAACCACATCGCGCAGGCGTTCGGGGGCGATCTCGTCGGCGAGCAGCGCATCGAGCGTGGCGCCGAGCTCGTCGCCAAGCCGCAGCGCCTCCACCGCGCTGCGCCCGGCCTCGCGCCCGCCCGGCCCCGTCCCGCGCGGCAATTGCCGCACCAGCCGCGCCAGTTCGAGGCGGCGGACGAGCGGCGACACCGGCGGCGGCAGCGCTTCATCGCCGCTGGCAAAGCGATCGAAACTGTCATCCCCCAGATCGCCGACCGGGGTGAGACGCGGCAACAGCAAGCCGGTGCCGGCACGGCGGACAAAGGCGTCGGTCAGCGCGCGGGCGGCGCGGCGGTTGGGCAGCAGCACATGGGCGCGGGCCAGCGCCAGCGGATCGCCGCCGCAGCGCGCCAATATGCCATCGGCGAGCGCATCGACGAACGCGACATGCGGGGCAATGGTGAACAGGCGCTGTGCGCTTTCTGATGGGCGCTGCGCGCCGGAACTTTCAGGCGGTTGCAAGCAGACCCTCGGTTTCGCCGACGCTCGCCGGGGTGCCGACATGGAACCACAGGCCCTGGTGGACGGCGCCGAACAGCCGCCCGGCGGCAAGCGCCTTGTGCCATTGCCGCCAGACCGAGAAGGGCTCCACCGGCTCGCCATCGAACAGCTTTTTCGAGATCAACTGGATGCCCGAATAGACAAAGGGCGCGATGCGGAATTCACCGCGCGGGGTGACGACGCCGGCGGGATCGAGATGGAAATCGCCGCGGCCTTCATAGCCGGTGGCGCGCGCCAGCGGCACCAGCAGCAGCAGCGCGTCCATTTCGGCCTCGTTCCAGCGCTGGGCGAGCAGGCGCAGCGTATCGGCCGAACCGTCGATCCACATATTATCGGCGTTGACGACGAAAAACGGGTCGGCATCGATCAACGGCAGCGCCTTGACGACTCCGCCGCCGGTTTCGAGCAATTGCGCGCGTTCGTCGGACACGCGGATCTTCAGGCCATCGGGCTTTTCGGCGCGGCGCGCGGCGACGGCGGCATCGATCTGGTCGGCGAAATAATGCGCGTTGACGACGGCGGTTGCGATGCCCGCCGCTTCCACCCGATCAAGCGCGCGATCGAGCAGCGTGCGCCCGGCGACTTCGACAAGCGGCTTGGGGCGGGTGGCGGTGAGCGGCCGCATGCGCTTGCCGAGCCCGGCCGCGAGCACCATGGCCGTTTCGGGCATCACGACATCGATATGCGGGCGCAGCGCCAGCGGGACGCGGTTTCGCTTCATGCCGCGACCTTCACGCCGGTACGCGCCGATGGCGGCACATGCGCTGCGAACCAGTCCGCCACCGGGGCGAGCGCCGGATCGGCAAGGTTGCGCGTCACCAGTTCCCACAGCCGCGGGTGAAAGGCGGGATAGCTCGCCTTGCCATCGCGGACGTAAAGCCGGGTGAAGACGCCCAGGATCTTGATGTTCCGCTGCGCCGCCAGAATCGCATAGGCGGTCCGGAAGGCGCCGCCATCTACCCCGGGCCGCGCCGCGAGATAGCGGTCGATCATCGCGGCTTCGAGTTCGGGCGAGACGGTGCGGCGAATGTCCTGCAGCAACGACGCCAGATCATAGGCCGGATGGCCGGCCAGCGCGTCCTGATAATCGAGCAGGCCAAGGCCACGCAGCCCGGGGCGATCGATGATCATCAGATTGTCGACGTGATAATCGCGCAGCACCAGCACCGGCGGTTCGGCACGCACGGCATCCCACAGCGGCGCCCAGGCGGCATCATGGCCCGGCGCTTCGGCGAGGCCGACGGCGGGCAGGTACCAATCGGGGAACAGCCGGGCTTCGCGCAGCAGTTCGGGCTCGGCATAGCGCGGCACGGCGCCGGCCGGGAAGGCGTGGAGCGCAGCGAGGATATCGACCGCGGTTTCATAGACCGCGCGCTCGCGCGCCGGTTCGCGCGCCAGCACCGGGCCGACGCGATCATCGCCGAAATCCTCGAGCAGGACGAGGCCCAGATCGAGTTCGGTCGCCAGCGCCTGTGGCGCCGAAAAACCCATGTCGTGCAACTGCTTGCCGATGGCGAGGAAGGGCCGCGAATCTTCCTTTTCGGGCGGTGCGTCCATCAATACGGCGGTGCTGCCGTCCGCCGCATGGACACGGAAATAGCGCCGGAACGAGGCATCGCCGGCCAGCGGTGCGATCGCCGCGCCGCCCCAGCCATGGCGCGCCAGAAAGGCCGGCGCGGTGCCGGGCGGAATCATCTGGGGAGGAGCGGTGGCCACCGGCCTTCCCAAGCCTTGGACGCTGCCCAAGTCAAGTGCCGAGGCGCATCGCCGCTGCCCGAAATCGTCAGCCGCAGGGCATCGGCGGGCAGGCGAGGCCCAAGCCGTTCGGGCCATTCGATGACCAGCGCTGCATCTGTTTCGAAAAGCCCGAGGGCATCGGCATCATCGGGACCGGCGAGGCGGTAGAGATCGACATGCCAGACCGGCACGCGGACATCGGGCGGATCATAGCCCTGCACCAGCGTGAAGGTGGGCGATGGCACCTCGCCACCCCAGCCGAGCGCATGGATGAGCGCGCGGGCAAAGGTCGATTTGCCGGCGCCGAGATCCCCCGACAGCGCGATGGTGTCGCCGGGGCGCAGGACATCCGCCAGGGCAGTGCCAAGCGCGGTAAGATCGCTTTCGGAAAGACCCTGCATCAATCGCACCGGTTCGGGGGGTGGGGAATCGCATCGGTAGCGGCATTGACCCCGAACGAAATGACCGGGGGTGCAAGTTCGTCCGGAAGCGCCACAACCACCGGATCGAGGCGATTGGCCTGCGCCTGACTGCGGCCAGCGCGGATCAGCAGCGTCAAACGCGCGGCGGCGCGGTCGGCGCGGGTTGTGATCGGTTGCTGGGCGCGGCGGGTCTGCATGGGCATTTCATAGCACAGGGAATGGTGTCAGAAATCCATAGTGACATAGCCCTGAAGCAAGCGCCCCGGAATCGGCCCATAGGCACCGGCGCCGCGCAGATCATAGCCCCGCACATCGAAAAGGTTGGTGACCTGCAGACGCAGCATGGCGCGGTTTTGCCCGAGGCTGAAGCGATAGCGGCCGCCGATGTCGACATTGGCGCGCGCCGGGATGGCGACGGCGTTGCTGACCGTCGCGGTTTCGGCACTGCGCCAGGCGATCTTGGTGTCGAGCGAGACGCCGGGCAGCATCGGCGGCCGCCAGTCGGCGCTGAATTCGACGCGCTGGTCGATGGCGCCGACGGGGCGATCGCCGATACGGCCCGATGTCACGGCGTCGCCGGTCACCTTCGGCCAGAGCAGGACCGCGCCGGCAACAACACTGAGCGAGCGGGTCACCGGGCCGGCGACCGAGACTTCGACGCCGCGGTTGATGACATCGCCGAGCACATCGAAACGGTTGGCGGGATCGAGATTGAAATAGGGTTTCGAAATGTCGAAAACCCCGGCAACCAGCTTGATATCGGGGGTGACCGCATAGCGCAGGCCGGCATCGACCTGGCGGGTGCGGATGGCCGGCAGCGCTTCGTTGCGGTTGGCGGCGTTGCCGGGCGCAATGCCGCTTTCCTCCAGCCCGCTGGCGGCGCCGGCATAGACGACGAGCCGGTCGCCAAGGTCGGCGGCCAGCGTCACATTATAGAGCAGGGGCCGTGCATCGGTCGCCTGGACACCGCCTGCCGGCAGATCGATGCGTTTCTGATAATCGGCATATTGCAGCCCGGCCGACAGCTCGCCGACACCCGCCCACCGGCCTTCATAGGCGATGCCGCCGGTCCATTGCCGGACCTTGTCCTGCTGCTGGGGCCCGAAGCTGATCAACGGCTTGGGCACGGTCGAAGGCTGGTCGATGATGACCGGGCCAAGATCGAGCGTCGTCGAGCCGCCGAAGCGCCGGTCCCCGTCACGGCCGCGCAGGGCGAGGTGGACGCGATGCTGGCGCGGGCCTTCGTCGAACAGGCGCGTCAGCCTGACCTCGCCACTGATCGAGGCAAAGGCCAGTTGCGGATCGGCGATGACGAACTGGCGGCCGCTGCCATCGGGTCGCAACTGACGCACCAGGTTGGTGGATTGCTCGTTGACGACGCGCGAAGACCGGAACAACCCGGCGCGCAACAGCCATTGCGGGCCGATCTGCCAATCGCCGATGAAGCCGAGATTGGCTTCGGTATTGTTGCCATTGACCCAGTCCGGGCCGAAGCGCTGACGACGCGGCAACGGCTGCGGCAGCACTTCGGTGGCGGTCAGGAAGGTCAGGCGATGGTCGTCGAGCAGGGAGCGGCTGACATTGACGAAGGGCATCAGCGTCAGCCCGGGGGCCGGGGTCCAGCGCAGGATCAGCGCGCCGCCGAGTTCATCCTCGCGCGTCGCGTCGAGCCCGCTTTCGAAACGCCCCGAGGCGCCGATGCCGAGACTGAGCGTGGCCGACACCGGCAGCACGGCATCGAGTTCGGCATTGGTCGTCCCCCAGCTGTCGAGGCCGATCTGCACACTGGCGCCCGCCTTGTCGCCCGGACGGCGAAAGCCGAAATCGACAAGGCCGGTGGGGGCCGGGAAGGGGTTGCCCAGCGCGCTCAGCCCGACGCGGATGGTGGTCGATCGGGCAAGGCGAGCGGTCGGCACGATCACGGGGTCGAAATACAGGCCGTCGATGCGGACATTGCCGGCGGCGACCGGCGAAAAGCCGCGGACGCTCATCTGGTTGTAGAGCCCGATGACTTCGCGGCCGATGCTGGTGCCAAAGGCGTCGCCGGCCTGGCGCACGGCATTTTCATCGGCCCTGCCGCTGGTCGCCCCCGGGAGAACGACGGCGGCGCTGGCGGCGGGCGATGGCAGCGTCTGTGCTGCCGCCGGCGCAGCAAGCGCCAGCATCCACACGATCCCCCCCCGTGTCATCACCGCCCGTGTCATCCGCCCCCGTGTCATCTCCCACACGTCATGGCGATGTGTTGCGTCGGCTTGTCGCAACCGTCCAGTGGCAATTTCGCGCCGAGCAACGATTTTTTGTCGATGCGCGATGCTCGGACGCCTGTGGACTGCCGGGTCCGGGCTCGCGCCCGGGCCGGCCTGGAGGCCGAGCGCGGCCGTGATCGCGTTGCCGCGCACGGCCGCCCTGGCGCCGATCAGTAGCGGTAATGATCCGGCTTGAACGGGCCGGCGGTCGACACGCCGATGTAGCCGGCCTGCTTGTCGGTGAGCGTCGTCAGCTTCACACCAAGCTTTTCGAGATGGAGCATCGCGACCTTTTCATCGAGGTGCTTGGGCAGCACGTAGACCTGGTTCTGATATTGTTCGGACTTGGTCCACAGTTCGATCTGCGCCAGCACCTGGTTGGTGAAGCTGGCCGACATCACGAACGACGGGTGACCGGTGGCGCAGCCGAGGTTGACGAGGCGGCCCTTGGCCAGAACGATGATCTGGTTGCCATCGGGGAATTCGACGATGTCGGTGCCCGGCTTCACTTCGGTCCATTTGTAGTTCGAAAGCGCCGCAATCTGGATTTCGCTGTCGAAGTGCCCGATGTTGCAGACAATGGCGTTGGGCCGCATGTTCATCATGTGCTCGGCGGTGATGACATCGGCGTTGCCGGTCGCGGTGCAGAAAATGTCGGCACGCTTGACGGCGTCTTCCATGGTGACGACTTCAAAGCCTTCCATCGCGGCCTGGAGCGCGCAAATCGGGTCGATTTCGGTGACCATGACGCGCGCGCCGCCGTTGCGGAGCGACTGGGCACTGCCCTTGCCGACATCGCCGAAACCAGCAACCACGGCGACCTTGCCGGCGAGCATCACATCCGTTGCGCGGCGGATGGCATCGACGAGCGATTCCTTGCAGCCATAAAGATTGTCGAACTTCGACTTGGTCACGCTGTCGTTGACGTTGATCGCCGGGAACGGCAATTCGCCCTTTTTGGCGATTTCATAGAGACGATGGACGCCCGTGGTGGTTTCTTCCGAAACGCCCTTCAAATTCTTGACGGTTTCGGTCAGGTAACCGGGACGCGCCTTGATATAGGCCTTGAGCGCGCGCTGGAATTCGACTTCTTCTTCATTCTCGGGCTCGCCGAGCGTCGCGCCGGCTTCAAGCTTGGCCCCCCAGAGCGCGAACATCGTGGCATCGCCGCCGTCATCGAGGATGATGTTGGCGGTCTGTTCGCCCCAGTTGAAGATGTCGCCGACATAATCCCAATAATCGGCAAGGCTTTCGCCCTTGATGGCGAACACAGGCACGCCCGAAGCGGCGATGGCGGCAGCGGCATGATCTTGCGTCGAGAAAATGTTGCAGGTCGCCCAGCGCACGTCGGCACCGAGCGCGGTCAGCGTTTCGATAAGCACGGCGGTCTGGATGGTCATATGCAGCGAACCGGTGATACGCGCGCCCTTCAATGGCTTCGACGCGCCGAATTCGTCGCGCAGCGCCATCAGGCCCGGCATTTCGGTCTCGGCGATCTGGATTTCGCGGC
>JBBRVH010000126.1:0-8279 GCA_038246995.1 Sphingomonadales bacterium
AAGGGCGCGAAGGCGTTGAGCGAGACGGGCGCGGCTAATGAGGTGGATGACCGGCAGGGTGGGTTGCTGGGGGTGGCGGCGGAGTAGGGATGGTGGAAAAATCTGATCTCAAACTTGCCGTACTTGCCGCGCTCAACCATCTCGGCGGCAAGGGAAACGTCACCGAGGTCGCAAGATACATCTGGGATAACTACGAGACTGTGCTCCGCAATAGTGGAGACCTCTTCTATACTTGGCAGTATGACATGCGTTGGGCGGGACCGGCGCTTCCGGACGAAGGTAAAATCCTCAAGAAGGGTGATAACCGTCGCTGGAGTCTCGTCCGTTAGCCTCAATACCCCCTCTCCCGCTTGCGGGAGAGGCGACACGCGCGCCAGCGCGGCGGGTGAGGGTGTCCTCACATTTCGGCGCAAGAGAACACCCTCACCCGGGGCGCGAAGACGCGCCTCTCGACCTCTCCCGCAGGCGGGAGAGGGGTTGGCGCGTTAGGCACGACGCAGCGGGGTGACCAAAGCGCCCCCTCTCCCGCTTGCGGGAGAGGCGATACGCGCGCCAGCGCGGCGGGTGAGGGTGTATCCGGCTGTCGGCGCGAAAGAACACCCTCACCCGGGCCGGCTGCGCCGTCTCTCGCCTCTCCCGCAGGCGGGAGAGGGGGTTGTAGTTTCGGGGTGCGTCCATAGACTGTCGGCCATGTCGCGTGTGACCCGGATTGTCAGCCCGCATGCCGTGCCGTTGCGGCGGACGATGCCCGAAGCCGAGGCGCGGCTTTGGCGGCAGCTGCGCGACCGTCGCCTGATGGGCCACAAATTCCGACGGCAGCACAGCATCGGGCCATGTATCGCCGATTTTGCCTGTGTGCCGGCGCGGTTGGTGATCGAGCTCGATGGGTCGCAGCATGCCGGGGCCGAAGATGCCGATGCACGGCGGACGGCGTTTCTGAACGCGCTGGGCTGGACGGTCATCAGGTTCTGGAACGCCCGCGTGCTGACCGACATGGACAATGTGCTGCGCGAGATCATCGCGCACCTGCAAGCGGCCTAGGCCCCTCTCCCGCTTGCGGGAGAGGCGAGAGACGGCGCAGCCGGCCCGGGTGAGGGTGTTTTCTTGTCTCGGCGCGCGGGTACACCCTCACCCGCCGCGCTGGCGCGCGTGTCCCCTCTCCCGCAGGCGGGAGAGGGGCTTGTTGCGCGGCTGGGTGTATTTGGGGTCTGGGGTTTCGACCCCAGCCGCCAGAGGCGAAAAGCAGAAGAGTCGTGGCAAAGCCACGCCGTCGGACGGGTTCGGGCGGCAGGCGCGCCGCCCGCCCCGCCGGCCGGGCCTGCGGCGAGCCTGGCGGCGGCACGCCGCTAGCCGCCTTGGCCGTGCACCCTTGGCACCTGCCGGTTGTGCAAGATCCTCTCGATGGTCACGCCCACAGCGTCGCTGGTGAAATCGACAATATGGCTGCCGTGCGGTGTTGATCGGATGCCGGCTGCAACATCGGGTCGGGCGGTGCCGATCAAGGGGAAGTCACCGAGCAGGGTGAAGCAATCGGCAAAGCTGGCGACATAGGCGGCGGCTTGTTCCACGCCCCAGTGCGTCGCGCCCTGATCGAATATCGCATCGAGGTCGCGTGCTGCGGCGTGGGAGATGGCAAATTCAGCCACCTGTGTGGCGGGCGCGCCCCTCGGCAATGATATCGTCGAGCGTTCGCTGGCTTGTCCCGCTGGCCCGGCCTTCGGCGACGGCGTTGCGGACGAAGGTCAGCTTTTCGGCGTCCTCCCGGTCGCGTTCCACCAGATCGTTCAGATACGCCTCGGCATCCGGCCAGGCACCGCTGGCGACGCGCTGGGCGATCCATTCGCGGGCTGGTTCGGCGAGGGTGCGCGGGCTATCGTCCATGGCGGAATTATCCTTGGCGGGCGGGTGCAAGTCAACAAGAGGGGTCTGGGGTTTAGACCCCAGCCGCCGGAGGCTTTGTTTGTCGGTACGGGCGTACCCCCTCACCCCGCTCGCCGTTGGCGAGTCGCCCTCTCCCGCGAGGGGAGAGGGTTAGCAGGCGAGGGTGATCAGCTTCGCCTTTTTGGCATATTCGATCCGGCTGCAGGCGGCGAGCGCGGTGGCGGGGATGGTGAGGGTGTAGACCGGGCGGGGACCTTTTTCGGTCACGGCGGTGACGACGATTTCGGACGGGTCGTCATCGGGGCCTGGCGGTTGTGGCAGGGCGTCCCCGCTGCCCATGGCGTCCTTTGCATCGCGGATGCGGACGGCGATAGTCGAAAAGTTGAACGGGCCGATCACCAGCGGCCGGGCGAGATCGACGCGGCGGACCGGGCGGGTGATGCCGAGCAGGACTTCTTCATCCCAGGTTTCCGGCGTGGCGGTACCGCCCAGCGCGCGGGCGATGACGGCGCCGGCGGCGGCCGAGGCGACGGGGTAGCGGCTGGGGCTTTCGACGCCGAATTCGAGGCCAAAGCCATAATCGGCGGTGATGATGCGGGTGATGCTGAGCGAATCCTTGTCGCCGAACAGCGGGAAGCTATAGGCCGTGGCGCCCGCCCCGGGCAGGCGGATGGCGACGCGATCGTGGGGGATGCTCCACGGGCCGATGCTGCCATCGGCACCGGGGCGATCAAGGCCTTCGAACCACAGGATGCGATCACCGCTTTTCGCCCCGGCGATGCTGTGATCGAGCGGGCGGTTGCGGCCTTGCAGCACCTTGGTCGGGCCGATCTTGACCGTCGCCTTGCCCTTGATCACCGCGGGTTCGATGCCGAGCCGGGCGACGGTGGCGGCGTTGAGCACCAACTTGTCGACATTGGCGGCGGTGAGCGCGAGCTTGACGGTGGTGCCGTTGATGGTGACGGGCACCGGATCACCGGGGCGGGTTTCGTACACCGGCGGCGGCGCGGCGGCGAGGAGCAGGCCGGCAGCAAGGACGAGAGAAAGACGCGGGGGCATGCGGCCAATTGTAATGTCCCGATGGGGCAACAGCAAGCGGTGCACCCGGCTGTCCTGCACGCGATTTTGCGGCTAGGTTGACCACGCCGCAGCGTTTTTGCGCGGGGGTTTGGCACGGAGCCGGCCCACAAGCGCGTCCGGCGTGACTTTCGAGGGAATGATCTGACGATGAAAAGCCTGTTGTTGAAGCCCTTGGCCCGTTTCGCGCTGCTGGCTGCGCTGGCCACCCCGGCCGCCGCCGCCACCCGCGCCGAACAGGCTGCGATGGTGCGTGAACAGGCGCTGGCGTCATCGTCGGCCTATGTCCTGCTCAGCGACCTGACCACGACCGTCGGCCAGCGGCTGGCGGGGACCGAGGCGGAAGCGCGGGGCCGGGACTGGGCGGTCAAGGCGATGAAAGCCGCCGGCCTCGTGAACATCAAGGTCGAGCCCTTCCCTATCCCGGTATGGCAGCGCGGCGCGGAAAGCGCCGAGATCATCGGCACCGGGCAAAGGCTGGCGATTGCAGCGCTCGGCGGCAGCGGTGCGACCCCGGCGGCGGGGATCACCGCGCCGGTGGTCTATTTCGCCGATTATGCCGCATTGGAAGCCGCGGCGCCGGGCAGCCTTGCCGGCAAGATTGTCTTTATCGATCACAAGATGATGCGGGCGCAGGATGGCAGCAGCTATGGCACCAATGGCGCGGTGCGGCGCGCCGGGCCGGCGCTGGCGCAATCGAAGGGCGCGGTCGCGGTGCTGATCCGCAGCCTGGGCACCGATTATCACCGCAACCCGCACACCGGATCGACGGTGACGCCGGCGGGGGTGACGCCCATTGCCTCGGCCGCGCTGGCCCTGCCCGATGCCGAATTGCTGGCGCGGCGGCTGGCGGCGGGGCCGGTGAGCGTCAAGCTGGTTTCGACGCCAAGCCTGAACCCGAACGGCCAATCGGCGAATGTTTCGGGTGAAATCCCCGGCGTCGGCGCGCCCGCTGAGGTGATCGTCATCGGCGGGCATCTCGACAGCTGGGATATCGGCCAGGGTGTCATCGACGATGGCGCCGGCATGGCGATCACGCTGGCAGCGGCAAAGGTGATCAAGGACGCCGGGTTGCAACCACGGCGGACGATCCGGGTGGTGTTCTTCGGCTCGGAAGAAATCGGCATCTATGGTGGCCGGGCCTATGGCGCGGCGCATGCGGCGGAAAACATCGTGCTGGCGGCGGAAAGCGATTTCGGCGCGGACCGGGTGTATCGGGTGTCATCGAAGGTGGCGGAAACCGGCCGGCCGCTGATCGCCGAGATCAACGCGGCGCTCGCCCCGCTGGGCGTGGCGCCAACGCGCGACAATGGTGCGGGCGGCGGCGCCGATGTCGCGCCGCTAGGGGCGCTGGGCACCGGCATTCTCGAGCTGGAACAGGACGGCACACGCTATTTCGATCTGCACCACACGCCCGACGACACGCTCGACAAGGTCGACCGCACCCAGCTCGACCAGAATGTCGCCGCCTGGGCGACAGCGGTCTGGCTGGCGGCAAGCGACGACCGCGCGCTGCGGACGAAGTAGTCGCGGGACGGGCTTCCGGCAATATTGGAGCACCGGCTCCCTCCCCCCTGCGAGGAGGGCGACTCGGCGCCAGCCGAGCGGGGTGGGGGTTCCTGCGTTTCGGCACTGGCGACCCCCACCTGCCGGCTTCGCCGTCTCTCGCCTTCCCCTCAAGGGGGAGGGAGCTAGGGTCGGCTGCACCTTCCCCTCACCCGACCGCCCGCGCCTTCAACAAATCAAGCGCGACATCGACGATCATGTCCTCCTGGCCACCAACCATCTTGCGGCGGCCAAGTTCGACAAGGATCTCGCGGGTATCGAGGCCATAATCGGCAGCGGCCTTCTCGGCATGGCGCAGGAAGGACGAATAGACCCCGGCGTAACCCAGCGACAGCGTTTCGCGGTCGACCCGCACTGGCCGGTCCTGGAGCGGGCGGACAAGATCTTCGGCGGCGTCCATCAGCGCCATGACATCGCAGCCATGGTGCCAGCCCTTGCGATCGACCGCGGCGATGAAAACCTCAAGCGGCGCGTTGCCAGCGCCGGCGCCCATGCCCGCAAGGCTGGCATCGATGCGGATGGCGCCTTCCTGCGCCGCGACGATCGAATTGGCGACGCCGAGCGCGAGATTATGGTGGGCGTGCATGCCGCGCTGGGTTTCGGGGCGCAGCACGCGATCATAGGCGCGCAACCGGTCGCGCACGCCATCCATATCGAGCGCGCCGCCTGAATCGGTCACATAAACGCAATGCGCGCCATAGCTTTCCATCTTGGCGGCCTGGGCGGCGAGCGCTTCGGCGTCGATCATGTGGCTCATCATCAGAAAGCCTGCAACGTCCATGCCGAGATCGCGCGCGAAGCCGATATGCTGTTTGGCGACATCGGCTTCGGTGCAATGGGTGGCGACGCGGACCGAACGGACGCCCAGGCCATGGGCGCGGCGCAGTTCGTCGACCGTGCCGAGCCCGGGCAGGATCAGCGTGGTCAGCACCGAGCGGGTCAGCACGTCGGCGACAGCTTCGAGCCATTCCCAATCGGTGTGGGCGCCGAAACCATAGTTGAAACTGGTCCCCGACAGGCCATCGCCATGCGCGACCTCGATCGCATCGACCCCGGCGGCATCGAGCGCCGCGGCAATGGCGCGGACATGATCGAGCCCGTACATGTGGCGAATGGCGTGCATGCCATCGCGCAGGGTGACATCCTGGACGTAAAGCTTGGTTGTCAGCGGATCGTACATCACCGGGCCTTTGCGTAAAATTCCAGGGCGAATTTGCGGCATTTGCCGACAATCAGCCCGATTATCCCACCCTATGCGTTATAAAGCCACCCGCCAAGATGCGATCAGCGTTGTTTCAACCAGGCCGCGAAGCGATCGATGGCCGTCAGGGTGCGATCCTCGCTGACCGCGAAGGAAAAGCGCATGAAGCGATGGCCGTCGACCGGATCGAAATCGATGCCCGGTGCTACGGCAATGCCGGTGTCGGTGAGCAGTTGCTGGCAAAATTCCATGCTGTCGTTGCTGAAATCGCCGATATCGACCCAGGCGTAAAAGGCGCCATCGGGCGGCGCGATGCGCGCCAGCCCGAGCCCGGGCAGCGCACCGATGAGATGCGCGCGGTTGCGGCGATAGGTGTCCTTATAGCCTTCGAGGACTTCGATCTCGTCCATCGCGGCGAGCGCGGCGTGCTGCGACAGCGTCGGCGGGGTGAGGAACAGGCTGCCGATATAGGCGCGCAGCAATTCGGTAGAGCCCTCCGGCGCGACGATCCAGCCGAGCCGCCAGCCGGGCATCGAATAATATTTGGAAAAGCTGTTGATGACGATGGCGCCATCATCGAATTCGAGCATCGAATGTGCCGGCGCGTCATAGGTCAGGCCGTGGTAGATCTCGTCCGAAATGATGCGGATGTTGCGGCGCTTGGCGACGGCGGCGATGGCGGCAAGCCCCGGTGCGTCGATCATCGAGCCGGTGGGGTTGGCCGGGCTGGCGAGGATGAGGCCCTGCGGCGCGTCGGCCAGCGCTTCGAGATGGCTGGCGGCAATCTGGAAGCGCGTGCCGGCTTCGGTGCCGATCTCCACGGGCACCCGCGCAAGGGCGAGCACGGCGTTGCGGTAGGCGACATAACCCGGCCGGGCAAAGGCGATGCGATCCCCTGGCGCGAACAGCGCGGCAATTGCCAGCGCCAGCGCCGGGCTGGCGCCGTTGGTGAGGACGATGCGGCCAGGATCGATGGCGAGGCCGTGGCGCTCGGCATAAAGCCGCGCGATGCGCTCGACGAGCGCCGGGCTTTCCCAATAGCCGCCGGCTTCGCTGTCGAGCCGGTGATGGGCAGCGGCGATGGCCCGCGGCGGCGCGCCCGTCGAAGGCTGGCCGAACTCCATATGGATAACCGAGCGCCCGGCGCTTTCGAGCGCATAGGCCCGGCGCGAAATCGCCATGGCGTGAAATGGTTGGACAGCGGCGGGGTTCATGGTGTGGCGATAGCGAAAGGCGCGCGCTCGCGCGAGCAGCGAATGGTCAAAGCCTGGTAGTCAAAATCTGATGCTTGTTATCCGTGGCGGCAACGGCCGCTTGCGACCCAATTATAGCCGTTCCCGAGGCCGACGCCGAGCGGCGGCTTTTGCCAAAAGTGGACGCTTGCTTCCCGCGAACCCGGCCTTCTGCTTCGTCCGACGGAACCCTGTAATTCTATCTGAGAAATTCCCAGCGCGACCAACAATATGGCTCTGGACGACATACGTCGTCTATGGCATATAGCGCCATATGAAAGCCGTTTTGCTATTTCAGGAAAAGCGGATCGGGGCCAGCGGGGCCATATTGGAGATGACAATCTGGCGCGTGCCCTCGCCAGTGCTGCCATCAACCCATGGCTTGAAATACAGCCTGTTCTATGGCCGCGCCGGGCAGCGGATAGTCGCTTTCGATAACGAGCGCGGCAAAGGCGATCATATGCATATCGACGGTGTGGAGCGGCCCTATCAATTCACAACCGTAGAGCAGCTTGTGACTGATTTCTTGGCCGAGGTGGCAGAATGGGAGAACTCGCATGAGTGATTTGAAAATTCACGTCGGCGAAAGCCGCAACGCCATGGGCGCGCGCTTCATCGATGCCTGGCATCGCGCCGAACGCGGCGAAGTGGTCAATGAACGTCATCTGTCGTTCGACAGCTTTGAAACCATGACCCGAGTCCTTACTCCCAAGCGCCTTGCGTTGCTGCGTCATCTGCATCGCGAGCCAACCGCGAGCGTGGCGGCGCTGTCGCGTGCGGTGAAACGCGATTACAAGCGAGTGCACGAGGATGTCGAAGCATTGGCGATGGCGGGCCTGATCGAACGCGCCACCGACGGGAGAGCGTTGAGCGCGCCGTACGAAACGATTCAGACAACAATCGCTATGTAAAGCTCGAACGTCATGATGACCGCGAAACATAGTCGCAATGGAGATTGATATGCTGTTCGAAAGAATTGGCCCTTTGACTAGCGAGGTCGTCTCCTCGGCGAGCGCGATGACGGCGGCTGAAATGCCCGCAATTGCGGCGCGCGCCGCCGCGGCCTTTCCGGCTTGGGCGGCGCAGGGGCCAAACGCGCGGCGCGCACTGCTGATGAACGTGGCGGATGCCCTATGGGCGAGGAAAGACGCTTTTGTCGCGGCGATGATCGCCGAGACGGGCGCGACCGCTGGCTGGGCCATGTTTAACCTCGATCTTGCCGCAACCGTGGTGCGCGAGGCGGCCGCGATCACCACCCAGATCACCGGCGAAGTGATCCCGTCGGACAAGCCGGGCTGTATCGCGCTGGCGTTGAAGGAACC
>JBBRVH010000127.1:0-8276 GCA_038246995.1 Sphingomonadales bacterium
TCCCCGGTGGCGATATGCACCGCCTGCACCACGCCGGCGGCGCGCGCGGTGATGCGGTGTTCCATCTTCATCGCTTCGAGCACCAGCAGCCGATCGCCCGCTGCAACGCTCTGCCCGGGGCTGACATCGACCGCGAGCACCCGGCCCGGCATCGGCGCGTTGATGCGGCCATCGCCGGCGCCGGCGACCGCGTCCTTTTTCGGCGCACGGGTGGCGAGGCGAAAGCTTTGCCCCGCCAGCCGCACCTCGACCGCGCCGTCGGACAGCACGACATGGCCGCTGGCCATCTGTGCCCCCAGATCGGCGCTGACCGCCGTGCCGGGGCCGCGCGTCGCACCGATTTCGGTGATGCTGTTCAAGCCGGCAATGCGCCAGCGTTCGCCATTGGGGCGCAGCGCGAGGCTGTGCAGCGTGTCGCCATTCCACAGCCGGACATGGCGTTCCTGGGGCAGGTTGAGCCGGAAGCCGCTGCGCGCAAACGGCGAGGCGGCTTGCGGCGCGGCCGCCACCGGCATGGCGAGCGCCAGCGCGGCGAGCAGCAGCGCCGCTTCGGGCACCGCGTTTGCCGGCGCCAGCGCTTCGGCGTGGCGGGCGATGAAGCCGGTATCGACCTCGCCGGCGCGAAACGCCGGATGGTCGGCGAGGCGGGCGAGGAAGGCGCGGTTCGATTTCAGCCCTTCGACGATGGTGCCATCGAGCGCGCCGACCAGCCGATCGATGGCGGTGGCGCGATCGGGGCCCCAGGCGATGACCTTGGCGATCATCGGGTCGAAATCGAGCCCGATGCGGCTGCCGGTTTCGACGCCGGTATCGATCCGGACGCCCTCTCCGGTGCCGAATTCGAGCCGCGACAGCGTGCCGGTGGAGGGCAGGAAGCCACCTTCGGCATCTTCGGCATAAAGTCGCGCTTCGACGGCATGGCCGGTGACGGTGAGCGCTTCCTGGTTGGCCGGCAGCATTTCGCCGCGCGCCACGCGCAACTGCCATTCGACAAGATCATGCCCGGTAATCGCCTCGGTGACCGGGTGCTCGACCTGGAGGCGGGTGTTCATCTCCATGAAGTAGAAAGCCGGATCGCCTGCGGCATCGACATTGTCGAGATCGAGAATGAATTCGACCGTGCCGGCGCCCTGGTAATGGATGGCGTGCGCCGCGGTGGCCGCCGCAATGCCGAGCGTGTGGCGCAGCCGGTCGGACAGGCCGGGGGCAGGGGCTTCCTCGATGACCTTCTGGTGGCGGCGTTGCAGCGAACAATCGCGCTCGAACAGATGGACGACATTGCCCCGGGCATCGGCAAAGACCTGCACTTCGACATGGCGCGGGCGCTGGATGAGCTTTTCCAGCATGACCGAGGCATTGCCGAAACTGGCCTGGCCCTCGCGCTGGGCGGCCATCAGCGCGTCCTGGAATTCCGACGGATCATGGACGGCGCGCATGCCCTTGCCACCGCCGCCGGCAACCGCCTTGATGAGCAGGGGAAAGCCGACGCCTTCGGCCGCGCGTTGCAGGCGAACGAGCGACTGGTCATTGCCCTGATAGCCCGGGGTGATCGGCACGCCGGCCTTTTTCATGGCCGATTTGGCGCTGTCCTTCAGTGCCATGACGCGCATTGCCGCTTCGGGCGGGCCGACGAAGATCAACCCGGCCTTGCGCACCGCCTTGGCGAAATCGGCATTTTCGGACAGGAAGCCATAGCCCGGGTGGATGGCATCGGCACCGGTGCGCTTGGCAGCGGCGATGATCTTGTCGCCATCGAGATAGGGCCGCGATTCGGCCGGCCCGATGGCGATCGCCTGGCCGGCCTCGCGGACATAGGGGCTGGCGGCATCGGCATCGGCATAGACCGCGACTGTCGCGATGCGCATCGCATCGGCAGTGCGGATGATGCGGCGGGCGATTTCGCCGCGATTGGCAATGAGGAGCTTGTGCATGGCGCTGCCTTACACCGGCCAGCGCCGGCAAACACGCTCAAATGTTCAGGTCGTGAACCCATAAATGTCATGCCCCGGCACGACTCAGAGTGGCTCGGCACGAGTGAGTGAGCGCCGTGGCGCACCTTTCAGGTGCGTCCAAGCGAAGCGAGCGCTGTGCCGAGCCACTCTGGGCCGCCCTTCGGGTGACCTGAGGCTGCGAAATGGCGGCGTTTCCCGATCTTGGCGGGGCGCCGCCCCGTCTGCGGCCGTGCGCCTAGCCATTTCACAGCCTCAGGTCATGACGGGGCATGACATTTATGGGTTCACGACCTAGCCCGAGCAGCCTTTCGGTTCGGCCGTCCAGGTCAGGCTGGTCAACCGCCACACGCCATCGACCCGCGCCAGCCCGAACGAATCGACGCCGCAATGCAGCCGCTTGCCATCATAATCGAGCGTATAGGGTGCCCAGACATGGGCAAGATCGCGCTGCACCAGCACGGTGGGTTCGTGAATGCTTTCTTCGACCGTGTGGCCGGGGCGGTTCAACCGCTTTGCCATTTCGGGCACGGTCAACACGCCGGTGCGCAACACGCCATCGACGTCATAGCTTTGCGCCGTGATGATGGCACCCGGCAGCATGACCTTTTCGAACAGCGCCGCATCCTGGCTGTTGATGGCCCGCAGCGCGGTTTCAACCGCGGCCAGCACATCGGCTCGCGGATCGGCATGCGCCGGCGATACGGCAAGAACGGCAACCATGCAGGCTGCAAAAAAGGCGCGATTCATCGGGACCATCCTGGTTTGCGTTTGTCGAAAAACGCCGCCAATCCCTCCTGTCCCTCGGCAGAGGCGCGCCGCATTGCTATCGCAGCCGCCGTCATCGCGCGCAAGTCACTCGTTATGGCCGCACCCGCGACATTGCGCACCAACAGCTTGGCATCGGCGACCGCGCCCGGGGCGGCGGCGCCCAGATGTGCCAGCCAGTTGGCGATTACCGCGTCGGCGGCGGCGGAGTCGATGGCGGTTTCATGGATCAGGCCGATGCGCTGCGCTTCGGCGGCGCCAAAGCCTTCGGCGGTGAGGAACCAGCGCCGCGCCTCGCCGGCGCCAATCTTGCCGATGACGTAGGGGGAGATTGTCGCCGGGGTCAGGCCAAGCCGGACCTCGGACAGGCGGAACTGCGCGCCTTCGATGGCAACCGCCATGTCGGCACAGGCGACCAGCCCGACGCCGCCACCGGCGACGACGCCATGGACGCGGGCGATCACCGGCTTGGGGCAGGTGTCGATGGCGTTGAGCATCGCCGACAGCTTCAGGGCGTCGGCGCGGTTTTCGGCCTCGCTCCAGCCGGCGGCGCGGCGCATCCAGCCGATATCGGCGCCTGCGCAAAAGGATTTTCCGGCGCCCGACAGGATGATGGCGCGCACCGCCGGGTCGGCGCCCAGTTTTTCGAAGGTCGCGGTCAACGCAGCGATCAGCGCCTCGTCAAAGGCATTGTGGCGATCGGGGCGGTCGATCATCACCTCGGCAACGCCGTTGTCGTCGATCGAGGTCAGCAACATTCACCCGCACTCCGCCAGAATTTTCGCCGACTCTGACCCGGTGGTGCGCCAAAGGCAATCCGCCCCGGGGGTGACAATCGCAACCGACATGGCTATCGACCGTTGCCCCATGATGAAACCCGCCCCCCCCCACATCCCGCCCAGCATCTTCCCGACCGCGCGCCAGGAAGCCCGTGTCGCCAGCACGCCGACAAGCACGGCGCAGACCGAGCATCCCGCCTATGCGCTCGCCTTCCAGGACAATGAATTCCTGTTGCGCGACGATCTGCGCCCGGTGCGTTTCCAGCTCGAATTGCTCAAGGCCGAACTGGCGCTTGCGGAAGCCGGGATCGATTCGACCTTTGTTTTCTATGGCTCGGCGCGGATCCCGTCGCCCGAGGCGGCGGCCGATGTGCTGGCGGCGGCCACCACCCCCAAGGCGCGTGCCGTCGCCGAACGGCTGGCCGCCAAGGCGCGCTATTACACGGTGGCGCAGGAACTGGCGGTGCTGGCATCGACCCCCGGGGCCGATGGCGAGCGCCCCTTCACCGTGTGTTCGGGCGGTGGCCCCTCGATCATGGAAGCCGCCAATCGCGGTGCCTATGATGCCGGGGCGCCGTCGGTCGGGCTCAATATCGTGCTGCCGTTCGAACAGGTGCCCAACCCCTATGTCACGCCGGGCCTGTCGTTCCAGTTCCACTATTTCGCGCTGCGCAAGATGCATTTCCTGATGCGCGCCAAGGCGGTGGCGGTGTTCCCGGGCGGTTTCGGCACCTTCGACGAATTTTTCGAACTGCTGACGCTCGTGCAGACCGGCAAGGTCGCGGCGCTGCCGATCCTGCTTTATGGCAAGGATTTCTGGAACCGGGTCGTCAACTTCGAAGCGCTCGCCGATGAAGGCGTCATCGCCCACAGCGATCTCGACCTGTTCCATATCGTGGAGACCGCCGCCGAAGGCTGGGCGATCGTCAGGGAACATTACACGCTTTAGGGCCCGTTCTCCCTCCCCCCTGCGGAGACGGCGAGAGACGCGCGAAGCGCGGCCCGGGGTGGAGGTTACGCGTGCGGTAACTGAAGTCGCGACCCCCACCCCGCTCGCCTGCGGCGAGTCGCCCTCCCCGTAGCCGTAGGCGACGCCTTCGCGTCAACGGGGAGGGAGTTGGGGTTGTGCGTTTGGCCCGTTGGGAGCCCCGCGTGTGGGGCGGCGCCTTACCGCGCCGGGGCGGCTTCGGCTGCCGGAGCGGCTTCGGCAGCGGGTGCTTCAGCAGGCGCTGCTTCGGCAGGCGCTGCTTCGGCTTCGGCGGGGACTGCCGGCATCGGCAGCGGGCTGTCGCTCCTGGAATTGAGATAGGCGATGACCGCGGCGCGGTCTTCGGGCTTGCCGATGCCAGCAAAGCTCATCTTGTTGCCGGCGGCATAGGCCTTGGGGCTGGTCAGCCAGGCATTGAGTTCGTCAAAGCTCCAGGGCTTGCCCTTCATGGCGCTCAGCGCGTCCGAATAGCCAAAGCCCGGCATGGCGGCATGGCCGCGCCCGACAACGCCGTACAGCGCCGGGCCGATGCCGGCGGCACCGCCCTTTTCGGCATTGTGGCAGGCGGCGCACTTCTTGAAGACCGCTTCACCCTTTTCCACGCTCGCCGATGCGAGGTAGAAGGCGACCGGCTTGGCTGCTTCGGCGGGGGCGGCTTCGGTGGCGGCGACTTCGACGCCTTCAACGATGTACGACTGTTTTTCGAGCGCCGCCGGGCGATAGATCGTGTCGGTGGCGATGTTGATCGCCAGCAGCGCCACGGCACCCGCCAGCACGCCGCCGGCAATCTTGTTGAATTCGAAACTGTCCACGCCGTGGCTCCCGTGCATCGGGGCCGGCGGACTTTGCCCGCGCCCCACATTCCAGACCTTGTGGCGCTGCTATAGCAGCCGACTCCATGGGGGCAAGCCTTGGTTCAAGGGTTTGCGCATTCGTCGCGGCTCGCCTAACGGGCAGGGCATGAGCAGCTATCCCCCGCGGGCACAGGCCCTTGTCGAAACCATGCTGGCCGCCGCCGCGGCAAGCCCATCAACCGCGATTGCCTTTCAGGGCGCGCCGGGCGCCTATTCGCACCAGGCGGTGCGCGAATTGTTCCCCACCGCCCCGGCGCTGCCGTGCGCGTCGTTCGAAGACGCGCTGGAGGCGGTGCAGGACGGCCGCGCGATAAACGCCGTCATCCCCATCGAAAATTCGCTGCACGGCCGGGTTGCCGATATGCATTTCCTGCTGCCCGAATCCGGGCTGTTCATCACGGGTGAACATTTCGTGCGGGTGCGCCACTGCCTGCTCGGCATCGGCCGGCAGGATGAATTGCGCCAGGTCATCAGCCACCCGCAGGCGCTCGGCCAGTGCCGCAACCGCACGCGCGGCTGGGGGCTGGAAGCGGTAGGCTATTTCGATACGGCGGCAGCGGCGGCGCAGGTGGCGGGCGGCGGTGACACCGGGGTGGCGGCGATCGCCTCGAAACTGGCGGCCGAACTTTATGGCCTGACGATCTTTGCCGAAGGCATCGAGGATGCCGACCATAATACCACGCGCTTCGTCGTGCTGGCCCGCGAGGCAGCGGCGACCCCGGCGTTGGGCGAACTGACGATGACCAGCCTCAATTTCGAAGTGCGCAACGTGCCGGCGGCGCTGTTCAAGTCGCTGGGCGGCTTTGCCACCAACGGCATCAACATCACCAAACTGGAAAGCTATATCCGCGACGGCTCGTTCGCCGCGGCGGAATTCTATGCCGAAATCGTCGGCTCGCCCGATGACGCCGGGGTGCAACTGGCGCTGGAGGAACTGCGCTTCCATACCAAATGGGTGAAGCTGATCGGCAGCTATCCGCAGACGCGCAGCCGGACGAGCTAGGGTCGGAATTGGATGATTATGGGTATGGTGGCCATGGCTGTTTGCGCCCGATTGCCAAAGTGACCTCCCCCCGTCGGGGGAGGCAAGGACTCGGCGCAGCCGAGCCGGGCGAGGGGTCTTGCACAACGCAGACGCCCCTCTCCCGGGCCGCCTTCGGCGTCTCTCGACCTCTCCCCGGCGGGGCGAGGTGACAGTTAACGCCCCACTTTCTCGGGAACTGGACAGTGCCGGTCCGCCCTGCCATCCTTGTCGTTGAATTATCGGGGGGAATTACCAATGCGGACACTCACGCTGGCGCTGCTCGCCACCTGCCTCGCCGTGCCGGCGCTGGCGTCACCGAAATCGGCCACGCCGCAGCGCCAGGCCATCGCAGGCGTCATCGCGACCCGCCACGACGCGACAGTCAAGATGCTGCAGGACTGGATCGCGCTGCCGACGATCGCCGCGATGGGCATGAATGTCGACAAGGGGCCGGAATATATGCGGCAACTGGCGCTCGATGCCGGGTTCCAGACCGCGAAGATCATTCCGTCGGGCGGCGTGCCGTCCGTCTTGGCGACGCTCGATGCCGGGGCGCCGGTCACCCTTGGGCTCTACATGATGTACGACGTCAAGCATTTCGATCCGGCGGAATGGACGTCGCCGCCGCTCGAAGCCCGGCTTGTCGATCGGCCCGGCGTCGGCCAGGTCATTGTCGGGCGCGGTGCGGTCAACCAGAAAGGCCCGCAGACGGCGCTGCTCGCCGCGCTGCACGCCTTCAAGGCATCGGGGCGCAAGCTGCCGGTCAATCTCGTGCTGATCGCCGAAGGCGAGGAGGAGATCGCCTCGACCAATTTCCCCAAGGTCATCGCCGACCCTGAAGTCGCGGCGGCGCTCGGCAAGACCGTCGGAGTCATCGGCGCGTCGGCGTTGCAGAGCGCGCAAGGGGTGGCGGGCATCAGCCTGGGGGCCAAGGGCGCAGTCGAATTCCAGCTCATCGTCGGCGGCGAAACCAGCGACCGCTACCCCAAGGCCGATGTGCACAGCAGCGTCCATGCGCGCGTCGAAAGCCCGGCGTGGCGGCTGGTCAAGGCGCTCGACACGCTCGTCGCCGATGATGGCCATACCCCGGCGATCGACGGCTGGTTCGACAATGTGAAGCCGCTTACCCCGCGTCAGAAGGAAATCATCGCCGATGGCCTGAAGAGCGCCAACGAGACCGAGGCCAAGGCGCAGCTGGGGGTGGGCCGCTGGATCGATAACGAGGATTTCCAGACCAGCACCGAGCGCTTGCTGTCGCAGCCGACGGTCAACATCCAGGGCCTGGTCAGCGGTTACATGGGCCCCGGCGGCAAGACCGTGCTGCCGAGCCGGGCGGAGGCCAAGCTCGAGTTTCGGCTGGTACCCGACATGACCCAGCAGGAGGTGGAGGCCAAGCTGAAGGCGCACCTGTTGAAGCGCGGTTTCGACGATGTGAAAGTGGTGTTCAGCGGCGGTTACGGCCCCAACCAGACCGACGAGAATGCCGCGCTGATCAAGGCGCAGCAGCGCACGCTCGACAAGGCGGGGATCCCCTATCGGCTGATCGTGCGCAACGCCGGCAGCTGGCCGGGCGTGGTGTTCAACGGGGCGCCGCTCAACCTGCCGACCGGGCAGTTCGGGCTCGGGCGCGGCAATGGCGCCCATGCGCCGAACGAATGGTATCTGATCCGCAGCGCCGACCCGAAGGTCGCGGGTATCGACGAGGCATCGCTGGCGTTTGTCGATCTGTTGTATGAGGTCGCGGCGGCGGCGAAGGCGAAATAGGCGGCAAGCCCCGGGCGCGAAGAAGCAACATATGATCGTCACCCCCGCGAAGGCGGGGGCCCATCGCTGGCACTGGCCTACAGGTGACGACACTCAGGCGATGGGCCCCCGCCTTCGCCGGGGTGACGGCATGTTTGGAGTGGCGGCCCA
>JBBRVH010000128.1:0-8265 GCA_038246995.1 Sphingomonadales bacterium
AGCATCGTGCCGACGAACCGACGTAAATCCGCAAGAGGCAAATCGTCGATCCGGTCTGGTCCACCAGGAGTCATCAGCAGCGTGAATCACAAACATGCCGCAATGGGAAGACACCACGCCCGGGAATCTGCCCCGGTTACCTTGCTCCAGCGCGTAACTCATTGGAATCATGTCGGAAACTGCTACTAACAACGGGTTCCGATCGGCGCCGATCGGGACCCCCTTAGCGGGAAAAACGGATTGAGATTACAATCACTTGCCTCCGACTTGGTGGGGTCACGCTTCGACGCCTGTTCACAGACTGTGCTAACCTCGCTCATGGACGCCTCCTCCAGTGGTGATGAACACCTCCACTCTGGCACATCAATGCCGTCAGGGGGCGTCCACCCCATCGCAACGGGACCCCTTATGGCTGCACTAACAGAAGACCACATCGGGACGTGAGCTAAAGGGGAATCCAAATATCCCGCCTGAGCTGTTGAAAGGCGGTGGTTCCGCGCCGTTGGGCACTGGTCAGGGGAGTTCGACCGTGACCAGGCTGCAAATCAGCGACTACTCCAGCGAGAGGTTGGGTGGGACGACGCTTAGCCCGCCGCAGGTTCTGATCATCAAATTCTGACGGATGTTTCATACCGTCGCATACATAAACTTGCGGCCATTTTTACCTGCCACTCCTGCCTCGGCGCCTGCCGGACCTAAGTTCGAGCTAGGGCCCTATCGGTCGAGAGACTCGACCCCTCACCACCCGGTTTTCCATACAAATTCCGTACGGAACAACGAAGTAGGCTGTAAGTCATTGATTTAATGGTGCACCCGACAGGATTCGAACCTGTGACCCCTGCCTTCGGAGGGCAGTACTCTATCCAGCTGAGCTACGGATGCATGTGGGTGCTGTTAGCAGCGCTGCGCACGCAACGCCATAGTCTACAGGGCCAGCGTTTACAGGGCCTGCGTTTACAGGGCCTGCGTTTATAGGGCCTGCGCCTCGCCGGCGGTTATTTCTTGGGCTTGGTGACGAGCTCGATCGGCGTGAATTTGCCAAGGCCGCAGCTGGCACCGCGGCGCATGCCGCCGCCCTGCATCAGGACGGTGATGATGTCGACATTGCACAACTGGGGTTGCGACGTCTCGTAAGAGAAAGAGCGTTCGAAGCCCAGTTGCGGGCAGCTGTTGGGCAATGTGTTGCGATACAGCTTCTTACCGTTCATCACGAAATCGATGGTCTTGTCATCGTGCACATTTGTCTGGCGGATGTTGCGGATATTGACGCAACCGATGGCGGGGCCGATCACCCTGGCCTCGGGCGGCGGCTTGGCGGCGCTGGCCGGCACGGCGGCACCGGCAACGACTGTGGCAACCAGGGTGGCAACAAGCACGAGTGACGGGCGCATCGGACGGTCCCTTCGAATTCTACTCGACGACAAATCTACTGCAATCAGGCCACAACAAGCAACGCAACTAATGCTCGGTTCCTGTTAACCATTGGCGCGTGAACGCTGTCTGAACCCGCGCCAGGCCAGGCTTTTGTCTTTTCACGCTACCACTGTCTTTTCGGCAAAATCACACAGATCGGCGACCGGGCAGGCAGGGCATTGCGGCTTGCGCGCAATGCAGACGTAGCGGCCGTGCAGGATCAGCCAGTGATGGGCATGGCGGCGATACGGCGCCGGGGTGCGTGCCATCACGCCATCTTCAACGGCGCGCACCGTTTTGCCCGGCGCCAGGCCGGTGCGGTTGGCGACGCGGAAAACATGGGTATCGACCGCGCAGGTTTCTTCTCCGAACGCCACGTTGACCACCACATTGGCGGTCTTGCGCCCGACGCCGGGGAGGGTTTCGAGGATCTCGCGCGATTGCGGCACTTCGCCGCCATGATCGCGCACCAGTATTTCGGACAGCGCGATGACATTCTTCGCCTTGGTGTTGAACAGGCCGATCGTGCGGATATGTTCCTTCAACCCCGCCTCGCCGAGGGCGACCATCTGCGCCGGCGTGGTGACAGTCTCGAACAGGCGCCGCGTTGCCTTGTTGACCCCGACATCGGTGGCCTGCGCCGACAGCACGACCGCCACCAGCAGCGTATAGACGTTGACAAAGGCCAGCTCGGTTTCGGGCGCCGGGGCCGCCGCGCTGAGCCGTTGGTAAAAGCTGAGGATCTGTTCGTCGGTCATGGCTGCGTTGTGGCGTCGCGCCCGGTGCAAAGTCCAGCCCGAAGCGGTATCAGCGTCCGGATGTCGCCAGCGCTTGACCTGATTCTCACGCCCAACCGGTCGTTCGACCGGCGCCATATGCGGTGGCTGGTCGGCGGCGTGGGGGCGATCTTCTTCATCGGCGGCCTGCGTTTCCTCGCCTTGGGTGCCTGGCCGATCCTGCCGTTCATGGCGGCCGATGTCGCGCTGCTGTGGTGGGCATTCCGCGCCAGCTATGCCGGTGGGCGCGGCCATGAACGCGTGGTGCTGATGGGCGACGAGCTTGTCCTTCACCGGGTCAGCGCGCAGGGCACCGAAAAGCGTTTCGGCTTCGAACCGCTGTGGACGCGGGTGCAGGTCGAGGAAACGCCGCTGGGTGATGCGCATGTCTTTCTCGCAGCGCGCGGGCGGCGGGTGCGGGTCGGGCAGTTCCTGTCGGCGCCCGAGCGCCGCGAGGTCGGCAAGGTGATTGCCGCCGCGCTCAGCGCCTATCGCGGGCCGAGTTCGAGCACATCGTACATCGCGTAACGACCGACCAGGCGCCCGGCGAGCCAGGCCGCAGCCTTCAAGGCACCGCGCGCGAAAATATCGCGATTTTCGGCGAGATGGCGCAACTCGACCCGCTCGCCGTCACCGGCGAACAGCACGGTATGATCGCCCGCCGCGCTGCCGCCGCGCAGCGAGGCAAAGCCGATATGGCCGGCCACGCGCGCGACGGTGATGCCATCGCGACCGCGATCGCTGACCATGCCGAGATCGACCCCGCGGCCGCGCGCCGCCGCTTCGCCAAGCGCCAGCGCGGTGCCCGACGGCGCATCGACCTTGTGGCGGTGGTGCAGTTCGGCAATCTCGATATCCCAATCCGGGCCGAGCGCGCGCGCCGCATCGGCGACCAGCAGGGCGAGCAGGGTGACGCCCAGGCTGGTATTGGCGGCCTGGAGCACGGCGATATGGCGCGCCGCGCGGTCGATCAGGTCGTGATGTTCGGCCTCCAGCCCGGTGGTGCCGATAACGATCGCCGCACCGCCCTCGCACGCCGCATCGAGCGTCGCTGCCAATGCCGATGGCGCGGTGAAATCGATCAGCACGTCGCTGGCATGGGCGAGCGGCCCGGGGTTGGAACCGATGGTCATGCCGGCCGGAAAGCCCGGCCCCGGCGGCCGTCCGACCGATGGGTGGCCGGCACGTTCGATCGCGCCGGCGAGTATCAGTTGCGGATGGTCGGCAAGCGCCGTGATGATCGCCTGCCCCATGCGGCCACCGGCACCCAGAACGCCCACCTTGATCTTGTCGTGCATCATGGCATCGGTTTGGCGCAGCGCGGCGGCTTGTGCAACCGGGGGTCGGCACGGCATGCTGATGCCATGGCCATTCGCAACATCGTCATCCTTACCGGCGCCGGCGTTTCGGCCGAATCGGGCGTCCCGACCTTTCGCGCCGCCGATGGCCTGTGGGAGAATCACCGCATCGAGGATGTGGCGACGCCGCAGGCGTTCCGGCGCGATCCGGCGCTGGTGCAGCGTTTCTATGATGCCCGGCGCGCGGCGCTGGGCGGGGTGGTGCCCAATGCGGCGCACCTGGCGCTGGCGCGGCTCGATGAACAATGGCGGGGGGAATTCCTGCTCGTCACCCAGAATGTCGATGATCTGCACGAACGCGGCGGATCGCGCCGGCTGCTCCACATGCATGGCGAATTGAAGCGCGCCTTGTGCATCGGCTGCGGCGCGGCGCCGGTGTGGGCCGGCGACCTGTCGGGCCACCCGCCCTGCCCGCGCTGTGGCGACGCGCGGCTGCGGCCCGATATCGTCTGGTTCGGCGAAATGCCCTATCACATGCCGGCGATCGAGACGGCGATTGCGGCTTGCGACCTGTTCGTGTCGATCGGCACCTCGGGGGCGGTTTACCCGGCGGCGGGGTTCGTGACACAGGCGCGCGAGGCCGGGGCGCGGACGCTGGAGATCAACCTCGATCCATCGGCCGGAACAGCGCTGTTCGACGCAGCGCGGCACGGCCCTGCGGGGACGCTGGTGCCGGCATGGGTGGCGGAAGTGTTGGGGTAACGACGCAAATCCCTCCCCGCAGGGGGGAGGGAGTCAGATCATTCCCCTACCGGCGTGATCACCGGCAACACCAGGTGAATGAACAGCAGCGCTGTCAGATACGCCCCCGCCGCGATCGCGAACATCGGCCAATAGCCGACGCCATTATCGAGACACCAGCCGGTCAGTTCGATGATGCCGGTGCCGGTCAGGTTGCCGGCGATACCGCCCGCTGCCATCACGCTCGCCACCCGCGCCGTCGGTACGGTATCGGCGGCTAGGCCGAAGATGTTGGTCGAAAAGCCCTGGTGGGCGAACAGCGCCAGCCCGATGATCAGCGCCGCCGCGGTCGCGCTGCCGGCGGTGATCGCCAGCGGGATCGGCAGGATCAGCACGGCATAGATGCCCATCGAGGTCTTGCGCGCCGCATTGACCGTCAGCCCGCGCCCCAGCAACCAGGGAAACAGAAAGCCGCTCGATAGCGCTCCCAGTGCCGCCAGGGTGAAGATGATGGCCGTCGGCACCCCCACCTGCGCCTGCGTCAACCCGAAGGTCTTGACGAGGAAATCGGTGCTCCAGAACAGGACGAACCACCAGACGCAATCGGTCAGCGCCTTGGCGCCGATGATCGCCCACGACCGGCGATCGCGCAGCAGCACGCCCCAATTGCCATCGAGCTTCGACGGCTTTGCCACGTTGACCGGCACCAGCTTGCGCGTGCCGACCACCCAGAACGCCAGCCAGACAAAGCCGAGCGCGCCGGTAAGGATGAACGCCGATTTCCAGCCAAAGGCCAGCGCCAGCGGCGGGATGAGCAAAGGTGTGAGAATCGCGCCGATATTGGGCGCGGTGTTGACCAGCCCAAGCCCCAGGGAACGCTGTTTCAGCGGCAGATAGGTAGCCGCCGCCTTGACCGCAGCGGGCGTATTGACCGATTCGGCCACCGCCAGCACCGATCGCGCCATGACGAACTGCCCGACGCTGGCAGCGGCAGCATGGCCCATGCCGGCCAGGCTCCAGATCGCCACGGCGACGCCATAGGCCAGCCGCACCCCGAAACGATCGACGAACCAGCCAACGAACAGCAAGGCGCCCGCCGCCGACAATTGGAACACCGAGCCGAGATGCGCGAATTCCTGGTCGGTCCAGCCGAATTCGGCCTCCAATGTCGGCTTGAGCAGCGCCAGCACCTGGCGATCGACATAGTTGAGCGCGGTGCCGGCAAACAGCAAGGTGATCAGCAGCCAGCGACCGCGACTGCTCATTTCTTCTGCCGACATCCCGCCCCCGCTGCTGATTGGCGGGGACAGTGGCGCGGCAAGCCTGTTTCAGCAAGCCCGAGCGCCGCGCAAAAGCCTGTGTCGCCACCACCCGGTGTCATCGAGCACTTCTTCGCCCGCCCGCAGCACATGCGTATCGAACGCGAACACCTCGATCTCGCTCTTTGCGGCTGGCGGCTGCGCCGCATAGCTGATGCCGTCCCTGTAGAAGGGCCGCGTCGTTTCGTGAAAGCGCCCCTGCGCCAGGACTGCCCGGTAGTATTTTACCGGGACCGTGTGTCAGTCATAGCGCAAGGCCACCGCCGGGCTTGACCGCGCCACTTTCAGGGCATGGCCGATGATCGTCACCGCCGCGATTGCCGCCGCCAGGGTGCCGGCCCCGACGAACCATTGCGGCCCGAGGTCGATGCGCGCATCAAAGCCATCGAGCCAGTCGCGCATCAACCACCACGCCACCGGCCAGGCAATGATGTTGGCGAGCAGCACCGGCCGCGAAAACTGCCATACCAGCAGGCGCACGATGTCGCGATCGCGCGCGCCGAGCACCTTGCGGATGCCGATTTCGCGCGTCCGGCGTTCGGCAGTAAAGGCGGCAAGGCCATAAAGACCCAGGCAGGCGACGATGATGGCGAGCCCGGCAAAGGCGGCAAAGATCGTCGCCCGGGCTTCATCGGCATCATATTGGGCGCGCACGATATCATCGGTGAAACGGGCCTGGAACGGCACCTGCGCGGCATAGCGTTTCCAGACCTTTTCGACTTCGGCCTGGATGGCGCCGGCGTCACCGGCTTTCATGCGGACCATCATTTCGGTCATGTAGCTGCGATCGTAAAGGAACATGATCGGATCATAGGGATCGCGCAACGAGCGCAGCCGCAGATCGGCGACGACCCCCACGATGGTGACCGGGACAAGGCCGTATTTGTCACTGACAATCGCGACGCGGATGACCTTGCCGATGGCATCCGCCGGCGTCTTGAAGCCGAGTTTCTTCAGCGCTTCGGTGGTGATGACGGTGTTGGTGCCGCGTGCCGCCAGCGCCGCTTCGTCGGCATCGTTGCCCTGGGCGATGTGGATGTCGTCACGCGGGTTACCGGCATCGAGCAAGCGGCCGGCGAGCGGTTTCAGGCCCATGGCCGGGAAGAAACCCGGATCGGCGTTATAGGTGCCAAGGTTGATCGGTTCGGGGTTGCCGTCGATCCGGGCCGACGTGTTGATGCTGCTGCTGGTGTTGACGCCGATGCTGGTGCGGCCGACGGCTTCCACCCCGGGGATGGCGGCAACAGCGGTGACGATCTGGTCGGCGACGCCTTCGAGCTGCCTGCGGCCGATGCCGGTGACCTGCAACAGCCCGGCGCGGTTGTAGCCGGGGTCGGATGACCGGGCATAGATTGTCTGGCCGGTGACGACAGCGGTGCAGATGACCAGCGCGATCGAAACGGCGAACTGGCCGATGACGAGCATGTTGCGCAAGCTGCCGCTGCCCCGCGTATCGGTGCCGCTGCGGTTCGATTTGAGCACCGGGGCCGGATCGAACCGCGACAGGACGAACGCCGGGTACAGACCGGCCGCGACCCCGACCACGACGACAAGGGCGAGAATGGCCGGCAGGATACCATCCGCGCCGAAATAGCGGAGCGACAGATCGGCATCGAGGAACGCCGACAGTGCCGGCAGGCCGAGTTCGACGATGGCGAGGGCAACAAGCATCGAGATGGCCGCGACGACGAGCGATTCGCCCAGGAACTGGACGATCAGTTGCCGGCGGGAAGCGCCCATGACCTTGCGCAGCGCGACTTCGCGGGCGCGCTGCCCGGCGCGGGCGGTCGACAGGTTGGTGAAGTTGATGCACGCCATGGCAAGGATGAGCAGTGCCACCAGCGCGAAGGTGGTGATGGTCTGCGGGTCATTGCCGGGTTTGCCGGTGCCTTCGGCATTGCTGAGGTGGACATCGGCAACCGGGATCAGCCGCCAATCGGCATCATCGCCTTCGCTGATCACGGCATCGCCGACCGAATCCTTGGGGATGTTGCGCTTTTCCCAGGCTGCCATTGCCCCGTTGATGGCGGCAACATCGGTGCCGGGGCGCAGCCGGACATAGTTGCTGCCGGCGTTCCAGCCATAGCGGGTGAAAAACGCCGGCCGGTCGGCATAGGGCTGCCGGTTGAACGGCACCATCAGATCGATGACAAGGTGCGAATTCTTCGGCAGGTCCTGCAGCACGCCGCTGATGATGAAATCGGTGGTGACACCGGCGCTGACGATCGACAGCGTCTTGCCGATCGGATCGACGCCGGGGAAGCGGCGCGCCGCCTCCGCCCGGGAAATCAGCATCGCATTGGCGCCGCGCATCGCCGTGCGGGCATCGCCCGCGACCAGCGGCAGCTTCAGTATGTCGAGCAGTTGCGGTTCGGCAAAGGTCACCAGACCGGTGGTGGCAACGCCATTCTGGACGATTACCGGCTCGCCTTCGGTGACAAAGGCGAGCTTTTCGATCTGCGGAAAATCCTTGGCGAGCGACGTGCCGACGACATAGGCCGAAAGCTGGGACGTCTTGGCGCGGCCGCTGTTCTTGCCGACATGGCTGGTCTGCACCTGATAGGCGTTTTCATGGCCGGGCAGCCATTCATCATAGCTGGTTTCATAGCGGACAAACAGCAGCAGCATGATGCAGGCCGCCATGCCGATGGCCAGGCCCAGGATGTTGATGACAGCAAAGGCGCGGTTGCGGCTGAGCGCGCGCAGGCCGGTGACGAG
>JBBRVH010000129.1:0-8184 GCA_038246995.1 Sphingomonadales bacterium
CCTGACGCTGGCAGCGCGCCGCGATGTCATCGGCACCGGCGCCAGCCTTGTCGCCAGCGCCGCACGCGACGTCCGCATCGAAGCCGGACGCACTTTGACGATCGGCACGGCCAGCGCCGGGCGTGACCTTGTCGCCATCGCCGGCGCCCGCGAAGCCGGCAATTTGACCATCGGCACCGGCACTGCCGGCGATGACATCGTGCTGGTTGCCAGCCGGGGCGCCATCGATGCCACCGCGCTCACGACGAGCGGCAGTGGCTCCGACAGTGAAGCCGGTAGCGAAACCGCCCAGACGCGGCTTGCCGATGGGACCACGCTGGTTGTGGATCCGACCCGCGCCGGCAGCGAGCCTTCGACCACCGTGCGCTTTGCCACGACCACGCTGGCGGGCGGCAACATCCGCACGGCATCGTCCACCGCGACACGCATCGATAGCGCCAAGGCAGCGCGCGACGTTTCGATCCGCGCCGGCACGACCGCCGAGATCGCCAATAATGCGCTTTCAGGCGCACCGCGGCGCCCGCTCGCCGAAAGGCTGGTCGTTGCTACGGTGGATATCGGTATCAACGCGCCGAACAGCGTGATTGTCGGTGGCTCGACCAATGCCGGGCGCAACACCACGATCGAGGCCTTTGGCGCAACCGGGGTCATCCGCCTGCTGCAGTTCGCCGGTGAATCGCCGCTGGCCGAAACCGCTGATCCCGCGACCCTGGTGACCATGCGGACCGGGTCGGTGTTCACCGTCGCGTCGAGCAATCTCGATCTCAATGCCGGGGGGCGCCTGGTCGTTACCGACACCAATGACGCATCGCGGTTCCAGATCGACGTGACCGGGGCAACCACCAACCTGGCGCTGGGCAGCGGGCGCGCCCGCGCTGTCGGCACGGCGGATACCGGCAATGCCGATTTCACGACGCGGCCGGGTTTTGCGGTGCCTGCCACCGCCGGCTGGCAATTGAGCGATGGCGAGTTCGGCACCATCCGGGCCACCAACGTCGAAATCTTTGCCGATCGCCTGCTGCCGACCAACGTCAAATCGCGCAACGTGCTGATCGGCGCGACCACGATTGCGACGCCGGTCCAGCGCTTCGCGGTGCGGGCATCGGGGGACATCGTGGTTTCCGGCGCCATCCAGATGGTGCGCGGCCCGGAAACTGCCAAGGATGTGCTGGCGGGGACACCGCTGTCGGTCGAACGGCCGCTGGCGACGCTCACCCTCGGAGGCCGGCTTGCCGGGCAGGATCTCAGCGGTGCCGATGTCGAACCGCTGGCCCGATCGGTGCAACTCGTCACGCTGACGAACGTGATCCCGTCGCCCACCGGTACGCCGATCACCGAACAGGGCAGCATCTATGCGCCCGGCACGACGGTGCGGCTGCGCGGCGATTTTGTCGCGCTGGGCCTCGAGCCGGTGGTCAACGGCCTGCCGTTCCTGTCCGCGCTGCTCGACAGCACCGGTTCGCTT
This sequence comes from Sphingomonadales bacterium, assembly GCA_038246995.1. GTDB lineage: Bacteria > Pseudomonadota > Alphaproteobacteria > Sphingomonadales > Sphingomonadaceae > Sandarakinorhabdus. The sequence goes on from JBBRVH010000129.1 coordinate 1,466, forward strand.
GTCACCAATGAAGATATTCGCCTGAAATATCTCAGCAACCCGCAATCGACGCTGTACGTGCCGAGCCCGAACTACGGCGTATCGAGCAACGGCGCCAGTCCGGCGGTCGTCACCGCAACGACCCTGTTGCTGTCACCGACCAACTGGGCGTTGATCCAGAATACCGACCGGACCGGCCAGCCCGGAGGCGGGTTGAATGTCGCGCGCCTGATCGTCAGCAAGCCGGCGGGGGTGGCGGCGGCTGATCCGCTGGTCGGCGTTTTCGGGTCGATCGGTGGCCGCAACGGCGTCGTCGCCCCGGTCAATGTCCGCATCGAGGATATCAACGGCATCAACCCCAACAACATCCGCATCAACGGCTGCGCTGCACTGTCGACGGCAAGCTGCATCGTTTCCACGCTCAACCTGTCGACGATCGGCGTCACCGATCCAAGCCGCATCCTGCAGGTCCGCGATGCGCCGTCGCTCGATGTAGCGCTGCCGCTGGTCACCGGCGCGGGCAATGAAGCGCTGTGGAGCGATGACGACGAGGATGAGGACCTGTCGCTGCCGGCAGCGCCGGTCAAGGAGATCAAGCCATGACGCGCCACAATTTGCCCGGTCGCGCGCTGGCGCTGCTTGCCACCGCCAGCACACTCTGCCTCGCCGTTCCGGCGCTTGCCGCTCCCGCCGGTGAAGCCGACCGGTTTCCGCTCGGCGCCGGGCCTTCGGGCGAAATCTGCCGCGCCGAAGCCGATTGGCCGGGCACGCAGCAGCTCAGCAAGCGTTACGGCGTGGCGCGCGACTTTGCCTTGCGCTGCCTCGGCTGGACCCGCACCTATGGTGTTGGCCATGTCGGCCGCCTGCGCGGCGAAGTGGCGGCAGCCGCCAATTTCGACGCGGCGCGCAAGCAGCGGCTGACCTGCGGTGCCGGTGTCGAAACAACCGTTGCCGACCTGGGGCCAGCAACCCTGTTTCGCTGCGCCGACCGTCAGACCGGGCTCGATGCCTTTGCCGTCAACGTGCGCAAAGGCTCCCATGTTTTCGGTGCCGATGGCCTTGTCCAATTCTCGCCGGTGGTCCTGAAGGGGCTTTACCAGATTGCCGGGACCGCCATGCCCAAGGATGCCAAGCTGGCATTCGATGCGGCGCCAAGGTTGGAATCGATGGCGGTGATCGAGGCCAGCATCGAGACATCGCTGCTCGATGCCCGCCGCGAGGAAGTACTCAACTACAGCGTGCGTGGTCGCCATGGCGAAGCGCGCGAAGTCGCAACCGGTACGGTGCTGGCCAGCGATGCGCCGCCGGCCCAGCAGATCGCCTTTCGGCTCGAATCGGCGCTGGGAGCCTCCAATCTCGATTCGCGCGTGGCAGCACTCGCCGAATTCGCCGCGGTCACGGCGGCGCTGGAAGCGCCCGATGCCCCCGGCGGTGCCACCGGCGAAACGCTGCGCATCAAGCTGGGCGTGTACCGGGCCCTAGACGCCTTGAATCAGCGCAAATATGCCGAGGCCAGCCGGCTGAGCGATGCCGCGTTGCAACGGCTCGATGCCGTGGCGACCCCGGCGGTACAGGCCGGGGCGACATCGGTCGACGTGCTTGCCGATCCGACGGTCATTCGCCAGATCAATGCCCGCAATTCGCGCGCCGATGCCGATGTAAGCCGTGCCATCCTGCAAGCGCAGGCTCTGTACGTGCGTGGCGCGGCGCAAGCCAGCGCCGGCGCCGATGCAACCGCTGCCGCCGCCACGCTGGCGCTTGCCAATGGCCAGTTGGTCGCTGCTTTTCCGGGCGCGCAACTGGCAGCGCCCAATCTGCAATGGCTGCGCAGCGCGATCGCGGTCGAACAGGGCCGCACAGCCGAAAAGCTTGGCGATGTCGCGGCCGCCGGCTATTTCGATACAGGCGTCTCGGCACTCGCCGACAGCGCGGTTTATGATGGATCGCCGCTGATGGCGCAGCGTCAGATCGATCGCGCCGGTTATCGACTACGGCACGGCGATCGCGACGGCGCCTTGACCGGCTATGCTGCGGCTATTGCCGTGCTCAAGGTCGGTGGCCCGGGGTTTGCCTCGGGCATCGCCAGCCTGGGCCCCTATTTCGCGCTGCTCGCCGAAGCGGCACAGGGCGAAGGTCCGGCGGCCGAACAGGCCAAGGCGGATTTCTTCCTGGCAGCGCAGTTCATCAATCCCCCGGCGGTGGCGGCACAGATCGCCTTGCTGCAAAAAGTCTATGAAGGCGGTGACAGCGCCAGCGCCGTGCGCCGCAAGACGCTCAACGATCTCGATCGCGAAATCCAGGCCAAGGCGAACGCGTTGTCCAGCCTGCCGCTGGGGGCCGGCGCCGCTGCCGACCGCGATCGCGTGACGGCTGAACTTCAATCGGCAACCCAGGACCGGGCTCGGCTGCTCGGCGAACTGGCCAGCGATCAGCAGTTCCTCCAGGTCAATGACAGTGCAGCCACGCTGGCCGAAATCCAGGCACTGCTGCGCCCCGACGAAGCCTATTTCAAGCTGCTGGCCCTGCCGACGGTCAGCTATGGCATGGTGGTGCGCAACACCAGTGCCCGGCTGTATCGTATCGCGGGGTCGAGCAAATCGCTCGAAGCCAGCGCGGCCCGGGTGCGCAAGTCAACCCAGCCCTTTGATAAGACCAACAAGCTGGTTGCGTATCGCACCGCCGAAGCGCGCCAGTTGCACGAAGCCTTGCTCGGTCCGGCACGCGACGAATTGCGCGGGGTGAAGCTGCTGTTTGCCGAAGCAACCGGCGCGATGAGCCAATTGCCCTATGGCATTCTGGTGACCGATGATGCCAGCGTCACGCGCTTCGCCGCGCAGCGCGACAAGAGCGACATGTCGCAGGTCAGTTTCCTGGCGCGCGAAGTCGGCCTTGCTTCGACCATTTCGCCGCGGTCCTTTGCCATCGCCCGCATCCAGCCGGCCTCTCGGGCGCGCAACAATTTCATCGGCTTTGGTGAAACCACCATCCCCAGTGGGGATCGATTGCAGGATCTGCCGCGCCGCGTCTTCAAGAATCGCTGCCCGGCCGAAGATACGCGCCTGCGCGGTCTGTTCCAGAATATCAAGCCGATCAGTGCGGTCGAGCTCGATGCCGCATCACGGACACTGGGCGGCGGTGTTGTCGTCAAGGGGGGTGAATTCACCGATACGGCGATGGCAACGCGCAAGGATCTGGGCGATTATGCGGTTGTCCAGTTCGCCACCCATGGTCTTGCCGAAGGCGAAATGGGCTGCAACAGCGCGCCTGCGCTGTTGACCAGCGTTGCCGCCGAAACCGATTCGGATGGGTTGTTGAGCATGAGCGAAATCGCCGGGCTGCAATTCGATGCCAATGTCGTCATCCTGTCGGCGTGCAGCACGGCCGCGAGCACCAGTGACAGCCAGGGTTTCGTCGATGTCGGCCGGGCCGGGCGCGGGGCGACCTTCAACGGGTTGGTACGGGCCTTTCTCAACGCCGGCGCGCGCAGCGTCGTGGCCACCCACTGGCCGATCCCCGACGCGACGGCGCAACCGCTGACCAACGGCTTTGTCGCGACGGCACGCACGCGCAGCATGTCGGACGCCTTGCGGACGGCGCAGACCGGCCTGATTTCGAGCAAGGCAACCTCGCATCCTTATTGGTGGGGTGCCTTCTTCATTATCGGTGACGGTGAAAAGCAATTGCTGACCCGGGCGCCATGACGCGGTATTGACGGGTCGGGGTGGGGCCCGACACAGCGATGAGCAGCAAGATGCCAGGATTGCAGATCAGCAGCGCCATGCGAAGTGACGTAGGGCGGGTGCGTGCGGTCAACCAGGATGCAATTCTCACCTGCAAGGAGGGTCGCTTCTTTGCCTTGGCGGATGGCATGGGTGGCCTGCGTGACGGCGCCTGGGCGGCAACCGAGGTTTTGCGGCTGTTCGCCGAAATGCCCTATCCCGCCGATGCCGATGAAATCGCTTCGGCGCTGGAGGAACGGCTGGTCCGGGCCAACACGCTGGTCCACGACCATGCCCGCCATGCCGGGGAGCCGACCGGCACCACCCTGGTGGCGGTTTGCCTGGCGGACGATGTGGTGCATGGCATCTGGGTCGGGGACAGCCGGCTCTATCGCTGGCGGGCGACCGGCATGGACATGTTGAGCCATGATCATTCGATGGTGCAGGCCATGGTCGATCGCGGCTCTCTCGATCCTGCCGATCAGGCCGATCATCCGCTCGGCCATGTGCTGTTCCGCGCCGTGGGGATCGCGCCGGAAACCAGCCCGGGATATGTCTGTGAACGGTTACGTCCGGGTGACCGGCTGCTTTTGTGCTCGGACGGTTTGACGCGGGTTGTTGATCCCGTCGCAATCGGTAGATTATTGGCCGGGGATGATGCTGTAACGATGGCAACGGCGTTGATCGATGCTGCACTGGCCGCTGGCGCGCCCGACAATGTGTCGGTTATCGTCATCGTCATCGAAGGGAATGACCGCGCGTGATTGATCCGATCGATCCTGATGCAACCCGGCCGCCGCTGGAAGGCGAAGTGCCTGGCCTGATCCCCGAAGCCGACGCCGCGATCGAAGGCTTGCAGGGGCAAAGGCTCAATGAAACCTATCGGATCGATCGGTTGATCGGCCGCGGTGGCATGGGCGTGGTTTACAAGGGCGTCAGCATTCACGCCAAGCACGCAGTGGCGATCAAGGTCATCAAGCCCGAGCTTGCGGCCGATCCCGAATTTCTCAACATGTTCATCCGCGAAGCCGAAAAGCTGTTCCAGCTGAACCACAATGCCCTGGTCCGCTATTTCCAACTTGGCTTCGATCCGGCGCTGGACCTGCATTTCCTGGCGTTCGAATATATCGACGGGCCCTCGGTGATGAAGATTCTCGATGGCAAGCCGGTGCGGACGGCGTCGCTCATCATCGTTCTCAAGCGCCTTGCCGAAGGTTTGCAGGCGGCCCATGCCAAGGGCATCGTCCACCTCGACCTGTCGCCGGACAATGTCCTGCTGCCCGACGCCTGGATCGAGGAAGCCAAGATCATCGATTTCGGCATCGCCCGCAAGCTCGACGATAACAGCGATTCCAATATCGCCACGGTTTTTGCCGGCAAATATGGCTATCAGGCGCCCGAATTGTTCGGGCGCTATGGCCGCCGCATCGGTGAATGGTCGGACGTCTACAGCCTGGCGCTGACGGTGCTGGCGATGGCCAAGGGCCGGCCGCTCGATATGGGCAAGGACAAGTTCGGCGCCATCGAGGCCCGCCGCGAGGTTCCTGACCTCAGCTTTCTCGACGAATCGCTGCGCCCTTTGTTCACCTCGATGCTCCAGCCCGACCCCAATCAGCGCCTGCAATCGATGCAGCAGGTGCTCGATGGCATCGCCCGGATCGGCAAGGGGCCGATAAAGGGTGGCGATGTCATCAAGCCGGAGAAGAAGCGTAATTTTAAGATCACGACGGTCATTGCTGGCGTTGTTGCCGTTGTTGCCGCCATCGCCATTGGCGGTGTAATTGGTCGATCGATGTCCGGGCAGTCGCTGCCGGTGATCGCCGCCGCCGCAACGGGCGATGTTTCCGCGACGGCCGCAGCGATGCCCTGCAGCAGCATAAGGGTGCAACTGGACAAGGGCATCTATCGGCTCGAGGGCTGGAAGGCCGAATCGAGCCCCTGGCCCGATACCCTGACCGGGGAAAATGTCGATCGGCGCGGCGTGCGCAGCATTGCCGATGCCGATGCCGCGACCTGTGCCTTTCTGGCGCGCGTGCTTGAAGCAACGAAATTGACCACACCCGATGTGGCGATGCCGGGCTATCGCGATCTCAAGCCTTCCGATGGCGATCCGACCAACAATGGTAGCGTGATGTTTACCCTTGATGCGGAACTGCCTGCCGTCAGGGGGCCTGTCCTGCATCTGTCCTACGGGCCGCTCGGACCGGTCTCGGAACGTCTTGCGGCGTTTCTGAAGCCTCGCGAAGAAGCAAAGAAGGCGTATTTTTCGCCTGAGGCCGATGTGATGTTGATTGTGCAGGTCGTTTCCAATGATCCGGCAGCAGAAGATCCAACGAAGGTAATCGAACAGTCAGAGGCCCAGGTTTTTGAATGGATCAACAGCCATTGCCCGCCTGGGTCGTGCCATGTCGCGGCCGGTTGGCTGGAAATCCGCAACTGACGACGGCGGGGCTGGCTCAATAGGGCAATCGTTCGGCGAGGCGCTGTATGGTATCGCCTTTCAGCACGATGGCGTCTTGTGGCGTCGCATAGCCCTTCAACACCACCTTGGCGATCGGATAATCGGATCGAAAGGGAAACGGCCCGCTCAGGAAATCGAGGCAGGCGCGCCCGATGATCAGGTCGGCATCGTTGGTGCGGGTTGCCGCTTCCAGCCGAAAGGCACGGTTGACGGCTTCGCCCAGCATGTTGAAATCCGCCTTGCCGGCATTGCCGAGATTGCCGACCACGGCATGCCCCGTGTTGATGCCGCCGCCGATCGATAACGGGCGCGGCAACACCATGTCGGCATTGATCCGTTCGGTCATCGCCGCCAGCGCAAGATAGGCCGCCACGGCGCGGCCCAGATCGGCGAGTTCGATCGAGGCGACCCGGTTGGCAGCGCCATGATGCCAGGGCACCATGACGGCATCGCCAAGATAGCGCGGTTGAAAGGCACCCATTTTTTCCAGGATCGTCCCGGCTTCGGCATTGAAACGCCGCATCAAGATGCCGATTTCCGCTTCGCCGATTTCCTGCGCC
>JBBRVH010000130.1:0-8018 GCA_038246995.1 Sphingomonadales bacterium
CTGGCGGACAACCTTGTCGAGTTCTTCATTGGCATCGGCAAGCCCCGCGAGATCGCGTTCCTCGATGATCGCGGTGCCGAAGCGCGGTTCGGCAAAGATCATCACCCCGGCCGCCGATTGCAGCAGATGCGCGCAGGTGCGGCTGCCGACGACGAGGAAAAACGCGTCCTGCACCTTCCTGTGCAGCCAGATGATGCCGGTCAGCCCGCAAAAGACTTCGCGCTGGCCGCGTTCGCGCAGGATCGGCAGCGCATCGAGGGGCCGGGGCGCGGTTGCCCCCATCGCTGTTGCCACCGTCATGCTGTCACGGCCTCGTTATCGCCCGCCGTCTTGGGCGGTGCTTCGAGCCGCGCCATCCGCAGCTTCCAGATGAACTGGCCGGCGTTGATGACGTAGGTGAAATAGGCGGCAAGCGCGAGCAACATGAGCTCGCGGTCGGTCAGGCTGCCGGTGAACAGCGCCACGAGATAGGCGGTGTGCAGCGCGATGACGAGCATCGAGAACACGTCTTCCCAGAAAAAGCTGTGCGCAAACAGATATTTGCCAAAGACCACCTTCTCCCAGATCGCGCCTGTCACCATGATCGTGTAAAGCGCGATGGTCTTCACCACGACCGACCAGATGGCGGCATCGTGATATTCGCCGGTGCGCAGGTAATTGAGCACGAGATACAGGCTGACGCCGAAAATCAGGAACTGCACCGGGGCAAGAATGCCCTGCACCAGCGTCCAGGGTGACGCATCGCGCCTGACCCGTTCTTCGGGCGTGTAAAGTGGCCGTGTTGCCATGGCCTTGTCGGTAGCGCCTGAACGCGATGTCACCCGGTATCTCCCCAAGGTTCGAAACCTACCACCGAGGCCTATTGTGTCAACCTGACTTTACGCCAATGATGCTGGCGCTATCATGCTGCAACGCACAGGCAAACTCTCGGGCAAGGGGAGCGACAGGTCGGCAATGTCAGGCTGCAAATCCGTTTCGGGGCTGGCATTTAACCGATGCCCTCCCGCGTGCTGCCGCTAACGCGATGGCGGGCATTTTCGATATCGTGAGCGAGGCGCGCATCGCCGCCAGCCGGGGTTGGGACCGGGCCTGGCGATCGACCGTCCGCGCGCCGGCGGCGGACAGCCCGCAAGCCCTTGCCAGGATCATCGAATCGGAAATTCTGCCACGGTTGCGGGTGCCGCACAGCGACAATATGTCCGACCCTGTCGCCGGCATTCCGGCGGGCGCTGCCGACCAGTTTGCCGCCGCCGCGCTGACCGACGAGCTGCGCGGGCTGCTCGATCGAGTCGATGCGCTGCTTGCCAGCGGGGTCCCCGTTGAAACCGTCTATCTCGATCTGCTTGCCCCGGCGGCGCGGCGACTCGGTATCTGGTGGGAAAGCGACGCCTGCGATTTCTTCGATGTCACCATGGGCCTGTGGCGCTTGCAGGAAGTGTTGCAGGCATTGTCGGCCTTTGCGCCCTGGTCGGCGCCGCTGGCAGCCACCGCCCGGCGGGCCCTGTTCGCGCCGGCGCCGGGCGAACAGCATGGCTTCGGCGCGGCGCTGGTCGAGGAATTCTTTCGCCGCGCCGGTTGGCAGACCTGGAACGCACCGGCAGCCGATGCTGCCGAACTCGAAACGCTGGTCGCGGCGCGCGGCTATGATGTCGTCGGCCTGACCGTCAGCGTGGAACGTCATCTCGCGGCGCTGCCCGCCACCATCGCCGGTCTGCGCCGCGCGTCGCGCAATCCCGATATCATCGTCCTGGTCGGTGGCCGGGTGTTCGCTGCCGATCCCGGGCTGGCGGCGCGCGTCGGTGCCGATGCGACGGCAACCGACGCGGCAGCGGCGGTCGATGTCGCCGAACAGATGCTGGCGGCGCAGTTGCGGGCCGGGCCGGCGCTGCTGGCCGGGCGGGGTTGATCGCGATGGATGTTCCCGCCTTTGTCTCGGCCGGTGCGTTCTTCCCGCCGGGGGATGCCGGCCTTGGCGGGCTGGCGGCGCCGGCGGTGGTCGCAGCGCTGGTGGCGGCGTGCGACCTGTTGCTGCTGATCGACGGCGGCGGCATCGTCCGCGGCGTGGCGATCGGCAACCGCGATCTCGCCGGGCTGGACATCGAAACTTGGGTCGGCCGCCCCTGGCAGGAAACGGTCGATCCGGGTGAAGCCGAAAAACTTGCCGAACTTGCTGCGGGTACAAGCGAGCCCGGGCGCTGGCGCCAGGTCAACCATCCGCTGCCGGGGGGCGACCTGCCGATGCGCTATCGTGCCGTGCCGGCAGATGTGGCGGGCGGCGTGGTGGCGGTCGGGCGCGACATGCGGCCGCTGGCGCAGATCCAGCAGCGCGCGCTCCGCGCCCAGCAGGCGACCGAGCGCGACGCGCTGCGCCTCCATGCCGCCGAAGCCCGCAACCGGCTGCTGTTCGATTCGGCAACCGATGCGATCCTGATGGTCGACGCGCTGACGCTGGTTGTAACCGACGCCAATCCGGCGGCAACGGCGCTGGCCGGGGCGGTTATTGCGCTGGCCGCGCCCGACCCGGTTGTGCTCAACGGCCGGGCATTGACCGCGCTGGTCCACCCCGACGATCGCGACGCGGCGCTGACGCTGCTCCACGCCATCGCTGCGGCGCAGGACCGGCGGCCGGTCGGCGTGCGCTTGCCCGATGGCCGGCCGAGCCAATTGTCGGCAACCCTGTTCCGCCAGGACCAGGGGCGGACTCTGCTCGTGCGGCTGCAACCGCTGGCGGCAGCGATCGATCTGGCGGCCGAGCGCCCGCTTGCGGCGGTGCTCGAACGGGTGCCGGATGCCTTTGTCCTTACCGATGCGGCGTTGGGCGTGCTTGCCGGCAATGGCGCCTTTCTCGATCTGGTCGGGCTGGCGCGGACCAGCGACTTGCGCGGTGAAGCGCTGTCGCGCTTTCTGGGCCAACCCGGCGACGACCTTGCAGCCCTGGCGGCCCGGCTGAGCAGCGATGGCAGCGTGCGCGATTTCGCCACCGTGGTACGCACCAATGCGGCGGCCGAAACCGGCGTCATGGTCACGGCGGTGACGGTTGTCGATGCCGGCGCCGTGCGCCACGGTTTTTCGATGCGCCGGGTCGCCGCAGCCGTCGCGCCGGTCACGTCGCTGCCGGTGGCGCGATCGGCCGATGAACTTGCCGATCTGGTGGGGCGCATGCCGCTGCGCGATATCGTGCGCGAATCGACCGATCGAATCGAACGCCTGTGCATCGAAGCGGCGCTGGCCTTTACCGCCGATAATCGCGCCTCGGCGGCCGAAATTCTCGGCCTGTCGCGGCAAAGCCTCTATTCCAAGCTGCATCGCCACGGCCTCGGCAACCTGTCGGACAATGATTCGGCCGGCAGTTGAAGGAATTATGCCTGTGGCGCCTTGGCCGCGTTGACGCCCCAAACTGTCAAGTCTAGCTTACACAAATGGACGGGGTGACAATTCCAACGACAGTAAGGCGCGTGCCCAGCCCGCGCGATGTTCTTGAACTGCTGAAGCCGGTTACCTGGTTTCCGCCGATGTGGGCCTTCATGTGCGGGGTCGTATCGTCGGGCGTGCCACTGGCGGATCGCTGGGGCTTGCTGGTGGCCGGCATGCTGCTGGCCGGGCCGCTGGTCTGCGGCAACAGCCAGGCGATCAACGACTGGTTCGACCGCCATGTCGACGCGATCAACGAACCCAACCGCCCGATTCCATCGGGGCGAATCCCGGGCCGCTGGGGGCTGGGCATCGCGATTGCCGGCACGATCGTGTCGCTGCTCGTCGGCTGGGCGATCAACCCCGTCGTCGGCGCGGCCACGGTGCTCGGCGTGTTTCTGGCCTGGATCTATTCGGCGCCCCCGATCCGCGCCAAGGCCAATGGCTGGTGGGGCCCCGGGGTCTGCGCCGCGGCCTATGAAGGGCTGACCTGGTTTACCGGCGCCGCGGTGATGGTGGGCGGCCTGCCCGAGCCGCGCATCCTGATCATTCTGGCGCTCTATGCCACCGGCGCCCACGGCATCATGGTACTTAACGATTTCAAGGCTGTAGAGGGCGATCGCGTTTCCAATGTGCGCTCGCTGCCGGTGCTGCTCGGTGAACGCCGCGCGGCCGTGCTGGCCTGCTACACGATGGCGCTGCCGCAATTGCTGGTGGCCGTGCTGCTGTCGCACTGGGGCGCCAGGCCGTCGGCGGTGCTCGTCATCGTGTCGATCGGGGCACAGTTCCTGCTGATGCAGCGTCTCTTGTCCAACCCGGCCAAATTCGCGCCGTTCTACAATGCCACCGGCACCTCGCTCTACGTGCTCGGCATGCTGGCATCGGCCTTCGGCTTGCGGGCGCTGGCGTGAAGGCGGCCGATTCCGGGGCCAACGATGCGCTGCCGCCGCTCGGCTGGCTCGGCATTGCCCGGCTCGGGGCGGTGCAGAGCGCCATCGGCGCGATCGTCATGCTGGCGACATCGCTGCTCAACCGGGTGATGGTCGTCGAATATGCACAGGTCGCGGCGCTGCCCGCCGGGCTGGTGGCCTTTCATTATGGGATACAACTCAGCCGGCCGAAATGGGGCCATGGTTCCGATCGCGGCTGGCGGCGCACGCCGTGGATCATCGGCGGCATGGCGGTGCTGGCGTCGGGCGGCGTGCTGGCCACCCAGGCGACGGTCATGCTGGCGGACAGCCATGATCTGGCGCTGGCGCTTTCGATCCTCGCCTATGGCATGATCGGCGGCGGTGTCGGCGCGGCGGGCACGTCGCTGCTGGCCTTGCTCGCCACCCGCACGGCGCCGGCGCGGCGACCGGCGGCGGCATCGCTCACCTGGATCATGATGATCCTGGGGATCGTCATCACGGCGGGGATCGCCGGCGCCCTGCTCGATCCGCCGCTCGGTGCCACGCAAGCGTTTTCACCCGACAGGCTGCTGGCGGTGGCGATGGGTGTCGCCGGCAGCGCCTTCGTCATTGCCTGCACCGCGGTCATCGGCATCGAAGGCCGCGCTGCCCCGGTGGCGGCCGAACCGTCACCGGCGGTGCCGTTCGGCGCCGCCCTGCGCGGCATCTGGGCCGATCCGGTCACGCGGCTGTTCAGCATCTTCGTGTTTGTCTCGATGCTCGCCTATGCGACGCAAGACCTGATCCTCGAACCCTTTGCCGGGTTGATCTTCGGGCTGACCCCGGGGCAATCGACCTCGCTGTCGGGCACCCAGCACCAGGGTGTGCTGCTCGGCATGATTCTGGTCGGCATCGGCGGCCATGGTTTTGGCGGGAAAGCCGGCTTGAAGCTGCGGCGCTGGATCGTCGGCGGCTGCATCGGCTCGGCACTGGCGCTGGCGGCGCTCGCCATGGCGGCAACGGTCGGCCCGGGTTGGCCGCTGGCGCCGACAGTGTTCGCGCTCGGTTTTGCCAATGGCGTTTTTGCTGTCGCCGCCATCGGCGCGATGCTCGATCTGGCCGGTCGCGGCGGCGTCGACGGCAAAAGCTCGGGCCATGAAGGGATCCGCATGGGCCTGTGGGGCGCAGCCCAGGCCGCGGCCTTCGGGTTGGGCGGATTTTTCGGGGCAAGCGCGGTCGATGCCGGCCGGCGCTATTATGGTGCCGATGGCCCGGCCTTCGAAACGGTCTTCGTTATCGAAGCCGTGATGTTCATGGCGGCGGCGCTGCTTGCGCTCCGCCTCGATGCCGATAATAAATCAACAGTCCAAGGGAAGGCCATCGCATGACCGAAACATTCGACGCCATTGTTGTTGGTGGTGGCCCCTCGGGCGCCACGGCGGCTGACGATCTGGCACGCGCCGGCCGCAAGGTGCTGCTGCTCGATCGCGCCGGGCGCATCAAGCCGTGCGGCGGCGCCGTGCCGCCGCGCCTGCTCAAGGATTTCGAGGTGCCGCTCGACCAGTTGTGCGCACGGGCCACGTCGGCGCGCATGGTCGCCCCGTCGAACAAGGCGGTGGACATGCCGGTCGGTGACGGTTTTGTCGGCCTCGTCGATCGCGAAGTGTTCGATGAATTCCTGCGGGTCCGCGCCACCACCAATGGCGCGACGCGGATCGACGGGACGTTTGAAACGCTTGAACGCGATGCCGATGGCGTCGCCGTCGTCTGCTATCGTCCCAAGGATGCGCCACGCGGCAGTGCGCCGGTGAAGGTGCGCGGTCGGGTCGTCATCGGCTGCGATGGCGGCAATTCGGCGGTGGCGCGTGCCGCGCTGCCGGCCAATGAAAAAGTACCGTTCGTTTCGGCCTATCACGAAGTCATCGAATCGCCGCCGGAAGGCTTTCGCGGCTTCGAAGGCGGGCGTTGCGACATCTATTACCAGGGTAATCTGTCACCGGATTTCTATGCCTGGATCTTCCCGCACGGCGACAAGACGAGCGTGGGCGTCGGCAGCGCGGTCAAGGGCTTCGCGATGCGCGATGCCGTGGCGCGGTTGCGCGAACAGACCGGCCTCGATGCGTTCAAGACCATCCGTGTCGAAGGCGCGCCGATCCCGCTGAAGCCGCGCAAGCGCTGGGACAATGGCAAGGATGTCATCGTTGCCGGCGACGCCGCCGGGGTAGTGGCGCCGGCATCGGGCGAAGGCATTTACTATGCGATGACGGCCGGCCGGCTGGCGGCGGAATCGGCTGCCGAACTGCTGCGCACCGGTGATCCCGCCGCGCTGAAGACCGCGCGCAAGAAATTCATGAAGGCGCATGGCCAAGTCTTCATGGTGCTCGGGATCATGCAATGGTTCTGGTATCGCAGCGACAACATGCGCGAACGCTTCGTCAAGCTGTGCCAGGATCCCGATATCCAGCAGCTGACCTGGGAAGCCTATATGAACAAGGAACTGGTGCGCAAAAAGCCGATGGCGCACGTCAAGATCTTCCTCAAGGATACCGGGCAATTGCTCGGTGCGCTGTTTTCGGGGAACAAGTCGCGTACGGGCGCCGACAGCAACGCGCGGTCCTGATCGGGTGATGATGGGGCGCTTTTCATGATGACCGGTCGCTGGTTGCTGCCGGCATCGGTGGCGGCGCTCGCGACCGCGTTCATTGCCGCGCTGGGCGCCACCATCACCCAGCTCGGGCCGTGGTACCGGTCGCTCGAACAACCGCCCTGGGCGCCGCCCGACATGGCCTTCGGCCCGGCATGGACGTTGATCTTCGCGCTCAGCGCCATGTCGGCGGTCACGGCGTGGATGGCGGCCCCTGACCGCGAAAGCGCCGATGGCCTGCTTGGCCTCTATGCCTTCAATGGCTCGCTCAACCTGTTGTGGAGCTTCATGTTCTTCCGCCTGCAGCGTCCGGATATCGCCGCGGTCGAAGTCTGGTTCCTATGGGCTTCGGTGGCGCTGCTGATTGTCAAATGCTGGCGCTATTCGCGCACCGCGGCACTATTGCTGGTGCCGTACCTGGCCTGGGTGGCCTTTGCCGGCGTGCTCAATGCTGCGGTTGTGGTGCGTAACCAGCCCTTCGGTTGATCATCGGGCGCGGGCGGCCAAGCCGCCCGCGCCCGGCGCGCCGCGGGTCAGGCCCGGGTTTTCAGATAGGCGATGATATCGGCGCGGTCCTGCGGCTTTTTCAGGCCGCCAAAGGCCATCTTGGTGCCCGGCACGACCTTTTGCGGCGCTTCGAGATAGGTGAACAACTGGCTTTCCGACCAGACGAGGCCGCTGTTCTTGTTGGCGATCGAGTATTTATAGTCGGCAATGCTGCCGGCGGTGCGACCGACAACGGCCCAGAGCGACGGGCCGATGCGGTTGACGCCCTTTTCGACGACATGGCAGGTCTTGCACTGGCCGAAAACCTTTTCGCCCTTGGCAGCATCACCGGTCAACGAGGCAAGGGTCACGCCACCAGCGGCGGGGGCGGCAACGGCAGGGGTGGCCGCGGGCATCGCTGCTTCGGCAATCGGCGCGGGTGCCGGGTCGGCGGCAACAGCTACCGCGGGCGGCACGGTTTCAACCACGGTGGTTTCGGTGGTTGCGGTTTCCGTTGTTGCGGCCGGCGCGTCGGCGGTCTTTTCGGCGCTGCAGGCGGCAAGGCCGGTCAACAGCATGGCGCTGGC
>JBBRVH010000131.1:0-7815 GCA_038246995.1 Sphingomonadales bacterium
CACGCGCTGCGCGAAATGGGCGATCTGCTGAAAAAGGAAGGCGTTTCGGTCAAATACGCCATCCACCCCGTCGCCGGCCGCATGCCCGGCCATATGAACGTCCTGCTCGCCGAGGCCAATGTGTCGTATGATGAAGTCTTCGAACTCGAAGACATCAACAGCGATTTCTCGCAGTGTGACGTCGCCTTCGTCATCGGCGCCAACGACGTGACCAACCCGGCCGCCAAGACCGACAAGACCAGCCCCATCTACGGGATGCCGGTCCTCGACGTCGAAAAGGCCAAGACCGTGTTGTTCATCAAGCGCTCGATGGGCGGGGTCGGCTATGCCGGCGTCGACAACAGCGTGTTCTACATGGACAACACGATGATGCTGCTCGCCGATGCGAAAAAGATGGTCGAAACCATCGTGAAGAATCTCGGGCACTGAGTTGCTACCCCTCTCCCGCTTGCGGGAGAGGCGACACGCGCGCCAGCGCGGCGGGTGAGGGTATCTGCGCGGCGACACATGGGTACACCCTCAACCGGGACGCTGGCGCGTCTCTCGCCTCTCCCGCAGGCGGGAGAGGGGGCCTGATGGGAGAGTTGACGATGCTGCGACCGCTGCTTCTCGCCCTGCTGTTCGCCACCCCGGGATTGGCGAAGCCGACCGCGCACCTCACTTCGCCGGAATCGATGGCGCTCAACCGGCCGTTCTCCGACGCGACCGAAGTCAATGGCGTCCTCTACATCTCGGGCCAGATCGGCGCCGTGCCCGGGCAGGACAAGGTCGTCCCCGGCGGCATCGAGGCCGAAACGGCCCAGGTGATGGCCAATATCGGCGCGGTGCTCGCCAGGCGCGGTCTGACCCATGACGCGCTGTTCAAATGCACCGTCATGCTGGCCGACATGAAGCAATGGGACGCCTTCAACAGAGTTTATGTGACCTGGTTCAAGCCCGGCCGCTTCCCGGCCCGCAGCGCCTTCGGCGCCAATGGCCTGGCGCGTGGCGCGGCGGTCGAACTCGAATGCTGGGCCAACACCGCGAAGTGATCCGGCGCCCGTCCAACGGCTGCTTGCGCGCGATCCAGAGTTGATTTCATTTGAATCGAATCGAGTCCGCTCATGCCGAGCGAAATCGAGGCACGCACAATAGTCGGCGCGTGCCTCGACTTCGCTTGGCATGAGCGATTTTCAGCGCTTCAATCTAAACGAAACGCGGTCAAGCGGTGCGGCCTGCCGCCCGGCCGGCGCCAAAGCTGGAGGTGCCGCGCACCATCAATATCGGGGGAACGTGGCAGTTGCAGGAAGCGCCGGCGACCAAAGGCTGATCGGGGGTCAGACCGCCGGCTTGTCGCTCCACAGCGCCGGGAAACGTTCCTTCAGCGCCGCCACCTTGGGCAGATCATTATAGACGATATAGGGCTGCGACGGGTTCAGCCGCAGGTAATTCTGGTGATAGCCCTCGGCCGGGTAAAAGGGCTTGCCGGTCTCCAGCGTCGTGACGATCTTGCCGGGCCAGGTTTTCGCGGCTGCCAATTGCGCGACATAGGCCTTGGCAAGGTTCGCCTGTTCGGCATTTTGCGGGAAAATGGCGCTGCGATACTGGCTGCCGCGGTCGGGGCCCTGGCGGTCGAGTTGCGTCGGATCATGCGCCACCGAAAACAGCACGCGCAGCAGCGTGCCATAGCTTACCTTGGCCGGATCAAATTTGATTTCGACTGCTTCGGCATGGCCGGTGATGCCGGTGCCGACGACGTCGTAAACCGCAGTCAGCTTCGTGCCGCCGGCATAGCCCGAACGCACCGATTGCACGCCCTTGATGCGTTCGAAGACACCTTCGACCCCCCAGAAACAGCCGCCGGCGAACACCGCGGTCTGCAACGACCCGGCCTGCAGCGGCGCATCGGCAACCGGGGCGGGGGCGGTGACCATGCGTTCGGCCGCGATGGCCCCCGAACAGGCAGCGGTGCCGAGCAGGGCGGCGATGGCAAGGTTACGCAACATGGGAATCAGGCTTTCACAGGGGAAAAGGTCAACGACGCGCCGTTCATGCAATAGCGCAGCCCGGTCGGCTTGGGCCCATCGTCGAAAACATGGCCGAGATGCCCGCCGCAGCGCCGGCAATGGACTTCGGTGCGGGTCATGAACAGGCTGGTGTCGGTCGTGGTGCCGATGGCATTCTTCAGCGGTGCATAAAAACTCGGCCAGCCGGTGCCGCTGTCGAACTTGGTGCGGGCATCGAACAGCGGCAGCGCGCAGCCCTTGCAGGCGAACACCCCGGAGCGATGTTCGTCGTTGAGCGGCGACGAAAACGGCCGTTCGGTCGCTTCGTGGCGCAGCACGTCATAGGCGAGCCCGGGCAGTTTCCGGCGCCATTGAGCGTCGGTGAGCGTGTATTCGAACTTCGTTGCCGTCGCCGCGAGCGCCGGCTGCTCGGTGAAGCGCAACAGGGGCAGGGCGGCCGCCGCAGCGATACCGGTGAACAGAAGTGTGCGTCGGTTGGTCATGCCCCTATATACGCGAGCGCGCGGCAAAAGGTTACGGCAAGGATGCCGCAGGCACTCTTGCCGCTCCCCGCGGGGGAGCGGTGTCAGTTCTTCGCCAGCCAGGCCTGCCCTTGCGTCTCCGCAACCACCACCAGGTCCCCCAGCACCGCGTTGACATCGATCAGGTGCAGCCCCCAGCTTTCGACCAGCAGCGTGCCGAACATGACATCGCCGCCGATCGTATCGGTGCGCGGGTCGGCCGGATCGGCATCGGTGCGGATGGCGAGGCGTTGCGCGCCACCATCATCGACGCACTGACCGCTGAGCAGCCCGGGCAGCGCCACGAACGGCGTCGTCACCGTCACGCCCTTGGCCCAGGGTGATTGCCCACTGGCATTGTCGACGATGTTGCTCGCTGTCGGCAGCAGCATGCGCAGCGGTGCCCGTCCACCGGCAAGCGCTGCCGGGTTGGTGCAGGCCACGGCCATGCCGGGGGTCGTCGTCCGCCCGAAGCGCGCATCCGCCGGCGGCACCTTGCCGTCGCGATACGATACCCAGGCCAGCACGCAGCCGGTCTGGCTCGCCGCCTCGCACAGCGGCATGGATTTCAGGTCACCACCCACCGTCTTGCCCGCCGGCACCAGCAAATTGGTGCCCGGCACATAGGCGGCGATCACCTTCGCTGCTACGGGCTTGCCCTCGATCTCGTTCTGCAACAGCGCCTTGATGAGGCCGCTACCCTGGCTGTGGCCGATCAGGATGACACCGCGGCCTTTATTGTCGCGCGCCAGATAATCGTTCCACGCGGCAACGACATCGCGATACGCCATGACCCGGTCGGCCGTGCTGGCCTTGCCGACCATGGCATCACGCAGCGCCTTCAGCGTCACCTGGCGGTACATCGGCGCAAAGGTCCGGCAAACGCTGCGGAAGGCGGCAAACTGGATGCGCGCGACATTGGTTTCGGCGGTGTCGATGCTGAGGTCGCTGTTGGCGGTCGCATCGGTCGAAACCGTCGGATAGACGTAAAAGCAATCGATTTTCTGTGCTGTCGGCGTCGGCAGTGCCACGACCTTGGTACGGCCATAAGCGGCAACCGCGGTCATCGCCAGATCGCCGCCACAGGCATCGGCGCGCGCACCAACTCGATCGGGCCGGCACAGCCAATTGGCGTCCTGCGTATAATCCGGCGCCACGTAAGCGGGCGCCGGGGCGGGCGCCGGGGCAGGCGTCTGCGCGACAGCGGGTACCGCCAACAGCGCGGCGAGTGCGAGCACGCGCACCCTCAGAACCCCGCCTTCAGCCGCGGCGACACGTCCATCCCCATCCGTTCGAGCGCGGCGGCGATCTTTTCACGCCCGGCATCATGTTCGGCCCAGAACATCGGGCCGCCGCGATAGACCGGCCAGCCATAGCCGTTGATCCAGACGATATCGATGTCGCTGGCGCGCTGAGCCATGCCTTCATCAAGGATCTTGGCGCCTTCGTTGACCATCGGATACATCAGGCGTTCAAGGATTTCCGCATCGCCGATCTCGCGGCGGTTGATGCCCTTTTCGGCGGCATAATCGAGGATGATCTGTTCGGCGACCGGCGAGGGCGTGCGGTTGCGCGCCTCGTCATAATCGTAAAAGCCCTTGCCGTTCTTCTGGCCGCGCAGGCCCGCTTCGCACAGGCGATCGCGGACGGTGACGCCCTTCGACGTTTCCGCCGACCAGCCGATATCGAGCCCGGCAAGGTCGCTCATCTGGAACGGCCCCATCGGGAAACCGAAATCGGTCAGCACCCGGTCGACATCGGCGGGACGAGCGCCCTCGAGGATCAGCTTGTTGGCCTGTTCCTGGCGCGCGCCGAGCATGCGGTTGCCGATGAAGCCATGGCAGACGCCCGAGACGACGCCGATCTTGCCGATCGCCTTGCCCACCGCCATCGCCGTGGCGAGGACCTGTTTCGATGTTTTGGCGCCGTTGACGACTTCGAGCAGCCGCATGACGTTGGCGGGCGAGAAAAAGTGCATGCCGACGACGCTTTCGGGCCGGGTCGTGCTGGCGGCGATTTCATCGACGTTGAGATAGGAGGTGTTCGACGCGAGGATCGCGCCGGGCTTGGCGATCGTATCCAACGCTGAGAAAATCTGCTTCTTGATATCCATGTTCTCGAACACCGCTTCGATGATCAGGTCGGCATCGTTCAACGCTTCCATGTCGAGCGTCGGGGTCAGCCGGCCCATGCGGGCTTCGACTTCCTCCATGCTGAAGCGGCCCTTTTTGGCGCTGTTCTCGTAATTGCGGCGGATGACCGCGACGCCGCGGTCGAGCGCTTCCTGCTTCGTTTCGACGATCGTCACCGGGATACCGACGGTCAGGAAATTCATGGCGATGCCGCCACCCATCGTGCCGGCGCCGATGATGCCGACCGACGTGACGGGGAGGGGTTGGACGTCAGCCGGCAGTCCGTCGATCTTGGCGGCCTGGCGCTCGGCGAAGAACACATGGCGCTGGGCAGCCGATTGCAGCCCGCCCATCAGCTTCATGAATTCGCTGCGTTCAACCTTCATGCCGTCGGCAAAGGGCAGGGCGACCGCGGCTTCGATGCACTTGATATTGGCTTCGGGGGCTTCGAAGCCGGCGAATTTTTTCGCATTGGCCTTGCGGAATTCGGCAAACATCGGCGCCAGCGACGCGGCATCGCCGCCAAGGCGCGAACTGTCGTCGCGCACCTTCTTCAGCGGCCGGCCTTCGGCGACGATCTTGCGCGCAAACGCAATCGCCCCCGTCGTCAGGTCGCCATCCTTATCATTGGCAACAATTTCATCGACCAGCCCGGCCGCCAGCGCCGCCTTGGCGTCCATCGGCGTGCCGCTGGTCACCATCTCGACGGCCTTGGCCGCCCCGACGATGCGCGGCAGCCGCTGGGTGCCGCCGGCGCCGGGCAGCAGGCCGAGCTTGACCTCGGGCAGGCCAAGCTTGGCCTTGGCATCGGCGACGCGGTAATGCGCGCACAGCGCAACCTCGAGCCCACCGCCGAGCGCGGTGCCATGGATCGCGGCGACAACCGGCACAGATGCCGATTCCATCGCATCCTGCACGGCGTGGAGCGAGGCGCCGCGCGGGGCCTTGCCGAATTCCGAAATATCGGCCCCGGCAATGAAGGTGCGCCCGGCGCAGACCAGCACGACCGCCTTGACCGCGGCGTCGCCGGCGATCGCCTTGAAGGCACCATCGAGCCCGTCGCGCACATCGGCCGACAGCGCGTTGACGGGCGGCGAATTGACCGTGACGATGGCGATATCGCCGTCCTTGCCCAGATCGACGACGGCGTTGATGGCGGTCATGTGAAACTCCCCGATGGCTTTTGCTTTTCTGCGCTGTTCATAGCAGGGCAGCGCGGCAAGGAAACACGGCATTTGCGCTCGCGCAATTCTGTGTGCGGCGGTTGCGGTGGTTACCCGGGGGCGCTATCCTCTCTCGATGGAATATCAGGCGGCCTTGAAAAACTATCTGCGCCGCGCCGCCCTGCCGGCGGTTTGCATCCTGTTGATTGCCTATTTCGTCAGCCACGCCATCAGCGGGCCGACGGGGGTGATCGCTTGGAAGGATTACAAGGTGCAGCGCACGCAGTTGCAGCAGCAGGCAGTCGCCAGCGCCGAAGTACGCGCCGCGCTCGATCGCCAGGTCAAGTTGCTCGATCCGCGCCGTGTCGACCCCGATCTTGCCGATGAACTGGTGCGCAAGAACCTGAATGTCGTGAAGCCCGATGAAGTGATTGTCAGGCTCGACGATAAATGATTGGTGTTATCGAGGGTTGAGGCGGGCAGCCCGAGGCTCCTATTCCCGCCAAGGCATCACGGAGGCGTTTCCCTTGGCTCGTTCCGCACCATCCAAAACTGCCGCAAAGGCTGCGACCGCCTCCAACCCCTATCCGGTGCCCAATTGGCAACGCCCTGAAGAACCCGAACGGTACAAGGCAAGCCGCGAGGAGCTTCTGGATTTCTACCGCCAGATGGTGCTGATCCGTCGCTTCGAGGAACGCGCCGGGCAGCTTTACGGCATGGGGATGATCGGCGGGTTCTGCCACCTGTACATCGGCCAGGAGGCGGTGGTTGTAGGCCTGCAATCGGCGCTGAAAAGCACCGATTCGGTTATCACCGGTTATCGCGACCATGGCCATATGCTCGTGGCCGGCATTCCCGCCAATGCCGTGATGGCGGAATTGACCGGCCGCGCCGCCGGCATTTCCAAGGGCAAGGGCGGATCGATGCACATGTTCAGCGTCGAACATGGCTTTTACGGCGGCCATGGCATCGTCGGGGCGCAGGTGTCGCTCGGCACCGGCCTGGCCTTTGCGCATAAATACAAGGGCGATGGCGGCATCGCGATGGCCTATTTCGGCGATGGCGCATCGAACCAGGGCCAGGTCTATGAAAGCTTCAACATGGCCGAACTGTGGAAACTGCCGATCATCTTCGTTATCGAAAACAACCAGTACGCCATGGGCACCAGCGTCAACCGGGCGTCATCGGAAGACCTTTTGTATCGCCGCGGCGAAAGCTTCCGGGTGCCGGGCCTGCAGGTCGATGGCATGGACGTGCAGGCGGTGCGCGGCGCCGCGCAAGTCGCGGTCGATTGGGTGCGGGCGGGCAAGGGGCCGATGCTGCTCGAACTCAAGACCTATCGCTATCGCGGCCATTCGATGTCCGACCCGGCCAAATATCGCTCACGCGAGGAAGTCCAGGCGATGCGCGAAAAGAGCGACCCCATCGAACAGGTCAAGCGCGAGATCATCGAAAATGGCCATGCCGATGAAGCGGCGCTGAAGAAAATCGACCGCGAAGTGCGCGAGATCGTCGATGCCTCGGCGGATTTTGCCGAAAACGCGCCCGAGCCGGAGGCAGGCGAACTTTATACCGACGTGCTGGTGGGGAAATACTGATGCCCGAAATCAAGCTCCCCGCCATGTCGCCGACCATGGAAGAAGGCACGCTGGCCAAATGGCTGGTGAGCGAAGGTGACAGCATCAAGGCCGGCGATGTGCTGGCCGAAATCGAGACCGACAAGGCGACGATGGAACTCGAGGCCGATGACCCGGGCACCATGGGCAAGATCATGGTCGCTGCGGGTAGCGAAGGCGTGAAGGTCGGCACCGTCATTGCCATCATCATCGGTGAAGATGACGATGCTGCTTCTTCTCCCCTCCCGGAACGGGAGGGATCGGGGGTGGGTTCTCAGTGGCTGCGGGTGCGAGTTTGGCAACCACCGGCGGCGCGGGAGCGACGGGCGTTCCCACCCCCGACCCCTCCCGTCCCGGGAGGGGAGAAGAAGCAGCATCATCATCTTCACCGATGATGA
>JBBRVH010000132.1:0-7750 GCA_038246995.1 Sphingomonadales bacterium
CCGCGCTCGCCCACCGGCGTCTCCAGCCCCTGCGTCAGCCCGTTGATCCAGTCGCCGCCGCCCACCTGGCGCGCCGCCTGGCGCACTTCCTCGTCGCTGGCCTCCGGCCGGCCATAGCGGATGTTGTCGAGCGCGCTGGCGGCAAAGACCACCGTTTCCTGCGGCACTACGGCGATGCGGGCGCGCACCTCCTGCGGGTCGGCATGGCGCAGGTCAACTCCGTCAAGAGCAATGCTGCCGCCCTGGGGGTCGTAGAAGCGCTGGATAAGCTGGAACAACGTCGATTTGCCGGCGCCCGACGGACCCACCACGGCAATTGTCTCACCCGCGGCGACATTCAAGCTGAAATCGACGAGGGCCGCACCATCGGGCCGCGACGGATAGTGGAAGGTAACGCCGGAAAAGCGCAAGCTGCCAGCGGCGGGCAGGGGCAGCGCGACCGGGTTGGCCGGGGCGGCGATGCCGGGGCGGGCGGCGAGCAGTTCCATCATGCGGCCTGCGGCGCCGGCGGCGCGCATGATGTCGCCATAGGTTTCGGTCAGCGTTCCGAAGGCCCCGGCGACGATGACGGCAGCGAAGATGAAGGCGGCGATGGTGCCGCTCGACAGGCTGCCGGTGATGACATCGAGCGCGCCCTGCCAGAGCACGAGGATGATCGCGCCGAATACCAGCGTGATGACCAACGCCGTCATCACCGCCCGGATGCGGATGCGGCGTTTGGCGGTGACGAAGGCGCTTTCCACCGCATCGCCGAAGCGAGTGGTCTCGCGGCGTTCCTGGGTGAAGGCCTGGACGATGCGGATGGCGCCGAGCACTTCGGCGACCATGGTGCCGAGGTCGGCGATGCGATCCTGGCTGGTGCGCGAAATGTCGCGAACCCGGCGGCCGAGCCAGATGATCGGCAAAATGGTCAGCGGAATGACGAGCAGCACCAGCCCGGTCAGCTTCGGCGATTGCACCGCCATGTAGGCGATGCCGCCGATGCCCATCACCGCGTTGCGAAGCGCCATCGATGCCGAAGTGCCGACCGTCTGTTCGATGATCGCGGTATCGCTGGTCAGGCGCGAAGCGATCTCGGCGGGGCGGTTTTCCTCGAAGAAAACCGGATCGAGGGTCAGCAAATGGCGCTGCACCGCCTGCCGCAGATCCGCCACGACCCGCTCGCCGATCCACGAGACATAATAGAACCGAAATGCCGTCGCCGCGCCCATCACCAGGATCACGCCGATCATGAACAGGAAATACGGCCGCACCGCCGACACATCGGCACCGGCGGCAAAGCCGTTGTCGACGATCAGCTTCAGCCCCTGCGGGATGGCCAGCGTCGCCAGCGCGGCGATGACCAGCGCCGTCAGCGCTGCCGCCAGCTGCCCCGGATAGGCGCGGACGAACCGCCACAACAGGCGAAGATTTGCAAGATTGCGCTGGCCCTTGGGCGGGATCGGCGGCTTTGTCGGTCGTTGGGCCATGGCTTGCTGTATCAGGCCGATGAAACACACTCAATGCGGGGCAGGCGCGCAGGGTGACCCTAGCGGTAATGGACTTGCCAACTGCCGCTTTCATGCTGCACTGCGACAAACGGAATACGGAGATTTCGATGCTCTACACCGCTTACGAATGGCAGCGCGCCTGGCTGCAGGGGATGAGCCAGGTTGCCAAGACCAGCTCGGCCTGGCTGCTCAACCCCGGCAATCCCCTCGCCTATGTCTCGCCCAGCCCGGTGCTGGCACGCGCGCTGGAGGTTTTCTCCCACGCCGCCGAAAGCCGCGGCAAGCCGGCCTTCGGGCTCGATACGACCATCGTCGATGGCACCAGCGTTGCGGTCAACGAAGTCGTCGTGGCATCGAAGCCGTTCGGCGCACTGAAGCATTTCGAACGTGCCATTTCCGGCCGAAACGATCCGCGCGTGCTGGTCGTCACGCCGATGTCGGGCCATTACGCAACCCTGCTGCGCGGCACCGTCGAGCGGTTGCTTCCCGACCATGAAGTCTATGTCACCGATTGGGTCGATGCCAAGCTGGTGCCGCGCTCGGCGGGCAAGTTCGACCTCAACGACTATGTCGATTACATCATCGAATTCGCCGAAACGGTCGGGGCCGGCGGCCATATGCTCGCCGTCTGCCAGCCGGCGGTGCCGTGCTTTGCCGCCGTCGCCTACATGACCGCCAACGACAATCCGGCGACGCCGCTGACGCTGACGATGATGGGTGGCCCCGTCGATACCCGCCGCGCGCCGACCTCGGTCAATGATCTGGCGATGCAGCGGCCCTATGCCTGGTTCGAACAGAATGTCATCGCCACCGTGCCGGCGATCCATCCCGGCGCCGGCCGCAAGGTCTATCCGGGCTTCCTCCAGCTTGCCGGCTTCATGTCGATGAACCTCGCCAACCACATGAAATCGCATTGGGAATTGTTCAAGCATCTTGTTGCCGGCGACGATGATTCCGCTGATGCGACCAAGGCTTTCTATGAAGAATATCGCTCGGTCTGCGATATGACGGCGGAATTCTACCTGCAGACCATCGATGTCGTTTTCCAGCGCCAGGCCATCGCCAAGGGCGAGTTCAGCCACCGCGGTCAGCGCGTCGATCCGGCTTCGATCACCCGCACCGCGCTGCTGGCGATCGAGGGCGAACGTGACGACATCTCCGGCATCGGCCAGACCAAGGCCGCGCTGGAACTCACGCCGAACCTGCCCGATGCGATGAAAACCTATTTCATGGCGCCCGCTGTCGGCCATTACGGCATCTTCAACGGCCGTCGCTGGCGCGAAGTGATCGCGCCGGTGGTCGAACGCTTCATCCGTCAGCACGATACCGCCGATCGCACCGCGCTGCCGGTGCGGATCGCGGTGGCCGAACATGTCGAACCGCGGATCGTCGCCGGGATCGAATTGACTTGAGGCTACGCAGGTAGAACAAGCGACGTTCGGTGGGCAGGGCCTGAGGCCCTGCACCCACTTTTGCCGGTGAGCACCGCAACTTGATGGGATTGAACTCTCAAGATGGAGCGTTGGGGGCACCCCCCCTGGCCGCCGGAGGGCGTATATCCGCTTTCAGGCCGTAAGTGCGCGACGGCGGCGCATGGCGGCGCCGGTCAGGCCGAAGCCCGCGATCAGCAAGGCCCAGGTCGCTGGTTCGGGGATGACAGCATTGCCATCGACGATCAGCGCGCTGAGGCCCCAGGCTTCGTCGTTGATGCCCTGGTCGTTGCCGGCGTAGCTGAATTCCAGGCTGTTGCTGCCGGCCAGCAGCGTCAGTGGCAGGCTGATCACGGCGGTGCCGCCGAGGTTCGTCCCGGGCGTGCTAACCGTCGTGGAAGTGAAACCCGGGGCGAAGAAAACGCTATTGAAGCCGCCGCCGCCCAGATCGAACGACCCAGAGTAAATCGCAGAGCCGTTCAGCGAGAGGGTGAAGGTGTCGGTGAAGTTGCCGACGCCATCAAGGGTGCGATAGCCGTTCAGCGTGAAGCTGAGGCTGGCGGCGCCTGCGCCAGCGCTGAAACTGCGCGTTGTGCTGCCGGGGCTGCCGATTTCGGTCGTAGCAGCGGGCTGGTCGAGCAAGATAGCGGCGTGGGCGGCCTGCCCCAGCGTGAAGGCAGCGGCAACGACGACAGCGAGGCGCATGACAATCTCCGGTAAGAAGCTTCTGGAGTTGCAACCTTCATGCCATCCGGTGGCTATCTTACAAGTATTTAAAACTATGCGGAATAAAGATTATCTCTAACCTATGAATGTAAAAAATTCCGCCAGTAGGCTGATCTGCAAGATGCAGTCATCGTAACCTTTGTGGCGGGTCGATGACGGCCGTTCGGCCGGCCAGCGCTGCTTCTCGTTCAGCCAGCGCCAGCCAGCGTTCCTCGGCAGTGGCCAGATCGGCGCGGACCTTGTCGAGTTCGGCGCTGGTGCTGGCAAATCGCCTGGGGTCGCGGCTGTACAGCGCCGGATCGGCAAGCACGGCTTCGTGGCGGCGACAAGCGGCTGCCAGTAGTTCGAGTTTTTTCGGAAGATCGGCCAGCTCGCGGGCGTCGTTGTAGCTCAGCTTGGCCGCGGCGCGCTTGGGTGCCGACAGCGAGGCCGCGTTGGCGTTGGCATGGCCGGCACGGCTGCGCCCGGCATCACGAACACGTTCCTTGCGCCGTGCTGCCCAGTCCGACCAGCCGCCGACGCTGACATCGGTGTTGCCTTCGCCATCGAGCGCCACGACCATCGTCACGACGCGATCGAGGAAGGCGCGGTCGTGGCTGACCAGCAGCACCGTGCCGGCATAATCGTCGAGCACTTCTTCGAGCAGGTCGAGCGTTTCCATGTCGAGATCGTTGGTCGGTTCGTCAAGCACCATCAGGTTCGACGGATGCGCGAATTCGCGCGCCAGCAGCAGGCGGGATTTCTCGCCGCCCGAAAATGTCTCCACCGGTGCATCGATCACGCCGGGATCGAACAGGAATTCCTTCAGATAGCCGGCGACATGCTTCTTAACGCCGTTGACGTCGAGCCACTCGCCGCCGTCGGCGATGACTTCGCGCACTGTTGGCGATGTGCCGTCGTCGCGAGTCAGCCGGGCGCGGTGCTGGTCGATGATCGTCGGCACCAGGGATTGGGCGCGGCGGATATCGCCGGCGTCGGGCTCGATCTTGCCGAGCAGCAGTTTGATCAGCGTCGATTTGCCAGCGCCATTGGGGCCGATGATGCCGATGCGATCGCCGCGGCGCACCCGCAGCGTCAGGTCGCGCAGCAGCACGCGGTCGCCATAGGCCTTTTGGACATGGGCAGCGTCGATCAGCACCTTGGTCTGGCTGTCGTCGCTGCTGGTGGCGATCTTGGCGACGCCTTCGCCGCCGGTCATTGCGCGGCGGGTTTCGCGCAACTCGATCAGCTTCGAAAGCCGGCCCTGGTTGCGCTTGCGCCGCGCGGTGACGCCGCGTTGCAGCCAATGTTCCTCCTGCCGCAACCGCGCGTCGAGACGGGAGGCAGTCTTGGCTTCTTCCTCGGCGATCCGTTCCGACCAGGCTTCGAAGCCGCCGAAGCCGACTTCGGCACGGCGCAGGGTGCCGCGGTCGAGCCACAGGCAGTTGCGCGTCAGCCGGGTCAGGAAGGCGCGATCGTGGCTGATGGTCAGGAAACCGCAACTGGCACGATCGACCCAGTTTTCCAGCCATTCGATGGCAGCGATGTCGAGGTGGTTGGTCGGCTCGTCGAGCAGCAGCAGGCCGGGCTCGCCGACAAGCGTGCGCACCAGCGCGGCGCGGCGACGCTCCCCGCCCGATGCGGTCGCCGCCTCGCGATCGAGATCGGCGCCGAGGCGATCGGCGATGGCTTCCAGCTCGTGATCGGGCGGCGAATCCTTGGCCGCCCGCACCCAGTCGCCCAGCGTCGCGAAGCCAGCGACCGGCGGATCCTGTTCCAGCCGGGCGATGCGCAAGCCCGGCGAGACGGCGCGGCGGCCTTCGTCGAGTTCGATCTCGCCGGCAATCAGCTTGAGCAGCGTGGTCTTGCCGGCGCCGTTGCGGCCGATCAGCGCCAGCCGGTCGCGCGCATCGATGGTCAGATCGAGGTTGCGGAACAGCCAGCCGGCACCCTGTTTGAGACCGGCATTTTCGAGGGTAAGGACGGGTTCGGGCATGATCGACTTTCGCAGGCGCGCGCTGCCTGTGGCGGCAAATCGCCGGCGAGGCAATTCGGACAGCGCCGCAGGCGGCCCATCGGCCGGCCAACATTCAGGGGACATTCACTGCCGGGACGCATAAGGACACGACAGATGTCGGTACTTTTCACCTTGGGGAAACGCCTGCTGAGCTTGGCAGTTGCCGGACTGTTGCTGGTGGCACCGGTCATGGCCGATCAACCGGATGCCGATGCCGCGCGTGCCAATTTCCCGGTCGTCGTCCGCCAGATCGAACAGCGCATGGGTGCCAAGTTCATCGGGGTCCAGGACGATTTCGGCGATGTGCTGCGGCTGCGATTCATCCGAAACGACGGCAATGTTTTCAATGTTGACGTCGATCCCTATACAATGCAGCCGATACCGCCGGCCGCATCGGGGCGCCGGCGCCGGAATTATTGAGGCTTTTGCCATGCGGGTCCTGCCATGCGCGTCCTGATTGTCGAGGACGAACCGAATTTGTTGCGCCAGTTGAAGACGGCGCTGGAAGCCGCCGGCTATGCGATCGACACCGCCAGCGATGGCGAGGACGGCCATTATCTGGGATCGACCGAAAGCTATGACGCGGTGGTGCTCGATCTCGGCCTGCCCGAAGTCGATGGTCTGACCGTCCTCGATCGCTGGCGCCGCGATGGCCATATCATGCCGGTGCTGGTGCTGACGGCGCGCGACAGCTGGTCGGACAAGGTCGCCGGGCTCGATGCCGGCGCCGACGATTATCTCGCCAAGCCGTTCCAGACCGAGGAACTGATCGCCCGGCTGCGTGCCCTCATCCGCCGCGCCGCCGGCCAGGCGACTTCGGAACTCACCGCCGGCGGTGTCCGCCTCGATTCGCGGTCGGGCCGGGTCACGCTGAACGGCGAGCCGGTGAAGCTGACAGCGCAGGAGTTCAAGCTGCTCAGCTACCTCATGCACCACAAGGGCAAGGTGGTCAGCCGGACCGAGCTGATCGAACATATCTATGACCAGGACTTCGACCGCGATTCGAACACCATCGAGGTATTCATCACTCGCATCCGCAAGAAGCTCGGGCCGGAACTGATCAGCACGACGCGTGGTCTTGGCTACAGCCTCAACGATATCTGATCCGGCCGCCGCTGCGCCGGCCGCGGCCCTCGCTGCAGCTCCGCGCGGTGGCTGGATCACCCGTTCTCTGCGCCTGCGCATGGTGGCGCTGGCGGCGGCGTGGATCGTGCCGGTGCTCGGGCTGGGTGGCTATGCGCTCGATCGCGTGCTGGTCGATACCATCACCAGCAATTTCGAAGGCCAGCTCGATTTCGCGCTGACTTCGATGATCAGCGCCGCCGATATCGACGACAGCGGCGAAGTGCATTTCCGCATCGGCCTTGGCGACGAACGCTTCCTGCTGCCCTATTCCGGCCTCTACTGGCAGGTGTCGGGCCGCGGGCATGAACCTTTCCGCTCGCGGTCGCTGTGGGACCGCAGCCTCGCGCAGACGCCGCCGGGCGATTGCCGCCAGCCGTGCCGCTTCGCCTCCCGGCGCTTTGCCGAGGAACCGTTGCGCATCGTCGGGCGCAGCGTGCGGTTGCCCGGCACGCGCGACGCCTTCTATTTCCAGGTGGCGCAATCCACCCGCGACCTCGATGCCCAGATCGCCCAGGTCCGCACCATCGTGTTCTGGTCGCTGGGCGTGCTGGCGCTGTCGCTGCTGGCGCTGGCGGCGCTGCAGTCGCTGGTCGGCCTGTCACCGCTGGGGCGGGTCAGCCGCGGCATCGCGGCGATCCGGTCGGGCGCCGCGCGGCGCGTCGACAGCGATGTGCCGATCGAGGTGGCGACGCTGGTCGGCGAGATCAACGAACTGCTCGATCACAACGAACGCGCGGCCGACGCGGCGCGGCTGCACGCCGGCAACCTTGCCCATGCGCTGAAAACCCCGATGAGCGTGCTGATCGGCGAAATCGAAGGCCGCAGCGATCCGCTGGCGCTGGTGGTGGCGCAGCAGGTGCAGGCAATGCGCCGCTATGTCGATCACCATCTCGCGCGCGCGCGGGCGACGGGGCGGCGTGGCGCCTCGATGGCGCGCGCACCGGTATGGGCGGCCCTCGAACCGGTGGTGCGCACCGTCGAAC
>JBBRVH010000133.1:0-7682 GCA_038246995.1 Sphingomonadales bacterium
AGGGGCTGGAACGCGTGGCGCGCATGGTCAACCTGCTGGGCCGGCATGGCGTGAAGCTGCAACCAGGCGATATCGTCGTCACGCTGCACGGGCAGGCGGCAAAGACCGCGCTTACCGCGGCGGCCTTTGCCAGGCGCTTCAATGGCGAGGCCAACCCCAATGCCGAACTGATCCGCCAGTTGACCGCCGCCGGTACCAGCGTGCGGCTGTGCGGCCAATCGATGTTGAGCGCCGGTTTCGGGCGGGACGAACTCAACCCCGACGTCAAGGTCGATGTCGCCGCGATCACCACGCTGGCGACCCTCCAACTGCGCGGCTATGCCGTGATTGCCGACTAACGAACGGCTCGGGCTTCGGCAAAAGCGTCGAGAAATCCGTCTTCATCGCGCCCGCCGATGATCAGCATCGTGCCGATCACGAACGCTGGCGTGCCATCGATGCCGAGCGCCATCGCATCGGCGCCGGTGCGGGCAATGCGCTGGTCGATCGCGGTGCGATGCGCCGCGAGATCGGCAAGCAGCCGTTGCCAATTGCCGCCGGCGGCTTCGACAGCGTCTTGCAGCACGGCATCATCGAGACTGCGGCGTTCCTGCATCAACCGCGCGTGGAGCGCTGGATAAATGCCTTGGCGGTTCGCGGCGACCGCAACCCGCGCGGCCGTGGCGGACACGGGCCCGAGGATCGGCCAATCCTTGAAGATGAGCCGGATGCGCCCGTCGCGGCGCACCGCCGCCGCCAGCGCCGGCGCAGACAGCTTGCAGGCCGGGCACTGGTAATCGGTGAAAATGACCACGGTCAGATCGGCCGCCGGATTATCGAGCCGCGGCGATTCCCGGTCTAACAGCAACGCTTGTGCCGTCAGATTGCCGCTGACATCACGCCCGAGCGGCGCCGCCCGCTGGAAGAACTGCGCCGCCCCCCAGGCGACCGCCGCGACGCCG
Organism: Sphingomonadales bacterium; assembly: GCA_038246995.1. Taxonomy (GTDB): domain Bacteria; phylum Pseudomonadota; class Alphaproteobacteria; order Sphingomonadales; family Sphingomonadaceae; genus Sandarakinorhabdus. Next base: position 942 of record JBBRVH010000133.1, read on the forward strand.
CCAAGCTGCAGCAATTCCCTCCGGGTCGGGGCGCGCGCCATGTCGATTTGCCCTCCAATACCGGATCGCCCGGTGGCAAGCCCTGGCGGATGCCGCAAGCTTTATCAGGTTTTCCGTGCAAATCGTTGAAAAATTGGTGGAGCAAGAGAGGATCTGACGTGATGATCGACCAGTTCTACTCGCCGACGCGCCGCACCACGGGCTTGCCATCCGTGCCGGTTTCGATGACTACCGCTACCTTGAACCGGGTTCGCAGCCTTGTCAGCAACGCATCTCGGGTTCCGGCCGGCTGGCGCACTTCCCGATACAGTGCAATCGCCCGCAGGCTGCCTTTTGGCGCAGTGCTGCCATCCGCCAGACCCATCGTCGTGCGAATACGCTGGTCGGGGGCGGTGACATCGAAATGCACGCGATAACTTTCCGGCCCACCGGTTGCGGGCTGCACCGTCATCATGCCGACACCCGGCGCAAAGGGCTGGACCGCAATCGCCGTATCGCCCGGCTGGCCCGTAAAGCCGGGCAGCATCATCACGCGGCCACTGGCATCGGCCATGCGGCCCTTCAACAAGCGCCGCACCTCCACACCTTCCCCGGCGCGCAGCTTGCCGCCAGCCATGGCACTGGTCATTTCTGACGGCGCATAGAAACGATATTCCTCTTCCTGCATTTCAAGGCCTGACACCCGCGTCTCGGTCAGGTTGGCATAGCCGTCGATTTTGCGTTCACCCGCCGCCGTCAGACAGACATCCTCGCCCAGCCACAGCCCGGCATTGGCACGCCAGAACGGCACCTCCGCCAGCGTGGACGCGGCACGACCCGGTGCCGGGCGCAGCTGCGCATCAAGGCTGCCGGCCATGAAGGCGTCGATATCAGCAGCGACCCGGCCGGGTTGTTCCACCTGCGGATAATGGCCGGCATCGGCATATTTGCGGATCAACACTGGCGCCTGGACCAGCCATTGGGCGAAAACCTCGGCCTCCAGATGCGACAGCGTCACCCCTTTTTCACCCCACAGGATCAGCGTCGGCATGGGTATCTGCGCCAGCACGGCCTGCGGGTCGCCGGTGGAAAAGCTCTTCATGAAGGCCTGCGCATCGGCCCTTGTGCCTTCGCGCCGGCTCCAGTCGTAAACTTGTGCCGCAAATCCCTTCGGGACCCGCGCCGGATCGGCGAAATTGGCTGAAAGGCTCTGCTGCCAGAAGGCGAGACTGCCTGGCACCGGCGCATCCGGAGCTTGTGGCCGTTGGCGCAACGGATCGGTGGCGGCGGTGCGCGGCAGGCCGGCGGCATTGACCAGCACCAGCCGCTCGAACCGTTCCGCGTGCGCCGCCGCCAGCCGGAACGCCACGATGGCGCCCGATGACGTGCCGCCAAGCGTCGCCCGTTTCACCCCCAGTCGGTCCATCAACCCGAGCACCTGGCCTTCGAACGCCTTGATATCGAGCGCTTCGGGGCTCGCTGCCTTGCTGAGGCCCACGGTCGGGAAATCGAGCCGGATCACCCGGTGCCCGGGTATCAGCTGCGCCGCGACCGCGCGCCAGGATGACAGGTTGAGATAGGAGGCATTGAGCAGTACCAAAACCGGCCCGCTGCCTTCATCGACATAGTGCAGGCGCACCCCAGCCTCATCGATGAAGCGCGACCGCGGCTCGGCATGGGCCGCCTCAAGCGCTGCGAATGACAGGGATTGCGGTACCTGCGCCAGCGCAGTGGTGGCAAATGGCAGCACAAGGGCGAGCAGCAGCCGGAAGACCGCCTTGATCGACACCGAACTGTCGAGCAATCGCCTTTCACACTTTCGGGCAATGGCGAAGATCCCGGCAAAGCCGTTTTCGCGGGCTGCCTCTGCCGCTGTGGTCGGCTGGGGCATTGACGAAGCCATCCCCCCAAACAACGCCAGATCCGCAACGTTGATTTTCCACCCAATGACCGAAATTCGCATTGCACGATCCTCCGAAGATCCGTTTCCGGCCGCACCGATTCGCCTCGCCCAAGGCTGACCGATAGCCAACAGTTCGGGGTATCGGGCACTCTTGGCGGCCTGCTCCACCGGACTTTCATGACCGGTGCTGTTTCATGCACTAATGGTACTGGCGGCGGGACATTTTTCCTGAGTGCCGCCCAAGAAGCGTGAACAGCATCGCCGCTTGGCCGGCTGGCAGCGCGCTGGCCAGACCGGAACATCACAGAAAACCGATAATGGTCTTGTGGATCGGCGTGGCGATGTTACTCGGGCCGTTGCTCGGCTCGGCCCGGGCCGGCAGCGCGCGCCAGCGCGTTCGGGGGGACGGCAGCCGTCTGAGGCTCGCGCTGGTTAGTGACCTGATAACTCCGGTCAGCCGTTCGGATCGACCGGCGCGGAAGGCCGCTATTGGCCCCGGGATTTGCAAAGGGTCGCCAATCTGATGCAGCAATGCTGCAGACCAAGCTGAAAGGCCTGCTAGCGATGTCCACCTTGTTTTCTCGCCGTGAAATGCTCGCCGGTGCTGCTGCCCTTGCTGCGTCTGCACCGGCCGCCGGTCGCGCCCGGCGCCATGATTTCGATATGATCGTCATCGGCGCGGGCCTTTCCGGCCTCAACGCCGCCATCACCGCGCAGGAACAGGGCGCCCGGGTGCTCGTGCTGGAAGCCCGCGACCGGATCGGCGGGCGGATCTTCACCCTGGACCATCTGCCCGGCAGGCCCGAAGCCGGTGCCAATACATTCTCCGACGGCTATGGCTCGGCCCTGTCCGCCGCTGTCACCGCCGGGGTGACGATGGACGATATCACGCCCGCCTTGCGCCGCAGCATGCCCGCTGGCCTGGTCATCAATGGCGAGACCATCAGCCGCGAGAGGTGGCCCAGCCACGCCGCCAACCCGCTGCCCGCCGCTTTCCGCCAGTATCTGCCTGCCGAAGCCGGGGTCAGGGCGATGCAGAACCACCCCATCGTCCGCAACCCCGACGCCTGGATCGACCCCGCCGACCCGGCTCCTGACGGCTCGGTCGCTGCCTGGCTGGCTGGCCAGGGTTTTTCGCCCGAAGCCATCGCACTCGCCTGGGACACAACGCCGGCCTATGGCAATTCGGCGGCCGTCGCTTCGGCGCTGCATATCGGCTTCATTCAGGGCTGGCTCAACAAGCAGCGTGAAATGGGCACCACCCAATATGCCGTGGCCGGTGGCAACCAGCGGCTTCCCGAAGGACTGGCCGCCAGGCTGAAGGAGCCGGTGCGCCGCAAGCAACTGGTGCGCAAAGTCAGCCAGACCAGGGACGGCGTGACCGTCACCACCGAGGACGGCAAGAGCGTTACCGCCAGGAACCTGATCGTCAGCGCGCCGTTGCCCGCCCTGCGCAGCATGACCTTCGACCCACCGCTGCCACCGCTGCAGGCCGAGGCGGTGGCAAGCCTTGGCTATCAGGCGCTGTCGATGGTCTTCCTCGAAGCGCTGACGCCCTTCTGGTTGAAGGATGGCCAAAGCCCTTCGATGTGGACCAACGGCGATGCCGGCTGGGTGCTGGCAGCCCCCTTCGGCCCCGACCCGGCGCAGCCGGTGAACGGCATCGTCGTCCATGGCCGCGGTCCGTTGGGGCGCCGTTGGGCCGCGATCGGGGCAGAGGCCGCGATGGCCAACACCATCGCCGCCATCGAAGCCTTGCGCCCTGCCGCGAAGGGTCAGTTGAAGGCGCTGCATTATCAGGCCTGGGCCGATGACCCGCTGTCGGGAGGTGCCTGGGCGATCCATGCCCCCGGCCAGCCGCGCCGGCTGGGGCCGGTGCTGGCGAAACCCCATGGCCGGACATTCTTTGCCGGCGAACATTGCTCACCCGATCAACGCGGCATGGAAGCCGCGGCCAGTTCGGGCTTTGTCGCCGCCATGGCTGCCATGGCCTGATCTGCGCAAGCGCAGCCGATGCCCAGCGCCCAAATACCCGGTGCGAACTCTGCCGCCGGTGCCTGGACGTGTTGTGGCTTGTAGCAAGCATGTGCTGATCGCGCCGCTTTGAAATGCCATGGCGTTCGTCGATCTTGAACTTTGGCCCGGTTCCGTGTGTGGCCACATGATGAGAACCGGGACCCGGATGGGACCCGGCGATTTGCTCTCCCCGGGGAGGTAGGCTTCCGGCTGCAAGCGGGCCGCGGGGCAAGCGCCGCAATAGCCGGCAACGACACTGCGTTTGCCTTCTGATGGTAGCGCTGTGGGTGCAGCGCCCCTTAAGCTCTTGGCGGCTCATTCTCTAAATTATTGAAAATATTGGTGGAGCAAGGGAGGATCGAACTCCCGACCTCAGCAGTGCGATTGCTGCGCTCTCCCATCTGAGCTATTGCCCCACAAAGACGGAAGACGGCTGCAATAGCGGGGTTCCCGGGAGGGTGCAACGCTGGATTTTGAGCGTCTGCGGTGTTGGTTCGGTAGAAAACAAAGGGCCGCGGCAAAGCCGCGGCTGGCGTCGGACGCGTTCGGCTGGCGAAGGGCCAGCCGCCGCGCCGGCCGGGCTTGCGCGAGTCAGTGCGCATGCTGCGCATGCTTTCTGCCGCGTTGCGCCGTGGATGCCCCGCGAGGATTCGAACCTCGATAAACGGAGTCAGAGTCCGTTGTCTTACCATTAGACGACAGGGCAGCAACCACGGGCGGGTGCCGAGCGAGAGGCGGGGATTAGGCAGAAGGCGCTGCGAAGTCAATTCTGAAAATCCGTCGCGGCCGCATCGCGAATGTCAAAAATTTGCCAAGCCGGGCAACTCGCACTAGCGTTGCTGTCAGGTTCCGGGGCTGCGTTTCGCGGTGTCGGTGATAAGATTGGAACGATGATCATGTCGGCTCGAGCCGATGCCAACGCGCCCGGCGACCCCGATCGGGGTCGCGCCCTGCCTGCCGAGGCGCGGCCTGCCGGCGAAGCGCCGCGTGCCGGGCCGCGTGTCACGTCACCGCGTTTTCCGCTGGTTCGCCGCGGCCGCACTTATGGCGCGCTCGACCTTGGCACCAACAATTGCCGGCTGCTTATCGCCCGGCCCGGGCCGCAGGGCTTTGTCATCGTCGATGCCTATTCGCGGGTCGTGCGCCTGGGCGAAGGCCTGATGGAATCGGGCCGATTGTCCGACGCCGCGATGGACCGCACCGTTGCCGCGCTCGCCGCCTGTGCCGAAAAACTGGCGCGCCGCGATGTGCGGCTGACCCGCAATGTCGCCACCGAAGCCTGTCGCCGCGCCGCCAACGGCAATCGCTTCGTCGATCGGGTGTTCGAAGAAACCGGCATTGCGCTCGATGTCATCAGCGCGGCCGAGGAAGCGCGGCTGGCGGTGCTCGGCTGCCATATGCTGATCGCGGCCGATGGTCCGCCGGCGCTGGTGTTCGATATCGGCGGCGGCTCGACCGAAGTGATGCTCGTCGCGCCCGGCAGTGTGAACGGTGGCGAGCCCGAGATCATCGACTGGATCTCGATACCCTGGGGCGTTGTTTCGCTGGCGGAAACCGAGCCGCAATGGCGCGAGGCGCCCGATCGTGCGCTGGCCTATGCCCGGATGCTCGCCAAGGTCACCAGCCTGCTCGATGGCTTTGCGGCGCGGTTGGCGGCACGCGGGGTCGGGCAGGGGCCGGGCGCGGTGCAATTGCTCGGCACGTCGGGAACGATTACCACGCTCGCCAGCGTCCAGATGGGCTTGCCGGCCTATGATCGCCGCATCGTCGACGGCTCGATGGTCGACACCACGGCATTGCTCGCGCTGTGCCGCGACATCGCTCACAAGAGCACCCAGGAACGCGCCAGACTGGCCTGCATCGGCAGCGACCGGGCGGAACTGATCGCGGCGGGCTGTGCCATCGTCGATGCGATCCTGTCGCGCTGGCCCGGCGGCGGCGTGCGCGTTGCCGATCGCGGCATTCGCGAGGGTATCTTGCGCACCTTGATGGCGCGCGACGGCGTCTGGGCGGCCGGTCGATGAGCGTTCCCCCCACTGGCAACGGCCCGGGCGGGCGCTCCCGCGGCGGCAAGGTCAAGGTCAAGAACGCCCATCGGCGATCGACATCGTCGAACCAGTGGCTGGCCCGGCATCTGAACGATCCCTATGTCGCCGCCGCCAAGGCCGCCGGCTATCGCAGCCGCGCGGCGTTCAAGCTCAAGGAACTCGATGCGCAGTTTTCATTGCTCAATCAGGTCGAGCGCGTCGTCGATCTGGGCGCCGCGCCGGGTGGCTGGTGCCAGGTCGTGCTCGAAAAGCGGCCGCGGGCAAAGGTCGTCGGCATCGATCTGTTGCCGATCGAACCGATTGCCGGGGTGACGCTGTTCGAAAAGGACATCCTCGACGATGATACCGAGGAGGTGCTGCTGGCGGCGCTCGGTGGCCAAGCCGATATCGTGCTGTCCGACATGGCGGCGAACACCGTCGGCCACCAGATGACCGATTATCTGCGCACCATGGGGCTTATCGAAGTGGGGCTCGACATGGCCGGGCGCTTGCTGCGGCCGGGCGGGGCGTTTGTGGCAAAGGTGCTGGCGGGCGGCGGCGACGGCGCGCTGACGGCGCTGCTCAAGCGCTCGTTCACCACCGTCAAGCACGTCAAGCCGCCCGCCAGCCGCAAGGGCAGCAGCGAATGGTATGTGGTGGCGCTGGGGTTCAAGGCACCGGGTCGTGAACTTATAGACGACTATGGGGGTGGCGGGGGGGGTTTTTTAGGGGGGGAGGGGGGTATGGGGGGGCGCAGGTGCGCCGAGCCAAAGAACCGGCGGAGCGGGCCGACGCCCCAAAAACCCCCCCCCCCGC
>JBBRVH010000134.1:0-7621 GCA_038246995.1 Sphingomonadales bacterium
ACCCTTGCCGACCTGGCGGGCAGCGAAGGCGTGACGCGCATTCACATTGCCGAGGCGTTGAGTTACCGTCGGCGCGCGCCGGTGAACTAGAACCAGGGGGCTGAGCGGTGAAGAGTTCGAACCCGCGCTGGATTGTCGTGACGATGCGCAACACCCTGGTCTGGCAGGGGCGGTCCCGCCGTGCCGAGGCCTGGTGGTACATGCTGCCGCTCGTCGGCCTGATCAGCGCCATGATCACCACCAACCTGCTGGTTTTCGGCGACTATGAAATGGATGACAGCTGGTACATCGCCGAACTGGCCATCCTTGCCATCGCGGCCACGCCCGGAGTCGGCGCGGCAATCCGGCGGCTGCACGATCTCGGGCGGTCGGGTTGGTGGTATCTGATGCTCGCCATGCCGCTGATCGGCTTCTTTTTTGTGCCGACCGAGGAAGACACGGTGAGTGACGCCGAGGTCATTACCATTTTGATTGCCCTGCTCGGCGGCCTCATCCTGCAATACTGGTTCCTGCAACGCGGCACGATCGGCGAGAACCGCTACGGACCCGACCCGTTGATGGGGGATTAGCGCGCCTCGCGCATCCAGGCGACGGTGCGATCGACGCCATCGAACAGCCCCACCGGCAGCACCGGGCACAGTTTCTGCATCGGCGCGGTATCGAGCACGGCATTGGTGCGCATGTTGGCGAGGCGAAAGCGTGTCATCGGCGGATGCTTCATGCCGAAAAGCTTGAGGCCATCGCCGGCCAGCGCCGCGAGGTCGGCCGCCAGCGCCGGGATGCGCCGCGGTGGCTTGCGGCCCGCCGCCGTGGCGATGACATCGGCCCAATGCCCGATATCGACGGGTTCATAATCGGCAAGATGGTAGAGTTTATCGCCCAGCGCCGCCCCGGGGGCCGCCAGCAGCGCGAAAATCTGCATCACGGCATTGTCGACAAAGCCATAGGACCGCCGGGTCGATGCGCCCTGCGGGTGAATATACCAGCCATCGACCACGGCATCGAAGAAATTGCGATAGGGCTGGGCGAACCAGGGGCCCCAGATCGACGTCGGCCGGCACAGGATGATGCGCTGGCGCGTCGGGTCCGCGGCGCGCACCAGCCGCTCGCTTTCGACCTTGCTGGCACCATAAGGGGTCGATGGCGCGTAATCGGTGGGCGATTGCGGCTGGTAGCCAAGCCGGCAGACGAGCATCGAGGAGGCAAAGACGGCGCGTTCGATGCGCGGCCGGTCGGCAAGAACGGCAAGCAGCGCGGCAGTGCCAACGGTATTGGCGGCATAATCTTCGATACCGGTCCCGAGCAGATCGGTGCGCGCGGCCAGGTGGATGACGCCATCGGGGCCGAATTCATCGAAAGCGCGGGCAAGTTCGACAGCGTCGCAGATGTCGGTGCGGCGAAAATGCGCCTGCTGCAGCGGATTGCACGGCGGCACCGCATCGAGATTGACCACGGCATCACCGCGCGCCAGCAGCGCCGCCACGACATTGGTGCCGATGAAACCGGACCCGCCGGTAACCAGAATTCGCCGGGCCAATGTGTCGATCAGTGCCGCGTCACCGGCGCGACGACCGCCGTATCGGGGGCATCGCCATCCCATTTGGCGATGACGGCGGTGGCAACCGCATTGCCGATGACGTTGGTGGCGCTGCGCCCCATGTCGAGGAAGTGATCGACGGCAAGGATGAGCAGCAGCCCGGCTTCGGGGATGTTGAAATAGGGCAGGGTCGCGGCGATGACGACGAGCGAGGCGCGCGGCACCCCGGCGATGCCCTTCGACGTGATCATCAACAGCCCGAGCATGAAGATTTCCTGGGAAAGCGTCAGGTCGATGCCATAGGCCTGGGCGATGAAGATGCTGGCAAAGGCGCAATACATCATCGAACCATCGAGGTTGAAGCTGTAGCCGAGCGGCAGCACGAAGCTGGCGATGCGGTTGGGCACCCCGAAGCGTTCGAGCGCTTCGAGCATCTTGGGGTACGCGGCCTCGGACGAGGCAGTGGCGAAGGTGATCAGGAAAGGCTCGCGGATATCGCCGACCAGCCGCTTGATGTTGGGCAGGCCGATCACTGCCGCGCCGGCGCCGAGCAGCACCGCCCAGAGCATGGCGAGCGCGAGGTAGAAACCGCCGATGAACTTGCCGAAGACGATGAGGATGCCGAGCCCTTCGACCGCGATCGACGAGGCCACGGCCGCGAACACCGCGAACGGCGCCACCTTCATCACATAGCCGGTGACCGTCAGCATCAGGTGCATCAGCGCATCAAGCCCGCGGGTGATCGGCTTGCCGGCATCGCCGATGGCGATCAGCCCGATACCGGCGAACAGCGAAAAGACGACGATCTGCAGGACTTCGTTGGTCGCCATCGCTTCGAAGATCGACTTGGGGAAGATGTGGAGGATGAAATCCTTGAGGTCGAACGCCTTTTTCGCCAGCCCGGTCGCCGCATCGGCCGCCGGCAGCGGCAGCCCGACGCCGACGCCGGGCGCCAGCAGATTGACCATCAGGATGCCGAGCGACAGCGAAACCACCGAGGCGGTGACGAACCACGCCAGCGTGCGGGCAAAGGTGCGGCCGACGGCGCCGCCGCTGCCCATGTGCGCCACGCCGACGGTTAGGGTGGACAGCACCAGCGGCGCGATGATCATCTTGATCAATTGCAGGAAGACGCCGGTGACGATCGAGAAATAATAGGCGGCTTCCTTGGCCGCCGCGGCGTCGACCGACACGTTTATGGCATAGCCGGTGGCGATGCCGGCAATCAGCGCGACAAGGATATAGCGGGTCAGGCGATTGTTGGTCATCGCGACATTGCTTCCGGCGGCAAAGCGCCGGGGTCAAGCGTTTTTGGCACGGGCACGGCGCCTGCGTTGCGACGGCCGGCGGTTTCTGCTACCCGAATGGCGTCCCGAGACGAAAAGGAGGGCCAGAATGACCAGCGTCACAGCATTTGCCCTTCCGGTGCGAACCCGCGTTTTCAAACGCCACTGACCGCGCCCCGCCGGTGACCCCGGCCCCGATTTTTCCGGACAATTCGAATTTGGGACACACGCCCGTCAAGGGTACTGTGCGATATCATGACCTCCTCGCAAAATCGCGATGCGACACCGATGCGCGCCGTTTTCGCCTTCCTCTTCGCGCACTGGCGGCGGCAACCATGGCTGGTTGCCCGGATCGGCGGTGCCATGGTGCTGGCTACGGTCACCGAGATTTTCGTGCCGTTTCAGGCCGGCCGATTGATCGATGCGCTGGGGCTTGGCCCGGGCGGTGGCGCGGCGGCCGTGACGGCGCTGGTCATCATGGGGTTTCTGGGCACGGCGATGATCGCGCTGCGCCTTGTGGCGCTGGGCGGTATCGTGCCCTTTACGACGCGGATGATGTCTGCCGTCACCGCCGAGGCCTTTCAGCGGGTGCAGCGCCTGTCGACCGACTGGCACGCCAATAATTTTGCCGGATCGACCCAGCGCAAGATCACCCGCGGCATGTGGGCGCTCGATACGCTCAACGACACGCTGCTGCTGGCGCTGCTGCCGTCGCTGGCCATGCTCATCGGCTCGGTGGCGTTGCTGGCGGCGCGGGCGCCGGTGCTGGGCGTCGTCATGGCAGTCGGCGCGGTGGCCTATGTCACGATGGCGGTGCTGCTGGCGACGCGCTGGATCGCGCCGGCCTCGCGGCTTTCGAATCAATGGGATACCCGCATCGGCGGCGTGCTCGCCGATGCCATCGGCAGCAATGCCGTGGTAAAGGCGTTTGCCGGCGAAGCGCGCGAGGATGCGCGGCTCGGCAAGACGCTCACCCGCTGGCAGAGCCGCGTCAGCCGCACCTGGTGGCGCCATGTCGGCACCTCGATGGGGCTGTTGGCGCTATTGTGGAGCGTTCGCCTGTTCATCACCGGCACGGCGCTGTGGCTATGGTGGCAGGGCCGGGCCACTGCGGGCGATGTCGCCTATGTCATCACCGCCTATATGGTCGTGCACGCCTATCTGCGCGACATCGGTGAACATGTGCACCACCTGCAGCAGGGGGTGAACGAGATGGAGGAGATGGTGGCGTTGGGCGATATGCCGCCAGGCATTGCCGATCGCGCCAAAGCCCGGCCGATTGCCATCTCCCGAGGCGAAATCCGTTTCGACAATGTCGGCTTCGGCTACGGCGCGCCGGTGGCGCTGCTCTACGATGGGCTTTCCGTCACCATCGAACCCGGCCAGCGCGTCGGGTTGGTCGGACGCTCGGGATCGGGCAAGACCAGCTTTGTGAAGCTCATCCAGCGGCTGCACGATCTTGGCGCCGGGCGCATCACCATCGATGGCCAGGATATCGCGCAGGCGACCCAGGAATCGCTGCGGCGGCAGATCGCCATCGTGCCGCAGGAACCGATCCTGTTCCACCGCTCGCTCGCCGACAATATTGCCTATGCCCGGCCGGGCGCCCGCCAGACTGATATCGAGGCGGCAGCGCGGCTGGCCAATGCGCATGATTTCATCGCGCGCCTGCCTGGCGGCTATGCGACATTGGTCGGCGAACGCGGCGTGAAGCTATCGGGCGGCGAACGGCAGCGGGTGGCGCTGGCGCGGGCGTTCCTGGCCGACGCGCCGATCCTCATCCTCGACGAAGCGACATCAAGCCTCGATTCGGAAAGCGAGATGCTGATCAGCCAGGCGATTGCCCGGTTGATGGCGGGGCGCACGGCGATCATCATCGCCCACCGCCTGTCGACGGTGCGCCACCTCGATCGAATCCTGGTCTTCGAACGCGGCCGCATCGTCGAGGATGGCGACCATGACAGCCTGCTCGCCATCCCGGGCGGGCATTACCGGTCGCTGCGCGATCATCAGCACGACAGTGTCGAACCGGTGCTGCTCTAGCGGCGGCACCGGTTTTGGCGCTAGGGTTGCAGCCATGCACAAACTCATCGCCGCTACCGCCCTTCTCGCTGCTGCCACCCCTGCGTTTGCCGCCCCCGGCGATGCCGCCGAGGCCAAGGTGATCCTGATGAAGGGGGTGGGTTTCGATACCGTGCTCGGGCGCGGCAAGGTGCCGGCCTATGCCGCCTACCTGAAATCGGTGCTTGTCGCCGGTGGTTTTGCAGCGGGCGACATCGCGATCGAGCCGGTCGGGGAGACGGCGAACCTGCACCTGACCTGGAAGGGGAAAGGCAAGGCCGCGCCGATCGCGCTGGCCGGGCACATGGACGTCGTCGAAGCCGACCCCAGGGACTGGGTGCGTGACCCGTTCGTGGCGGTAGAGGATGGCGGCTTCATCTTCGGGCGCGGGGTTGGTGACAACAAGTTCGACGTGTCGATGATGGTGGCGACGCTTGTGGCGCTGAAATCCGCAGGCTTCACGCCGGGGCGCGACGTGCATCTGTTCCTGTCGGGCGACGAGGAAACCGCCGGAGTGACGGCCGATTTGCAGGCGAAACAGGCGAAAGCCGCGGGCGTCGCGCTGCTGCTCAACAGCGATGGCGGTGGCGGCGAGATCGATGATGCCGGCAAGCCCGCCGGTTACAGCCTGTCGGCGGCCGAAAAAACCTATGCCGATTACACGCTGACCGTCACCAACCCCGGCGGCCACAGCAGCCGGCCGACGATGCCAAACGCGCTCGGGCAACTGGCGGCGGCGACGGTGAAGATCGACGCCTATCGCTTCACCCCGCGGTTGAACGAGATCACCCGCGAATCGCTCGCCGATGCCGGGCGCAAGGCCGGCGGCAAGACCGGCGCGGCGCTGCTCGCCTTCGTTGCCAACCCCGCCGATGCTGCGGCGATCGCGACCCTGCGCGCCGAGCCGGGGCTGGTCGGGCAGATCGGCACGACCTGCGTGCCGACCCAGGTGACGGGGGGCCACGCGCCCAATGCGCTGCCGCAAAAAGGGGTGTTGACGGTCAATTGCCGGATCTTCCCCGGTACCAGCGTCGAAAGCGTGCGCGTCGAGCTTGAACGCGTCGTCGCCGACCCGGCGGTGGTGGTGAAAACCGGACAGGAATGGGTGTCGACCCCTGCCTCGCCGCTGCGTCCCGATGTGCTGGCGGCGGTGACAAAGGCCGTTGCGGCGGCGCATCCGGGGGTCAAGCCGGTGCCGGCGATGGAGGCCGGCGCCAGCGACAGCGTCTATTATCGCACGCTCGGCATCCCTTCCTATGGCGTCAGCGGCCTGTTCATGCGCGGTGACGATGTCTTCATCCACGGCCTCAACGAGCGCATTCCGGTCGCCGCCATCGGCCCGGCGCTGGTGCACTGGCGCACGCTGATCACCGAACTGGCCAAATGAGCGCGCTTCGCGCTGTCGCCGACAGCGATCCCGATGCCGGCTTGAGCCTGCCGGGCTGGGTCTATCATGATGCCGAGTTCTTCGCAGCGGAACAGGCGCGGGTGCTGCGCCAGGCCTGGCAGGTGGTTTGCCACACCAGCGACGTGGCAGGGCCGGGGGATTGGCACACGCTCGACTATCTCGGCGAAAGCATCATCGTGGTGCGCGGCGATGACGATGTCGTGCGGGCTTTCACCAATGTCTGCCGGCATCGCGGATCAAGGCTTGTCGATGGCAGCAGCGGTTGCGCCAGAAAACTGGTCTGCCCCTATCACGCCTGGACCTATGGCCTTGATGGCGCGCTGACCGGCGTACCCGGGCGGCGCGAATATCCGGATTTGCGGATGGGTGACCATGGCCTGACGCCGGTGGAGATGGAGATCTGGCAGGGCTTCATCTTCGTGCGGCTGGCGGCTGGCGGGCCGTCCGTCGCGGCGATGATGGCGCCGTACGAGGCCGAAATCGCGCCCTATCGCTTTGCCGAAATGCGCAGCCTGGGGCGGGAGACGTTGCGGCCGCGCGCCGTCAACTGGAAGAATATCGCCGATAATTACAGCGATGGCCTGCATATTCCGGTCGCCCACCCGGGACTGAAGCGCTTGTTCGGCACCAGCTATGGCATCGAGGCAAGCCCCCATTGCGACAAGATGTGGGGTGACCTGGCGCCCGGCAGCGGTAGCTGGAGCGAGCGCGCCTATCGCACGTTCAAGCCGCACGTCGCGCATCTGGGCGCGGCGGCGCAGGACCGTTGGCTGTATTTCAAGCTGTGGCCCACTGTGGCGTTCGATATCTACCCCGATCAGATCGATTTCATGCAGTTCCTGCCGGTATCGGCGACCGAAACGATGATCCGCGAGATCAGCTATGCGCTGCCCGACGACCGCCGCGAGATGCGCGCGGCGCGCTATTGCAACTGGCGCATCAATCGCCTGGTCAATGCCGAGGACACCGCGCTCGTCGCCCGCGTGCAGGCCGGGATGGCGTCACAGAGTTACGAACAAGGCCCCTTGGGGGAAAGCGAGGTTTGTCTGCGGGCGTTTGCAGGCAAGTTGCGGGAGGCGATCCCCGAGGCGCGATTGGCGAAAAGGCCGGCGCCGGGGTGGTTTCGGGAGTAGGGGCTCGACCCATCTCCCTCCCCCCTGTGGGGGGGGCGACTCGGGCGCAGACCGAGCGGGGTGGGGGTTACGCCCGTGGCCACACGCGAACCCCCACTCGCGACGCCTTCGGCCACCTCGGTGAGGTCGTGAGCCGCTGGTCGGGACAGGTGCAGGAGCCGACCGACGGGCTCGCGTTCATCGGCCGGGTGCAAGG
>JBBRVH010000135.1:0-7589 GCA_038246995.1 Sphingomonadales bacterium
GGGCTATGGCTGGGCACGCAACAAGGGCTATGGCACGGCGGATCATGCGCGGGGTTTGGCGGCGCTGGGCGTGACGGCGCACCACCGGCGGAGTTATGCGCCGGTAATGGCTTACCTCTCCCCCTGCGGGAGAGGTCGAGAGACGGCGTAGCCGGCCCGGGAGAGGGGTCTTGGACGTCGCCACGCGAGCACCCCTCTCCCGGATCGCTTCGCGAGTCCGACCTCTCCCGCAGCCGCAGGCGACGCCTTCGCGTCAACGGGAGAGGTGGTTTGCCTTGTGATTGAGTCTTTTCGGCAACACGCCAGTGGTGGTGGGTCGCCGCGCGCCGGGACTCAACCCCTAGGGGGTTCGACTCGAACCATAGCGAATCGACACAAACGCCTGACTCCACAACGATTCCGCCCGCCATTGACGGCGATTCGCCAATGACTCACAGCGATTCTCGACAGTTTTTCGAGAAGGCCAAGCCCCATGCAGACCAACCGCATCATCCTGGGTGATTGCATCGAAGCGATGGACGCCATGCCCGAAGGCTGTGCCGATCTCGTCTTTGCCGATCCCCCCTATAACCTGCAACTCGCGCACAATCTCCACCGCCCCGAAGGCGGCAAGGTCGCCGCGGTCGATGATGATTGGGACAAGTTCGCCAGCTATGCGACGTATGACGAGTTCACCCGCGCCTGGCTCAAGGCCGCGCGCCGCATCCTGAAGCCCGATGGCGCCATCTGGACGATCGGCAGCTATCACAATATCTTCCGCGTTGGCGCCGCCATCCAGGACGCCGGCTACTGGATCCTCAACGACATCGTCTGGCGCAAGGCCAATCCGATGCCCAATTTCAAGGGCACGCGCTTCACCAATGCCCATGAAACCCTGATCTGGGCGTCGAAATCCGAAAACTCGAAATACAAGTTCAACTATCACGCCATGAAGGCGATGAACGAGGAACTGCAGATGCGGTCGGACTGGCTGATCCCGATCTGCACCGGCGGCGAGCGGTTGAAGACCGATGGCGTCAAGGCGCACCCGACGCAAAAGCCCGAAGCGCTGCTCTATCGTATCCTGCTCGCCTGCACCGAGCCCGGCGACCTCGTCGTCGATCCGTTCTTCGGCACCGGCACCACCGGCGCGGTTGCCCGCCTGCTGGGGCGCGATTTCATCGGCATCGAACGCGAGGAAAAATATGTCGCGGTCGCCGAAAAGCGCATCGCCTCGTTGCTGCCGCTGTCGGGCGGCGACATGACGGTAACGCAGGGCAAGCGCGGCGAAACCCGCATTCCCTTCGGCAGCCTGGTGGAATCGGGTCTTGTCCGCCCTGGCACGCGGCTCATCGATCCGCAGCGCCGCCACAGCGCCGAAGTCCGTGCCGATGGCTCGCTCAGCATGGGCAGCAAGACCGGATCGATCCACCAATTGGGCGCCGCGGCACAGGGCCTGCCGAGCTGCAACGGCTGGACCTTCTGGCACATCGAGGAAGCCGGCAAGCTGGTGCCGCTCGACAGCAAGCGCAGCATCTACCGGGCCAGCGTCGGCGCGGCGTGACGTCGCGGCAGATCGCGCGCAAGTTCGTGCTTTCAAAGCCCATGTTGACTGGATAATACGGCGCACAGTCAGACTTTGGGGACTTTTCATGTCACGTTCGTTGTTGTTGCGCGCTTCGGCTCTCGCTCTGTTCACCGTCGCCGCCCCGGCCGCCGCCGCCGATGGTTCGAGGCCCGATATCGGCAGCTTCGGCTTCGATGTCGCCGGCATGGACCGCGGCACCAAGGCCGGCGACGATTTCGTCACCTACACCAGCGGCGCCTATCTCAAGACCCTGGAAATCCCGGCCGACAAGACCAGCTTCGGCATGTTCACCAAGCTGCGTGACCTCAGCCAGGAACGCACCCGCACGATCATCGAAAAGGCCGCGGCTTCCGGCGGCGCCCCGGGCAGCGAAGCCCAGAAGGTCGGCGATTTCTACGCCAGCTTCATGGATGAAGCCGCCATCGAGGCCAAGGGCATCGCGCCGATCAAGCCCGAGCTCGACAAGATCGCCGCGATTGCCGACAAGACCCAGCTTTCTGCGACCTTCGGCCGTTTCAGCCGCATCGGCGTCAGCACGCCAATCGGCGTCGGTGTCGGCCCCGACCGCAAGAACCCCGATGCGTTCCAGGTCGGTGCCGGCCAGGGCGGCCTCGGCCTCCCCGACCGCGATTACTACCTCGACATGGCCAATCCCAAGTTCGCCGAAGCGCGCACCAAGTATCAGGCCTATATCGCCACGCTGCTCGGACTTGCCGGCTTCGACAATGCCGAAACCCGCGCCAAGGGCATCTTCGATCTCGAAACCAAGATTGCCGCAACGCACTGGACCCGCGTCGAGCGCCGCCAGGCCGAAAAGACCTACAACCCGATCGCCCGCGCCGATCTCGACAAGAACTACCCAGGTGTCGACTGGGGCCAGTTGCTGACCAACGCCGGATTGGAAGGCCAGCCGGTCATCAACATGTCGACACCCAGCGCGCTGCAGGGCGCTGGCAAGCTGATCGACAGCGAGCCGCTCGCGGTGTGGAAGGATTATCTGGCTTTCCAGTTGCTGCGTGATGTCGCGCCGGTCCTGCCCAAGGCTTTCGTCGACGCCAATTTCGACATGTACAGCAAGACGCTGGGTGGCCAGCCCCAGCAGACGCCGCGCTGGAAGCGCGGCACCGACACCACGACGGCGGTGCTCGGCGAAGCGCTCGGCAAGCTGTATGTTGCCGAATATTTCCCGCCCGAAGCCAAGGCCAAGGCCGATGAACTCGTCAAGAACATCATCGCCGCCATGGACGCCCGCCTCGCCAATCTCGCCTGGATGGACCCGGCGACGCGCAAGGCAGCACGCGAAAAGCTTGCCGCCTTCAAGCCCAAGATCGGCTACCCCGACAAATGGCTCGATTATTCGGCGCTCGAAATCCGCAAGGGCGATGCCATCGGCAACATCGAACGCGCCACCGAGTTCCAGTACGCCCGCCAAATTGCCAAGCTTGGCAAGCCGGTCGATCGCAGTGAATGGTTCATGACGCCGATGACGGTCAACGCCTATGCCAACCCGGTGTGGAACGAGATCGTCTTCCCGGCCGCGATCCTGCAGGCACCGTTCTTCGATGCAAAGGCCGATCCGGCGGTCAATTACGGCGGCATCGGCGCGGTCATCGGCCATGAAATCACCCATCACTTCGATGATCAGGGCCGCAAGTACGACAAGACCGGCAAGCTGGCGGACTGGTGGACTCCGCAGGATGTGACGCGTTTCAAGGTGATGACCGACAAGGTCGTCGTGCAATATGGCGCCTATGAACCGCTGCCCGGCAAGAAGATCAACGGTGAGCTGACGCTGGGCGAAAACATGGCCGATCTGGCGGGCATCAACATCGCCTATGACGCCTGGAAGCTGTCGCTCAATGGCAAGAAGGCCAACACGATCGATGGCTGGACGGGCGAACAGCGCTTCTTCCTCGGCTTCTCGCAGGTCTGGCGGCAGAAGTATCGCGATGCGGTGCTGTTGCAGCAGTTGGTCACCGATCCGCATTCGCCGGGCAATTTCCGCCCCTATGTCGTGCGCAACATCGATGCCTGGTACACAGCGTTCGATGTGAAGCCGGGTGAGAAATATTATCTCAGCCCCGCCGATCGCCTGAAGGTCTGGTAGGACGGATTTGTACTATCGTCCCCTGGCGGGAACGGACGGACTGCCGCTTGCCGGCGGCCCGCTGCGTTTTGCGCGGGTCGAAATCCTGTCACGCGAGGGCCCGCCGCGCGTGGTGGCGGCGGAAGCGCTCGATACTGCCAGCCTCGCGCTGCTGACGGCGCCGCGGGTGCCGATCGCCGGGCTGCCGATGGATAAGACGGCGGTGATGGGCATCCTCAACGTCACCCCCGACAGTTTTTCGGATGGCGGCCGCAATGTCGCCCCGGATATCGCGCTTGCCGCCGCCCGGGCGATGGTCGCGGGCGGCGCCGATATCGTCGATATCGGCGCCGAATCGACCCGGCCATGGGCGCCACTGGTCGATCTGGCGACCGAAAGCGCGCGGCTGGCGGCGGTGCTGCCGGGGCTCAGCGGCATCAACTGGAGCATCGACACCCGCAAGGCGGCGATCATGGACCAGGCGCTCGCGGCGGGGGCGGCGCTGGTCAATGATGTGTCGGCGCTCGGCCATGATCCGGCTGCACTGGCGCTCGTTGCGGCGCGTGGCTGCCCCGTTGTGCTGATGCATGCGCAGGGCACCCCCGATGTCATGCAGGAGGCGCCGGTATATGAAAATGCGTTGCTCGATGTCTTCGACTGGCTGGCGGCGCGCATTGCCATCTGTGCAGCGGCGGGTATCGCGCGACATCGCATCATCGCCGATCCGGGCATCGGTTTCGGCAAGGACTTGTCGCACAATCTGGCGCTGCTGCGCGGGCTCAGCCTGTTTCACGGGCTCGGCGTGCCGCTGCTGCTCGGTGCAAGCCGCAAGCAACTGATTCCAAGGATTGCAGGAGACGTGCCCCCCGACGCGCGCTTGCCCGGCAGCCTGGCGCTGGCGCTGCATGCGGCAGCACAGGGGGTGCAACTGGTGCGGGTGCATGATGTTCCCGAAACCGTGCAGGCGCTGGCGGTGTGGCGGGCGGCGCAGCCCTTCCGGTAGCGCCATTTGAAAGAAAAACTGCGCGCGCGCGCCGCAGCGTGGCATCTTCACAGCGGCGATTCATCTGCTATGGGGGCAGGGTGCGCGGGGAGCGCGGGGATCAACAACGGGAAAAACCATGGCAAACAACGACCATAAGGCCACGACCGATCATCGCGAAACCTATGACAGCTTCATGTCGGTGACCAAATGGGCCATCATCCTGATCGTCATTGCGTTGCTGCTGATGGCGATCTTCATCGCCTGATTTGCGTTCTTCGTCGTACCGACAGCCTTCATTACAGGGGCCATAAATGAAAATCGCCGTGTTGCGCGAAACTGCCGACGCTGAAAATCGCGTTGCGGCCACGCCCGAAACCATCAAGAAACTCATCGGCCTCGGCGCCGAACTCGCCATCGAAGCCGGTGCCGGTGCGGGGGCGTCGATCGCCGACGCGGCATATGCCGAAGCCGGTGCGACCGTTGCCGACCGCGCCGCCACGCTTGCCGGTGCCGATCTCGTTCTCGGCGTCCAGGGCCCGGCGGTTGCCGATCTGCCCGGGATGAAGCCCGGCGCGATGCTCGCTGCCATCCTGTCGCCCTTCGGCGACCGCGCCCGCATCGATGATTATGCCAAGGCCGGCATCACCGCGCTGTCGATGGAATTCATGCCGCGTATCACCCGCGCGCAATCGATGGACGTGCTGTCGTCGCAATCGAACCTCGCCGGCTACAAATCGGTGGTCGATGCCGCCGGTGCCTATGGTCGCGCCTTCCCGATGATGATGACCGCCGCCGGCACGATTTCGGCGGCGCGCGTGTTCGTCATGGGAGTCGGCGTTGCCGGTTTGCAGGCGATTGCCACGGCGCGGCGTCTCGGCGCGCTGGTGTCCGCCACCGATGTCCGCTCGGCGGTAAAGGAACAGATTGAATCGCTCGGCGCCAAGGCGATCTTCGTCGAAAACGTCAAGGGCATCGAAGGCGAAGGCGCCGGCGGTTATGCCACCGAAATGTCGGACGAATACAAGGCCGCACAGGCGGCGCTGGTATCGAGCCACATCGCCAAGCAGGATATCGTCATCACCACCGCGCTGATCCCGGGGCGCCCGGCACCGCGGCTGATCACCGATGCCCAGATCGCCAGCATGCGCGCCGGCAGCGTCATCGTCGATCTGGCGGTCGAAAGTGGCGGCAATGTCGAAGGGTCGAAGGTCGGCGAAGTCGTCACCATCCACGGCGTCAAGATCATCGGTCACAAGAATATCGCGGGGCGCATGGCGGCCGATGCCTCGGCGCTTTATTCGCGCAACCTGTTCAACCTGATCAACGCCTTCTGGGACAAGGAAGCCAGGACGCTGGCTTTCCCGGCCGACGACGAAATCACCGTCGGCATCAAACTGACCGAGGGCGGCGCCGTCGTCCACGAACGCCTGCGCGCCGGCTGAGGAGATAGCGACATGGAATTTCTCTCGATCTTCTCCATCTTCGTGATGGCCTGTTTCGTCGGCTATTATGTCGTCTGGTCGGTCACCCCGGCGCTGCACACGCCGCTGATGGCCGTCACCAACGCGATTTCGAGCGTCATCGTTGTCGGCGCGCTGATCGCGTCGTCGGCGGCGGCGGGCGGTTCGGAAGTGTCGCGCTGGCTCGGCCTGCTGGCGGTGGTGCTGGCCAGCGTCAACATCTTCGGGGGCTTTGCCGTCACCCGGCGGATGCTCGCCATGTACAAGAAAAAAGACAAGAAGCCGGCAGCGGCGAAGTAAGGGGCAAGACCGATGGAACACGCTGCTGCCGCCACGCCCGCCTGGGCCATGCTCGCCTATCTGATCGCGGGCGTTCTCTTCATCCTGTCGCTGCGCGGGTTGTCGTCGCCGGAATCCAGCCAGGCGGGCAACCGCAACGGCATGATCGGCATGGCCATCGCAGTCGGCACCACGCTGGTGCTGCACGGCACCGGCCTGCCGCTGATCATCGCTGCCATCGCCATCGGCGGCACCATCGGCTGGTTCATCGCCCAGCGCATCCAGATGACCGCGATGCCCGAACTGGTCGCCGGCTTTCACTCGCTGGTCGGCATGGCCGCGGTGCTGGTCGGTTGCGCTGCCTATCTCAACCCGGGTGCCTTCGGCATTCTCGACAGCGTCACCAACGAGATCCTGCCGGTTTCGCGCGTTGAACTCGGCCTGGGCGTCGCCATCGGGGCGATCACCTTCTCGGGTTCGGTCATCGCATTCCTCAAATTGTCGGGCCGCATGAGCGGCAACCCGATCATGCTGCCGGGGCGCCATATCATCAACCTCGGCATCCTTGCCGGCATTCTCGGCCTGGTCGGCTATTTCGTTACCGATCAGAGCGCCTGGGTGTTCTGGACGGTCACGATCCTCAGCTTTGCCATCGGCTTCCTGCTGATCATCCCGATCGGCGGCGCCGACATGCCGGTCGTCATCTCGATGCTCAACAGTTATTCGGGCTGGGCCGCCGCGGCCATGGGCTTCACGCTGGGCAACACCGCGATGATCATCACCGGCGCGCTTGTCGGTTCGTCGGGCGCCATCCTGTCGTACATCATGTGCAAGGCGATGAACCGCAGCTTCATCAGCGTCATCGCCGGTGGCTTCGGCGATGCCGGTGGCCCGGCTGCGGCCGGTTCGGCGATCCAGAAGGCCTATAAGGCCGGGTCGGCCGAAGATGCTGCCTTCATCATGAAGAACGCCGAAAGCGTCATCATCGTGCCCGGCTATGGCATGGCGGTCAGCCAGGCGCAGCACGCACTGCGCGAAATGACCGACCTGCTGAAAAAGGAAGGCGTCAGCGTCAAATACGCCATCCACCCGGTCGCCGGCCGCATGCCCGGGCACATGAACGTGCTGCTGGCGGAAGCCAATGTGCCGTATGACGAAGTGTTCGAGCTGGAAGACATCAACAGCCAGTTCGCCCAGGCCGACGTGGCTTAC
>JBBRVH010000136.1:0-7516 GCA_038246995.1 Sphingomonadales bacterium
ATCGAGCGCGCTGTCGTGAGAGCCGACGGTGTTGTCAAGATAGCGTTGTTGAGGGTCAAACTGTTCGCCGCGATGCCCAAACCACTGTCGGTCAAAATGCCTAACATTGTGTCGGTAACGCTCACATTACCCGTGAATGTATTATTATTGAGAAAAAAGAAGCCGCTGGAGGCATTCGCCGGACCGACACCGCTAATCGCCAGCGGGCCATTACCGTTGATGAAGCCACCGAGAAATACAAAATCACCGTTGGCTTCAAAATTTACCGCGCCAGCAAGAGAAATGTTATTGGACAAAAAGGCATTCACGCTCGCCGTACCCTGCAACGTCGTGCCGGCCGCAAAACTCACAAGGCCGTTGCCAAGTGCGGCGTTCGAGCCAACGCGCACTGTTCCGGCGTTGACCGCAAGGCCGCCAGTGAAGGTGTTGTTTGCGTTGAGCACCAGCGTGCCCGTTCCAAGCTTGGTCAGGCCGTTGGCACCGGTGATGACGCTGTTGATCGTGGTGACGCCAGGCGCCGACGTGTTGATCGTGCTATTGTTGGTGGCAAGATTGTCACCGGACAATGTGTAGCCAGCAGTCTGGAAATCAAGATTGGTGAAGCCCTGCGTGCCCGCGAGCGTCACCGTACCGGCCGTGCCCGCAAAAACGCCGGTCGCGTTCCCCCAAGAGACCACCGCCGTGCCGGCCATGCTTGTCCAGTTCGTCGCGGCCGCGGACCAGACGCCATTGCCGCCATCAACGGTGCCATTGCCGAACGGCCCGGTGCCATCCCAAAAGCGAACGCCATTGAACACGGAAACCAGATTTATCTGGTTCGGCGTGGCCTCATTAAGCGAAAGGGTGAAATCGGCTATCGAGCCACCGAGCACGAATGCACCTGGGCCGCTGCGCGTGCCAAAATTGATAAGCCGATAGGTGCCTTCATTAAAGCCGACCAGCGCAATCGGGTTGATGGTTACCTGACCTGCAAGAGCCATGTTATTCGTAACGATGATCAAATCGTTGATACCGCTACCGATTACGCCCGCCGTCTGCAGCTCGAAATTGAGCGCCGAGTTGCCCGCCAGATTGAGACTGTTTACCGTAAGGGTGCCCGGGCTGGTGCCCGGCGCAATGCTGCCACCACTGGCAACGGTCACCGAATTATTGATCGTGCCGGTGCCGCCCAGCGTCGCACCATCGGCGACGGTAACCGCGCTGACGATGGAGCCGTTGACGTTGAGGCGACCGGCCGAAACCGTCGTCGTATCGGTATAGGTGTTGGTGCCCGTCAGGGTCAGCGTGCCGGCGCCGGTCTTGTTGAGGCCGCCGATCAACACAGCGCTCTGATTGGAGATAACGCCCGACAGGGTCATGTCGAAACCGCGCGTGTCGACACCCGCGATGATGCGCGTATTGATGGCGTTGGCGATATTGAGACCATTGGCATAGGCTGCCAGACCGGCAGCCGCGCCCTGAATGATGATGGTGTTGGCGCCAGCGCCGGTATTGCTCTGCAGACCCAGGGTGCCCGAAGTGACACCCGTGGTGCCGAGATGGGTGTTGTTACCCATCAGCACCAGCGTGCCCGTGCCGGACTTCAGGAACAGGCCACCAGCACCCGAAATGTTACCGGTGAGAGCGAGCGTGCCCGGCGCATCGGGCAATTCGAAATTGACCGTCGCGCCGATGACGAAATTGTTGTTGATCGTTGCCGACGGATCCAACGTCGACAAGGTGACCTGCTGCGCGAGGGTCGTGATCGTGCCGGTGCCGAGCGAGCCATTGGCAAAATTCACCTGGCCGGCGGCGAGCAGCAGGCCGCCCGAGAAATTATTGCCGGTGTTCGACAATGTCAGGCCATTGTTGCCCAATTTGGTGATGCTGCCGGTACCCGAAATCTGGCCGGAAAGGGTCGACGAGAACGTGTCGTACGTGACGACGCCGCCGAGCACGATGTTATTGGCAATCGTGCGGCCGAAATTGAGCGGCGTCAGCGACGCATCGGTGTTGAAGGTAATGGTACCGGTGCCGAAAGCCGTGTTCGTGCCATAGCTGATGGTGCCGCCGTTGACATCGATACCGCCGGTGAAGGTGCTGGCGCCGTTGAAATTCTGGCGATAGGCACCGTTCTTGACGATCTTGATGGCGCCGCTGATGGCGCCATTCTGGATCTGGGTGGCGCCGGTACCGGCCAGGGTGAGTACGAGCGCAGCGCCGCTGTTGCCGAGCGCGCCATTACCCGAAAGCGCCGCGACCGACTGGCTGAAGCCGTTGAGCGCCACGCTGGCGCTGTTGATGCGCAGCACCGAATTTGCCGACAGCACGTTGGCCGCGCCGGCAGCCAGGATGCCGTTGCTGACCGTCGTCTGGCCCGAATAGGTGTTGAGGCCCGAGCCCGTCAGCGTCAGGGTGCCGATCCCGGTCTTGTTCAGCGTGAAGGTGCCGAGGCTGTCGTTCATGCCGCCGCCATAGGTCAGCCCGCCGGCCCCGGCGATCGCGCCGAAGGTGCCGTTGGTATAGACCGTGAAGGGGCCGAAAGTGATGTCGTTTACCGTGGCACCCGCGAGGTCGCGAACCTGTGCCATCGCCGGCGACAACGCCGCGCCTGCCAGCATCAAGCCGGTCGCCGAGACCCCCAGTCGCAACGAACGCGACAGCGCGCGACGATTGAGCGACGAACCACGATTTTTACGAACGAACATATCTTACCCCAAATTTACACATTAGGCCCACTGACGTAGTGTCCGTAATAAACCATCATTTGTCCAAAGCAAGCTGAGACGTGGCTTTTTTCGGCCATATCGGTGCCTTCATTAATTTAGGTTCATCACAGGCCCATCTGCCGCGCCCGCCCCAGCGTCGAGCCCGATTCGCAGTGGCCTGAACAGAATAAAACAAATGATTGCAACGAACTTTCGGTAGGGATCCAATCCCGCCGAGCCAGCGCTTTTCGAGCGCACAGCGGCGCGAATCGCCGGCGTTTTCGCGCGCCGTCGTCGCCATGCCGGCCGCTGTGACCGAGCCGCCCGATCAGCGAATGACGTTGCGGCCGCGCGGTGGCGCCTTGAACGGATTCTTGCTGCCGCGAAAGTTCAACCGGATCGGCACACCTTCGAAATCGAGATCGTCGCGCAGGCTGTTGACGAGATAGCGGCCATAGCTGGCGGGCAGGTCTTCGGTGCGATTGCCGAAAATGAGGAAGGTCGGCGGCCGTGCCGCAACCTGGGTGACGTAGCGCAGCTTGATACGCGTGCCGCCGGCTGCCGGCGGCGGATTGCGATCGAGCGCCGATTCGAACCAACGGTTGAGCCCGGCGGTCGGCACCCGGCGCGACCATTTTTCGCGCGCTTCGATGCAGGCCTTCATCAGCAGGTCGAGCCCCTTGCCGGTCTGTCCCGAGATCGCCACCAACGGCACGCCGCGGATCTGTGACAGCCCGTCGTCGAGCGCCTTGCGCACGCCCTGGAACAGCGACGACTGGTCGTGCGCGACATCCCATTTGTTGAGCGCGATGACCAGCGCGCGGCCTTCGGACAGCACCATGTCGGCGATGCGCAGGTCCTGCGCCTCGAGCCCCAGCGTGGCATCGAGCAACAGCACGACGACTTCGGCAAAATCGACCGCCAGCTTGGTATCGACCGCCGACATGCGTTCAAGCTTGTCGCTGACCTTGGCGCGTTTGCGCAAGCCCGCGGTATCGACGAGCCGCACCGGCAGGCCGTGATAGTCCCAGGGGATCGCGATCGAATCGCGGGTGATGCCGGCTTCGGGGCCGACAACGAGACGCTGTTCACCGAGCAGCGTGTTGATCAGCGTCGATTTGCCGGCATTGGGGCGGCCGACGATCGCCATTTTCATCGGGCCATCGGGCACATCGGGCATTTCAGCGGGCGCATCGCCTTCTTCGACCGGTTCGGGCAGTTCGGCATCGACGAAGGGCATCAGCACTTCATAAAGATCGGCCATGCCCTCGCCATGTTCGGCGGAGATCTGCACCGGATCGCCAAGGCCCAGCGCATAGCTTTCGGCGACGCCAAGCTCCCCTGCCCGGCCTTCCGCCTTGTTGGCGACGAGGATCAGCGGCGTGCCGCGGCGGCGCAACCAATCGGCGAAATGCTTGTCGAGCGGGGTGACCCCGGCGCGAGCATCGAAGACCAGCAGCGCGACGACGGCATCGCCGACCGCGGCGTCGGTCTGTTGCCGCATGCGGCCCGCAAGCGAGGCGGCATCGGCATCTTCGAAACCCGCCGTGTCGACGACGGTGAACTTGAGATCGAACAGCCGCGCCAGGCCTTCGCGGCGATCGCGGGTGACCCCCGGCGTATCGTCGACAAGCGCCAGCTTGCGGCCGACCAGGCGATTGAAGAGCGTCGATTTGCCGACATTGGGGCGGCCGACAATGGCGACCCGGGGCAGAGATTCACTGGACATGCCGCCGCCCCTAGCAGAGCCGACGCCATCCGGCCATCAACGATACGCGGCCACCTTGCCATCATCGGTGAGCACATAGGCCGTGTTGCCGGCCACGATCGGCGGCAGGAAGGCCGCGGCGCCCAGCTTGGTGGTGCGGATCAGCTTGCCGGTATAGGGCGAGATGGTGACCATTTCACCGTTGGAGCCGACGACGATGAGCTGGTCCGACGCCAGCACCGGGCCCGACCACTGGATCGGATCGGCTTTTTTCTTGGGCTTGCGGTAATGCTGGAGCTGATAGACCCAGCGCACCTTGCCGTCGCCGCGCGTCAGGCAGACGACTTCGCCTTCGGTGGTGACGAGATAGATGAATTCGCCCGCCACCCAGGGCGTCGAGGTGCCGGCGAAATTGCGTTCCCAGACGCGCTGCCCGGTGGCGAGTTCCAGCGCCGCCATGCGGCCGCCATGGCCGATGGCATAGACCCGGCCACGATCGATGACCGGCGAGGCGTCGATATCCGACAGCGCCGCCATCGCGGTCGAGCGTCCGGTGCGCGCCAGGGCGTCGGACCAGACCGTGCGGCCGTTTTCGGCGCGCAGGGCGTTCAGTTCGCCGCTGGAAAAGCCGACGACGACGGTTTCGAGCGCAACCGCCGGCGCCGCAGCACCGAGCAGCCCGGCGACTTCGACGGTGCCCGAGACATTCCAGAGCGCTTCACCCTTGTCGGTGCTGAGCGCAAAAAGTTGATTGTCCTGCGTCAGCACGAACAGCCGGTTGCCCGAAACGGTGGGGGCGCCGCGCAACGGCGTCGACATTTTCTGGCGCCAGATCTCGGTGCCGGTGGCGGCATCGAAGGCCGCGACGATGCCATAGCCGGTGGTCGCGAACACCCGGCCATCACCGCCGCCGACGCCGCCGCCGAACGCGGCATTGCTGTTCTTTTTCGGCACGCTGATGCGCGACACCCAGGCCTGTTGCCCGGTCGTGGCATCGAAGGCGCGGACGTCGCCGGCCGTGTCCATGGTATATAGTTTGCCGCCCATCACGATCGGCCCGGCGTTAAGCCGGCGGGTGCCGCTGCTGCCCTGCCCGATCGAGGCCGTCCAGGCGCGGGTCAGCGTTTCGGGCAGGGTCAGTTGGCCATTGCTTTTCGATGCCGAACCGCCGGCCTGTGCCCAATCGGCATTGGTTTCGGCGATCGGCAGGACGACGGCGACTTCCTGCAATTCGGGTTCGGCGACGGCGCGCGATTCATAGTTGAGGACGGGAATGCGTTCCCCCACCGTCGGCGTGCCCGGCTTCTTGCCCGGTTTGAGTACGCCGCAGCTCCCCAACGCCAGCGCGGCGATGACGACGAATCCCATCCATGGCTTGCCCATGGCTGATCTGGTTAGTGGCTTGGTCACGACACGAGCCTTAATTGGCAGCAGCAGGAGCGGGAGCAGCGGGGGCCGGTTCCGCGATCGGCGACACGGCGGCGGCACCCGGCGGCCGCAGCGCCGTCAGTTCAACGCCCAGCGACAGCGCCAGTTGCGCCGCGCGGTTGCGCAGGCTGCCCGGCAGGCTGGCATCGCGCACCATGGCAATGAGCAGCGGCTTGGCCATCTCGGGCTTGCCGGCCTTGACCTGCGCCAGCGCGGTCATTTCACCGGCGATGCCGAACCACGGATTGCCCGGCGTGGCGAATGTCTTCAGGCGCGCCACCACGGTTGCCGGTGGCAGCGTATCATAGGCGAGCCGAACCGACTTGATCGTCGCTGCATCGCGCAACGGCTCCGGATGCGCCGTATCGGCGGCAACGGCATCGAGCAGTTTCACTGCCTTGGCGGTATCGCCGGCGCCCACCGCATCGGCGGCCTGCATCATCTGCGCCAGCGGGCGGTAACCCTTGGGACCATCCTTGGCGAGACTGTCGAGCAGCGGCCGTGCCGTGGCGGTATCGCCGACTTCGAACTTGGTCAGCGCCTGGTTCAATTGTTCGCCGGCGATGCCGGCCTGCCTTGCCTGGTCGTCGCGCCACCACAGACCGCCGGCGACCGCGCCGAGAAACAGCACGAGCAAGGCAATACCGAGCTTGCCATAGCGCTGCCACAACGACAGCACCTGGTCACGGCGCACGCCTTCATCGACTTCGCGCAGGAAAGCTTCGTCGGTATCCTGGGGTGTCACGGCCAAGGTTCAAATGCTCCTTTGCGGGCGGCGCCTGCCCTTGCGGCTTGCACCCAGCCTGCTTTCGCGATGGTGAATGCCCCAAGCCACCTCAGAGATAAAGTTGTTTCTCGGTCGGGAAGCGCCGGCCGCGCACGGCATCGGCATAGGTCGCGGCCGCTGCATCGATCCGCACCGCCAGATCGTCGAAGCGTTCGACAAAGCGCGGCACACGTTCGAACATGCCCAGCATGTCGTCGACAACCAGCACCTGGCCATCGCAATCGGGCGAAGCGCCGATGCCG
Organism: Sphingomonadales bacterium; assembly: GCA_038246995.1. Classification (GTDB taxonomy): domain Bacteria; phylum Pseudomonadota; class Alphaproteobacteria; order Sphingomonadales; family Sphingomonadaceae; genus Sandarakinorhabdus. The sequence goes on from JBBRVH010000136.1 coordinate 6,853, forward strand.
ATGGTGGGGCAGGCGACGGTGGTGGTGATGCGCCGCGCCAGGCTTTCGACGACACCTTCGACGACAAGGGCGAAGGCCCCGGCTTCGGCAACCGCCACGGCATCGGCAAGGATGGTGGCGGCTTCGGCATCGCTGCGACCGCGCGCGCCATAGCCGCCAAGGGCGTTGACCGCCTGCGGCGTCAGCCCGACATGGGCGACCACCGGAATGCCGCGCTTGCTGAGAAAGCGGATGGTTTCGGCCATCGCCGTGCCGCCCTCCAGCTTGACCCCGGCGGCACCGGTTTCCTTCATCACCCGCGCCGCGTTTTCAAAGGCCTTTTCGGGGGACGCTTCATAGCTGCCGAACGGCAGGTCGACGATCACCACCGAACGATACGAGCCGCGCACCACTGCTGCGCCATGGGCGATCATCATCTCGAGGGTCACCTTGACGGTGGTATCGAGGCCGTAAATCACCTGGCCGAGCGAATCACCGACGAGCAGCATGTCGCAATGCTTGTCGAGCAGTTGGGCCATGCGGGCGGTATAGGCGGTGAGCATGACGATCGGTTCGCCACCCTTGCGCTTGGCGATGGCGGGTACCGTCAGCCGGCGCACCGGTTCCGGCACCGGATGGGCGCGGCTGGTGGCCGTATCAAGGGTGAAGGTGGTGGACATGAAGC
>JBBRVH010000137.1:0-7420 GCA_038246995.1 Sphingomonadales bacterium
CTCGATCAGACAAGCCCGGTTCACAGGCTCCATCCGTAGCTCACTTTGTAGTTCCATGAAGGCGCGCTCCCGACACATCAGGTCAAGCGCATGCCAAAATTAGACGGTCACGAAAACCGCGGTGCACAGACACCGCTTACGTTGATCTCGTCTCGCGCGCCGTCGCCGTAAACTCGAAGCGCATGGGCAGCGCAAGCCCATAGGTGGCGCTCCGCAATGGGCGACCCGCTTCTTCAAGACATCAAGTGTTTCGCTCCAAAGCACATGCAGGCTGTGTGTCGGATTTATTTAGTTGGCCGAAGTGCGATCATGCCGACTGGCACGTATCGGTGAAAGTCCGCATGCCCCTTTTTAAGGGGGCACCTCCATTCGCCGACGGGATATCTAGGGTCATGCCAGCAAGAGTCGTCCAGCGTGCGCCGTGAATAGTTCGGAAACGGGATCGGCTCTACTTTTCTTGCAATGGCTTCGCGCTCTGCCCGTCCTTTAGCAGTGAGATCGACCCGCCAGAGCGCGTAGCAGTCGGGTGGTGCATCCAGCAAAGTGATACTAATTAAGCCAAAGCGTTTGAGAACCCTGTAGGTCGGCAGCGCCCAACGGCCGAAGCGCTGGGTAGTTCCAGCACCCTCGATTACGGAGACAAGAACCCTCTGCTGCTCAAGCGTGAGTTTCACAAAGATCTCCCGACGATAGGTAACGCTCCGCTATTGGCGACTTGCGGTCTAGCTGCATCGCATTTGCGCTCTGAGAATACCCCCAGCCCTTTCGGGCCGGGGGCCGTCTTAATCAATCATCGTATATGTCGAGGCCGTGCGCCGCGATCATATCGAGGAACGGTTCGTAACCCAAGTGGGCGAAGTTGCCGACAAGCGCGCCGGTGAACCACAGGCCGCCGGTCTGATCGAGGAAGTTGCGCAGCTGCGCCGCCATGTTGCCGAAGCGGGTGGGCGTGCCGATGATGATCGCGTCATAATCGGCGAGTTCGCCCGGGGTGGCGATCGGTGCGGCCTGGTCGGTCTTCAGGCCCGAGGCGGCGGCGACATCGTCGGGCACCAGCTCGGGGACGCGCTTGACCGTCACGACCGCGCCAGCGACTTCGGCAGCGCCGGCGGCGATGGCGTTGGCGAGCGTCTCCACATGGCCATAGCTGGAATAGTAGAGGACGAGGACGCGGGCCATGGCGGGTTCCTTTAGAAGTTGAAGCTGGCTTCGACACCATAGCGCCGCGGGCGCGCCTTGAAGACGAAGCCGCCGGGCGAGAATTCGGCGTTGTACTTGATGTCAAACAGGTTCTGGGCAAAGCCGGTCAGCGACCAGTTGCTGCCGGCAAAGCCCAGGCGCGTATCGACGAGATCGATCGGATCACGCGAGGTCGAATTGTCGACGTCGAACCAGGTGCGGCCGGTGCGGCGATAATCGACGCGCGCTGTCAGGTCGAGGCTGTCGGTCAGCGGCGTGCGATAGTTCGCCGTCAGGTTGAGCGTGTAGCGCGAGATCAGCGGCGCTTCGTTGCCGACGACGTTTGCCGTCGGGAACTTCTTGATTTCGCTGACGGTGTAGCCAAAGCCGGCGATCAGGTCGAGACCCGGCAGCGGGCGCAGCGTCGCATCGATTTCAAAGCCCTTGATGCGCGTTTCAGGCACATTGCCGAGATTCTGCGTCGAGTTGGCAGCGAGGAAAACGAAGAAATAGCTGTTTTCAGACTTGGTGGTGAAGGCGCTGGCGTTGACCGTCAGCAGGCGGTCGGCGGTCGGCGGTCGGCGGTCTGCGTCTTGATGTCGATTTCGAAGGTTTCGGCCGTTTCGGCCTCGAAGGTATCGCCGACGCCGACGATGCCGTTCGATGCGGCCACCGCACCGACGCCGGTCTGGTTGAAACCGCCCGAACGGAAGCCGCGCGACCAGCCACCGAACAGCGTCACGCCGTCGGTCGGCTTCCAGGTCAGCGTCACCTTGGGCTGCCAGGCGTCGAAGGTCTTCTTGCGGACTTCGCCGGTCTTGCCGAGTGGGAAGCCGGGGACGTTGGGCAGGAAAGCGGTCGGGGTCAGCGTCGTGTTTTCGCGGCTGTCCTTGTCATAGCGCAGCGAGGCATCGACACGGAGCTGGTCGTTGACCTTCCAGATGGCGTTACCGAACAGCGCCCTGGCGAAATTGTCCTGCGAATCCGCCAGGAAAGTCGCCTGCGGGTTAAGCGGGTTGGTGCTCGGCGTGCGGAAGATGGCGGTGACGCCGTTGCCGGTATCGACGAGATTCCCGGTCGAGATGTAGCGCTGGGTGCTGATGCCATAGGCGCCGGCGATGAACTGCACCGGTTTGTCGGCGGGCGATTCATAGCGGAATTTCTGGCTCCACGCCGCGACATCGAGATACTGGCTCTGGTTGAGATCGAAGCCGAAGAACTGGAACAGCAACGACTCCCTGATCGGCAGGAAGTTGAAGGCATCGCCGGTCAGGATTTCAGTGACCTTGTCGTACGACGTCGTCGAGGTGAATTTGCCGATGTCGCTGTCGTGCGCGATGCGCAGCGTGCCGTTGTAGAGGTCGCGATTGTTGATGCCGGCATTGTTGACCCGGACCGGCAGCGACACATCGTTCACATCGTTGACGATGTTGTAGTAAAAAGCCTGGGTGCGCAGCAGGCTGACGGCGCCGCGCAGGTCGACGGTCAGTTCCGGGGTTGGCGTCCACAACAGATCGCCGCGCAGGTTGAATTCGCGGAACGGATCGGCGTCTTCATTGAGGAAGGTGTTCGGAATGAAGCCGTTGGTATCGTACCAGGCGCTGGCGATGCGGAATTTCAGATTCTCGGCGACCGGGCCTTACAGGTTGGCGCGCGCGAAATACCCAAAGCCATTGTCGACGCCGCCGGTAAACTTGCCCGACAATTCGTCGGTCGGCGCCTTGGAGGTGATGATGATCGCGCCGCCGATGGCGTTGCGCCCGTACAGCGCGCCCTGCGGGCCCTTGGGCACTTCGATCTGTTCGACATCGACCAGTTCCTGGTTGAACTGGGCGGCATTGACCTGCTGCACGCCATCGACGACGACCGCGACCGACGGTTCGGAATTTCGCGCCTGGGTAATCCCCCGGATGATGACGAAGGTGGTGCCGGCGTTCTGCGTTTGCACCAGATTGACGTTGGGCGTCAGGCCGATGAAATCGGCGGGGCGGGCGATGCCGGCGGCTTCGATCGCCTTGGCATTGAAAGCGGTGATCGAGGCGGGGACGTTCTGCGGCGATTCCGTACGGCGCAGTGCGGTGACGAGGATTTCGCCGTCATCGGCAGTCGCCGCCGCGGTGGGGGCAGGGGTTTGCGCGACCGCGACCGATGCGGTGAACACCATGTCCGAGCCGGCGAGCCAATGCCCCAGCTGTGCGAGATTCTTCATGCAAACCTCCCCCAAAAGCGCGCAAGGCGATGTTGCCGCTTTTGCGACCCCGATACCTGCCCTTAGCCTTTCGCATTGCGAAGTCAATTTCGATAATCGAAAAACGCGCGGTTTGCCGTTGCCGCAATGCCGGACCGTGGTGTCGTTCAGTTCGGTGACAGCGAGCGCGCGAGGGTCGGCCAGCGGCGCAGTTCGGCTTCGATGGCACCGGCAGCGTCGCGCAACAGCGGCAGGCGCGTGGCGATGAGTTCGTCCTGCGAGATCCGCGTCGTCGACGTCGAGCAGTTGATCGCGGCGATGACGCGATCGTCGGGGCCGACGATCGGCACGGCCACCGAGACGATGCCGTAATCGAGCTCATCGAGCGCAGAGTCATAGCGGTTGTCGCGGATCTGCCGCAGCCGGGCGCGAAACGCCGCAGGCTCGGTGACGGTATGTTCGGTCAATTTGGCCAGCGGTGCTTCGGCAAGAAAGCTGTCGATGGCCGGATCGCCCTGGAACGCCAGCAGCACCTTGCCCATCGAGGTGGCGTGCAGCGGAAAGCGCGTGCCGACACTGGCGCCCAACCGGATGCGGCGGTTGGTCGGGATATGGCAGACATAAAGCAGTTCGCGCCCGGAGCGCACCGCCAGCGAGGCCGAATCGCCGGTCTGGTCACGCAGAGCCTGCAGCGGCGGCACCGCCACCTGTTCGATGTTCATCGATGACAGATAGGCCGAACCGAACGCCAGAACCTCGGGCCGCAGCAGGAAGCGCCGGCCGATCTGGGCAACATAGCCAAGCGCGACCAGCGTGTTGAGGCAGCGCCGTGCGACCGCCGGGGGCAGACCGGTGATCGCGGCCACCTCGGACAGCGTCATTTCGGGGTGCATCTGGTCGAAGGCGCGCAGCACGCTCAACCCGCGTTCGAGGGTGGAAAGATATTCCGGGTCCTTGGGGGCGCGGTCGGTCATCACCACCTTGGCTATGGGGCGCCGCGCCAACATGCAAGCTATTGCGCTGATGGGGCAGCGGGGCGGCCCAGGATGGCGGGGTTGTCGGCGCCGAGCAGCGGCGGTGCCGTGACGTTCAGCGAGCGTTCGCCATCGAAACTGAGCGGCGAGCGGATGGTGCGGAAAATCCCCATCGGCCCGGGTGCACTGATTTCGAGCTGGAGGTGTTGCGCCTGCGGGCTGGCGAGGACTTCGGCCGAGGTCGCGACCGCGGCATTGGGGACTTCGAGCGCGGTCAACCGCGCCGTCCAGAAGGCGCGGTCGCAGGTGGCAAAAATGGGGGCGAGAAAGGCGACGACGTCTTCATAATGCGCGATGCACGCGTCGCGGCTGGCAAAGGCCGGCAGCGCCAGCATGTCGGGGCGTTCGACCGCCACGCTGAGATTTTCCCAGAATTTCGGCGGCGACGACATGTGCAGCGCCAGCCACTGCGCGTCGCGGCACTGGAAGACTTAGGATTGGCTGACATGCGGGCGGCTGAACGGGCCCATCAACTGGTCGTCCGACAGCAGGTGCGTGTAATCGTCGAGATTGAAATGGCACATCGCCTCGAACATCGAGGTTTCGACGGTGCAGCCCTGGCCCGTCGCCTGGCGCTGGTGAAGTGCTGCCAATATGCCTTGCGCTGCGTAGAAGCCGGTCATCACACCGGCGATGGCGGGGCCGACGACGCGGGGTTTGGCCGGGTTGAGCAGCAGCCGCAGGAAACCGCCGGCGGCCTGGGCGACGGTATCGAACGCCGGGCGATCGCGATCGGGGCCGCTGCTGCCGAAGCCCGAGATCGAGCAATAGATCAGCCGCGGGTTGATCGCGCGCAGCCGTTCGGCATCGACGCCGAGCTTTTTTGCAACGCCGGGGCGAAAATTCTGGATGAACACATCGGCCGTCGCGACCTGGGCATCGAAGGCGGCCCGATCATCGGCGGCGCGGGTATCGAGGGTGATGCTGCGCTTGTTGCGGTTCCAGGTCTGGAAATGCGGGGCATAAAGCGCGCCGCGAAAGCTGCGGAACGGATCACCGGTGACGGGTTGTTCGACCTTGATGACCGTGGCGCCCAGATCGGCAAGCATCATGCCGGCGGCGGGGCCGCTGATGAAAGTGCCTATTTCAAGGACGCGAAGGTCGGCCAGCGGCAGTGCCATGTCAGTCTCCGGTGGTGCCATCGGGATGCCGGACCGGGGTTTGGCAGCGGCGCACGACGACGTAAGATCGTGACCGGCGCACCGGTCACGCCGCCTTGTCAAGGCTTGACGCACGCTAAATAATTCGCATAACGAAAATAATTTCGAAATTCGAAAAACTGGATCGTGGGGGCAGACGATGCGTATCGGCAAGCAGGACGCGCCCTCCACCGCCATCTGCACCTCCGACGCCGAAGCCATCCGTGTACGCGTTCATGACCTGTGCGGGGAAATCATCGGCAAGATGGATTTCACCAGCTATTTCTGGCTGCTAGTCACCGGCACCCCGCCGACGCCGGTGCAGAAATTCTTTGCCGATGCGGTGCTCGCCGCGATTGCCGAACATGGCCTGGTGCCGAGCGTCGTCGCGACCCGGATGAACTATGCGGCGGCGCCCGAGGCGTTTCATGGCGCGGTGGCGGCCGGCTTGCTCGGTTGTGGGTCGGTCGTGCTCGGCAGTGCCGAAGTGGCGGGGCGCTTCCTTGCCGAAATCGTCGCATCGGGCGATGCCGAAGCCGCGGTGCGCGCGCTGCGGGCCGAGAAAAAGGCCATTCCCGGCTTTGGCCACCCGCAGCACAGCGGCGGCGACTCGCATGCCAATTTGCTGCTCGCGCTGGCGGCGCTTAAGGGCATCTCGCTGCTCGCCCGCACCGCCAGCCTGATCGCGCATCTGCAGGAAGAATCCGAACGGCCGATCGGATTCATGCTGTCGGGGGCTACGGCCGGTGCCATTTCCTATGACGGGCCGTAACGGCCGCCTCCTCCCTCCCCGCAAGGGGGAGGGAGTTGGTTTTGCTCGACGTTTCGGCCCAGTGCGGCCATGAAGGGCAAAACCAGCCTTGGGAACCCATCATGACCGACACGCTTCCGACCAGCGGCCTGCAACTGCGCTCGCTCGTTACTGCCGATGGCACGCTCGACCTGTCGCTTGTCGATACGCCGGTGCGGGCGCCGGGGTCCGACCAGGTGCTGGTGCGCATCGAAGCCTCGCCGATCAATCCGTCCGATATCGGGCTGTTGTTCGGCGCCGCCGACATGACGACGGCGCGGCAACTGGGCACCGCGGAGGCGCCGCATGTCGTCGCCGATATCCCGCCGGCGTTCATGCGCGCCATGGCGGCACGGGTCGGCGAATCGATGCCGGTCGGCAATGAAGGCGGCGGCACGGTGATCGCGGCGGGGGACAGCCCGGCGGCGCAGGCGCTCATCGGCAAGACCGTCGGCGCGCTCGGCGGCGCGATGTACGGGCAATATCGCACCCTGCGGCTCAGCGATGTCGTCGTGCTTGGCGACGGCGCGACCGCCGAGCAGGGCGCGTCGTGCTTCGTCAACCCGCTGACGGCGCTCGGCATGACCGAGACGATGAAGCTGGAAGGCCATACCGCGCTGGTCCACACCGCGGCGGCGTCGAACCTGGGGCAGATGCTCAACAAGATCTGCCTGAAGGACGGCATAGCGCTGGTCAATATCGTGCGCAGCGCCGAACAGACGGCGTTGCTCAAGGGGCTGGGCGCGGTGCATGTCGTCGATTCAAGCCTGGCGAGCTTTATGGATGATCTGGTCGATGCGCTGGTCGCCACGGGCGCGACGATCGCCTTTGATGCCATCGGCGGCGGCAAGCTGGCGGGGCAGATACTGACGGCGATGGAAATTGCTGCCAACAAGACCGCCAAGGAATATAGCCGCTATGGCTCGACAACGTACAAGCAGGTCTATGTTTACGGCGGGCTCGATACGCGGCCGACCGAACTCAGCCGCGGTTTCGGCATGGCGTGGGGGCTGGGCGGCTGGTTGCTGACGCCATTCCTGCAAAAGATCGGCGCTGCCGAAGTGATGCGGCTGCGCGCGCGGGTGGTGGC
>JBBRVH010000138.1:0-7284 GCA_038246995.1 Sphingomonadales bacterium
GCCCGCACGAGCGTTTCGCAGCGCTGCGCAGCGCCTGCCCGGTGCATCACGATACGCAGATGAACCGCTATCTGCTGACCCGCGAGGCCGAGATCGCTGCGGTGCTGCGCGATCGTACCACCTCGGTCGAGCGCCAGAATGCAGCGCCGGGCAGTTTCGCCGCCCAGCTCAACGCCATGCTCAACCTCGAAGAACGCGAGCCATCGCTGCTGTTCCTCGACGATCCGCGGCACAAGCGGCTGCGCGGCCTTGTTGCCAGCGCCTTCACGCCGCGCGCTGTCGAGGCTGCGCGGCCGGAAATCGCCCGAGTCGCCGATGATCTGCTGGCTGGCCTGTCGGGAGAATTCGACCTGATCGAAGCCTATGCCTCGCCGCTGCCGATCATCGTCATCGCTGCCATGCTTGGGGTCGATTCCGCCGATGCGCCGGAATTTCGCAGCTGGGCGCTGGGGCTGAGCAATGTCTTCTCGCCGATCCGCACGCCCGAACTGACCGAGCGGCTGACCCGGGTGACGGCAGCGATCGAAGGCTATTTCCACCGCGTCGTCGCCGAACGCCGGGCGAGCCCTCGTGATGACCTGATCACCGCGCTGGTGCTTGCCGAAGTCGATGGCGACCGGCTGACGGATCGCGAAATCGTGACGATGTGCGAGCTGCTGCTGCTTGCCGGCAATCTGACCACCACCGATCTGATCGGCAATTCGGTGTGGCAATTGCTGTCGAACCCAGACCAGCTGGCGCTGCTTCGTGCCGATCCGGGCCTTGCCGGCGACGCCGTCGAGGAAACGCTGCGCCGCGACCCGCCGGTGGTGCAGACCATGCGGATGCCGATGACGGCGATGACACTGGATGGCGTCACCGCGCCGGTGGGGGCGACGGTGGTGCCGTTCCTGATGGCAGCGGGGCTCGATCCCGCGGTCCATGCCGATCCGCTTGCCTTCGACGTTCGCCGCGCCGACAAGCGCCACCATGCCTTTGGCGGCGGCGCGCATTTCTGCCTCGGCGCACCGCTCGCTCGCGCCGAAGCGACGATCGCCATGGAACGCCTGCTGGCGCGTTTTCCCGATCTGGCGCTCGCCGATCGTCCGGCGGAACGCAACATTTCTGCCGCCTTCAACGGCTTCAAGGCGTTGTGGGTGACGGCTGGCTGAGGTGCGTTCGTCCCCGATGCCGACTTGACCCTTACGTTAACGTCAACTACAGCCACGCCATGTCCGAAGCCTTTCACGCCTTCGCCAATCTGGGTGGCAGCACGGCGCTGGCCGGGGCCGACAGCTTCACGATCACCGAACTGGCGCTGGCCTTCAACATCACGCCGCGGGCGATCCGCTTCTATGAAGACCAGGGCCTGATCGCGCCGGAGCGGCAGGGCCAGAACCGGGTCTACTCGCGCCGCGATCGCGCTCGGCTGGCGTGGATCCTGCGCGCCAAGAACGTGGGATTTTCGCTCGCCGAAATCCGCGAGATGATCGATCTCTACGACCTCGGCGATGGCCGCTCCACGCAGCGGCGGGTGACACTCGACAAGTGCCGCGCCCGCATCGCGACCCTTGCCGAACAGCGTGCCGATATCGATGCCACTATCGAGGAACTGCAGGCTTTTTGCGCGCTTGTCGAAGCCAATATCGCGCCGCCGCGCGCTGCCAACAAATAGGAACCGCTCATGCCAAGCTACCGCGCTCCGGTGAAGGATACGCTGTTCGTCCTCGATGCCGTTGTCGGCCTCGATCGCTTTTCGAACCTGCCGGGCTTTGCCGGCGCCACCCCCGATGTCGTCAAGGCGATCCTGGAGGAAGGCGGCAAGTTCTGTGAACAGGTGCTGGCGCCGCTCAACCTGCCCGGCGACATCGAAGGCTGCACTCGCCACGCCGATGGCAGCGTGACGACTCCGGCGGGGTTCCGTTCAGCCTATGACCAGTTCGTCGCTGCCGGCTGGGGAACGCTGATGGCCGATGAGGAATGGGGCGGGCAGGGGCTGCCCTATGTCGTCGGCACGGCATTCAGCGAGTACCTCAGCAGCGCCAACATGGCGTTCGGCATGTACCCCGGCCTCAACGAAGGCGCGCAGGCGGCGATCGAAGCTGTCGGCAGCGAGGCGCAAAAGGCAAAATATCTGCCCAACATGGTGCACGGCCGCTGGACCGGCACGATGAACCTGACCGAACCGCAGTGCGGCACCGATCTTGGTCTCATCCGCACCCGCGCCGAAGCGCTGCCCGATGGCCGGTACAGCATCACCGGCACCAAGATCTTCATTTCGGCCGGCGAGCATGATCTGTCCGAAAACATCATCCACCTGGTGCTCGCCAAGACGCCGGGCCTGCCCGACGATATCAAGGGCATCTCGCTGTTCATCGTGCCCAAGCTGCTGGTCAATGACGATGGCAGCACGGGGAGCCGCAACGCCGTCACCTGCGGTTCGATCGAGCACAAGATGGGCATCCATGCCAATTCGACCTGCGTGATGAACTATGATGGCGCCACCGCCGAAATGATCGGCGAGCCGGGCAAGGGCCTGCGCGCCATGTTCATCATGATGAACGCGGCGCGGCTCGGCGTCGGCGTGCAGGGGCTTTCGATGGGCGAGGTCGCCTATCAGAACGCCGTGACCTACGCCCGGGACCGTATCCAGGGCCGCGCGCTGACCGGCCCGGCGGCACCCGAAGCTCGCGCCGATCCGATCATCGTCCACCCCGATGTGCGGCGCATGCTGATGGACGGCCGCGCTTTCAACGAAGGTGCCCGGGCGCTGATCCTGTGGGGAGCGCTGCAGGTCGATCTGGCGAAAAAGGCTGCGTCGGCGGCGGAACGCCAGCTGGCGGATGACCTGATCGGGCTGCTGACCCCGGTCATCAAGGGCTATTGCACCGACAAGGGGTATGACGTCGCGACCGGATCGCAGCAGGTCTATGGCGGCCATGGCTATGTTCGCGAATGGGGCATGGAACAGTTCGTCCGCGATGCCCGCATCGCCCAGATCTACGAGGGCACCAACGGCATCCAGGCGATGGACCTTGTCGGCCGCAAGCTTGGCGCCAACGGCGGCCGCGGCATGCAGGCGTGGCTGGCGCTGATGGCGGAAACGCTGGCAACTGCAAAGGCCGACGACCGGCTGGCGTTCCTGACGGCGCCGCTCGAAAAGGCGCAGGGCGACCTCACTCAGGCGACGTTCTGGCTGATGCAGAACGGCATGGCGCGGCCCGACAATGCCGGCGCCGGCGCGACGGCCTATCTTCACCTGATGGGCATCGTCGCGCTCGGCCAGATGTGGCTGATGATGGCGCAGGCGGCGTTCGCCGCGCTCGATGCCGGCACCGCCGACCCCGAATTCATGCACGCCAAGCTGATCACCGCGCGCTATTATGCCGTGCGCTTCCTGCCCGATGTTGCGGCGTTCCGCGCCAAGCTGGAGGCCGGCGCCGATGCGGTAATGGCAATGCCGGCGGAGGCTTTTTGATTTACCCCCTTCCGCTTGCGGGAGGGGGCGGGGGTGGGCGGTGCCCGAAGCCTCCGGTTTTGATTGCAACGCACACCCACCCCCAGCCCCACCCACCCCCAGCCCCACCCACCCCCAGCCCCCCCCGCCCCCAGCCCCACCCACCCCCAGCCCCACCCGCCTGGCGGATGGGCAGCAGGAGACACAAGATGGCCGAAGCCTTCATCTACGACGCTGTCCGCACCCCCCGCGGCAAGGGCCGCAAGGACGGCAAGCTGCACGAGATCACGCCGATCCAGCTCGGCACCCAGGTGCTGCAGGCAGTGCGCGATCGCACCGGGATCGATACCGCCGATGTCGATGATGTCATTTTCGGCTGTGTCTCGCCGGTCGGCGAACAGGGCAGCGACATCGCTCGCGTCGCCGTGCTCAACGCCGATTACGCCGAAACGACAGCGGGCGTGCAAATCAACCGTTTCTGTGCGTCGGGCCTCGAAGCCGTCAACATGGCATCGGCCAAGGTCATGGCCGGCGAAGCGATGTTCGCCATCGGCGGCGGAGTCGAATCGATGTCGCGCGTGCCGATGGGCAGCGACGGCGCCGCCTGGGCGATGGACCCGGCAGTCGCCTACAAGACCTATTTCGCGCCGCAGGGCATCGGTGCCGACCTGATCGCGACGAAATATGGTTTCAGCCGCGCCGATGTCGATGCCTATGCGATGGAATCGCAGAAGCGCGCGGCGCGGGCCTGGGAACAGGGGCGGTTCAAGAACAGCGTCATCGGCGTTCGCGATGTGATCGGCGAAATCGTGCTGGCGCATGACGAGCATATGCGGCCGCAGACCGACATGCAGTCGCTCGGCAGCCTCGCGCCGGCGTTCCAGGCGATGGGCGAGCAGATGCCCGGCTTCGATGCCATCGCGCTGATGCGCTATCCCGAAATCGAGAAGATCGACCATGTCCACCATGGCGGCAACAGCAGCGGCATCGTCGATGGCGCCGCCGCCGTGCTGATCGGCAATCGCGAAATGGGCGAGAAATACGGCCTGAAACCGCGCACTCGCATCCGCGCCATGGCCAGCATCGGTTCGGAACCGATGATCATGCTGACCGGCCCGGAATTCGTCGCGGCAAAAGTCCTCCAGCGCGCCGGCATGAGCAAGGACGACATCGACCTGTTCGAACTGAACGAGGCCTTTGCTTCGGTTGTGCTGCGGTACATGCAGGCGCTGAACATCGATCATGACCGCATCAATGTGAACGGCGGCGCCATCGCCATGGGCCACCCGCTGGGCGCCACCGGCGCGATGATCCTCGGCACGGTGCTCGACGAGCTTGAACGCACTGGCAAGGGCACTGCGCTGGTCAATCTGTGCGTCGGCGCCGGCATGGGCACCGGCACGATCATCGAGCGGATTTGACCTGACCCCTCCCCGCTCGCGGGAGGGGGCGGGGGTGGGTTCTTCCCTTCCCCCGGCGATGCCTCAAGCCGAAGCCACTTCCCACCCCCGACCCCTCCCGCCAGCGGGAGGGGAGCAGAAAGGGTTCCCCATGACCGATACCGCCATCCACCAGAGCCTCGACGCCGACGGCATCCTGACCCTGACAATCGATGTTCCCGGCCAGTCGATGAACGTCATTACCGCCGAAGTGACGCACGACCTGCGCGCCGCCATCGATCGCCTGAAGACCGATGACGCGGTGAAGGGCGCCGTGCTGACCAGCGGCAAGGCCAGCGGCTTCATGGCCGGCGCCGACCTGAAGGGCATGGGCGGCATGATCGGCGCAAAGGACACAGATGGCGCATTGCCCGAAGGCAAGAGCCGCATGGCCGCGCTGTTCGATAGCGTCTTTGCCCTCAACAAGCTGCTGCGCGACCTCGAAACCTGCGGCAAGCCGGTCGCTGCGGCCGTGAACGGCCTGGCACTCGGCGGCGGCCTCGAATTCGTCCTGGCGTGCCATTATCGCGTCGTTGCCGACAATCCGAAGATCACGCTGGGCCTGCCCGAAGTCATGGTCGGGCTGTTTCCGGGCGCCGGCGGCACGCAGCGCCTGCCGCGGCTGATGGGCGTGCAGCCGGCGCTGATGTACCTTCTCCAGGGCAAGAACATGAGCCCGCAGGAGGCACTGGGCTTCGGAGTCGTTCAGGCAGTGGTGCCGGCGGCCGACGTGGTCGAAACAGCGAAGGCCTGGGTCAAGGCCAATCCGACCAAGTCGGTCCAGCCGTGGGACGAAAAGACCTTCAAATTCCCCGGCGGCCCGGCCAGCGCGCTCAACCCCAATTTCGCCCAGACCTTCGTCGGCGGCACCGCAATGACCCACGTCAACGCCGGCGACAACATGAACGCGCCGCGTGCCATCCTCAGCGCCGTCTATGAAGGCACCCAGGTGCCGATGGATACCGCCATCCGCATCGAATCGAAGTATTTCGCGCGAGTTGTCGCCGATCCGCAGGCCGGCAACATGATCCGCAGCCTGTTCGTTTCGAAGCAGGCCGCCGAAAAGGGCGCTCGCCGTCCCGCCGGCGTGCCGCCGCAGCCGACGCGCAAGATCGCCATGCTCGGCGCCGGGCTGATGGGCGCCGGCGTCGCCATGGTGACGGCGCAGGCCGGAATCGATGTCGTGCTGCTCGATCGCGACCTCGCGGCGGCCGAAAAGGGCAAGCAATACACCGCCGATCGGCTGGCGAAGAAGCGCACCGATCCCGCCAAGGCGCAGGCCATCCTCGATCGCATCCATGCCACCAGCGATTATGCCGATCTGGCCGGTTGCGACCTTGTCATCGAAGCGGTTTTCGAAACCCGCGACATCAAGGCGGCAGTGACCAAGGCGACCGAAGCGGTACTGGGCCCGGACGTGATCTTCGGGTCGAACACCTCGACCCTGCCGATCACCGGCCTTGCCGAAGCGTGGTCACGCCCCGAAAATTTCATCGGCATCCACTTCTTCTCGCCGGTCGAAAAGATGCCGCTCGTCGAAATCATCGTCGGCAAGCACACCGGGCCGGAAGCCATTGCCAAGGCGCTGGATTATGTCGCCGCCATCCGCAAGACTCCGATCGTCGTCAACGATTCCCGCGGTTTCTACACCTCGCGCTGCTTCGGCACCTATGTCCAGGAAGGGCTGGCGCTGCTCAGCGAAGGCACCGTGCCGGCCCTGATCGAGAACATCGGCAAGCAGATGGGCATGCCGGTCGGGCCGCTGGCGGTGAACGACGAAGTCGGCCTCGATCTCAGCTACAAGGTCGGTCAGCAGACGAGGGCCGATCTCGGCGATGCCTGGGTGGCGCAGCCGGGCACCGAAGTCATCGAGACGATGCACGAACTCGGCCGCCAGGGCCGCAAGAACGCCAAGGGCTTCTACGTCTATCCCGATGACGGCGGGAAGAAGTACCTGTGGCCCGACCTGGTGAAGACGGTTGCGATGGGCCTCGCCGATCCGCAGCCGACGCCCGAAGCCGTGCGCGAACGCCTGCTCTATCGCCAGCTTGTCGAATGCGCCCGCTGCTACGCCGAAGGCGTTCTCGAAACGCCGGAGGACGGCGACCTCGGCGCCATTTTCGGCTGGGGCTTCGCGCCGTTCACCGGCGGGCCGTTTGCGCATATGGACACGATCGGCATCGACCGGGTGGTGGCGATCCTCGACGGCCTCGCCCAGCGCCACGGGGAGCGCTTCAGCCCGCCGCAACTGCTGCGCGACATGGCAGCGGCCGGTGAGACCTTTTACGGGCGGGCGGCGACGGCGAAGGCGGCCTGATTGCCTCCCCACAAGCGGGAGGGCAGCCGGCCGCAACGATCGGCTATGGTCGTGCCATGACCATCGCCGAACCCTTCGCCCTTCGCCCCGGC
>JBBRVH010000139.1:0-7192 GCA_038246995.1 Sphingomonadales bacterium
ATGGCCAATGCGCATCGGCCGCTGGTTGACCTGTCGGTACCGCTGGGCGTGGAGATCGGTTCAGGTATTAGCTGGGGTGACGCGCATTAACCCCCCTTATCGCGCCTGCGGGAGAGGGGCGCTGAACGCAATCTCGACTAGCAACTGAACGCCGGTGCGGCCCCTGACAGTTCGGCGCGCACGGCGGCAAGGTCGCGGGCAAACCCCGGGTCGGCTTTCAACCGCGCGTAAACCGCATCGGCCAGCTTGCGGCCGGCGGCGACATCGCTTTGCCAATGGACGCGGCAGACCAGCCGATTGTCGCCGAAATCCTGGCCCCATTTGCGTACGGCCGCCGCCCGGCCCGGCACGGCGGCGGCGAACACCGCGCCGAACAGCGCGCCGATGGCGGCGTGGCCGCTCGGATAGCTGTAGTTGGGCTTTGGCGGCGTCTTGGGCATGATCTTGACGGTGGTGCGCGGGTCGCAGGTGCGCGGGTCCGCCGCGTCCACAAATGGCCGGTCGCGGGCGAAATCCGTTTTCGCCGAATTCACCGGCCGGTCGATGTCGACGCGGATACGCCTGATCAGCGCCATGGTCAGCGGCGATGTCGTCGGCGAAATCTGGTGGCCGATGACGCAACTGAGCTGCTGCATGACCTGCTGCGAACTCGGCGCCAACTGGGTCGACGCGTAATTGTACCGGGGTGAGCCGATTTCGGCGGCGGTTTTGGCAAAGGCGGCGCGGTCGGCAGCCGCTTGCGTCGAGCCCGGCGCCGGCGGCGGGCCGATGACGGTGCGATAGTCGAGCGTCGCCATATAGGCCTGGGCCGGCGGTTCCCTGGCGGTCGCCGGCAGCGCCAGGGCGCTGAACAGCGCCAGTCGCAGCAGCAGCCGGGCGCGGCTCAGCCCTTGCATTCGGCGACCGGGGCCTTGGCAATCTCCGCAGTGGCGCGGGCCAGATCGGCCTGGAATTCGGGTTCCGCCAGCAACCGGCCATAGACCGCGGTGCCGAGAATGCGGCCATAGGCGACATCGCTGAGCCAGTGCACCCGGCAGGCGATGCGCAGGTCGCCGGTATGCTGGCCGAAAGCGCGGATTGCCTCCGCCCGCGCCGGTGCCGCATCGGCCAGCATCAGCCCCCACAGCCAGCCGATGCCCGAATGTCCCGACGGATAGGCAAAGCCCAGGCCGGCGCCGATACCGTCCTTGCTGATCGGATCGCACGCCGGGCCCTTGTCGGTGGTGAAGGGGCGCGGGCGCTTGTAGAAAGTCTTGGCGGTGCTCATCGGCCCGGTCAGGTCGACCCCCGACCGCGCGATCATCGCCATGGTGATCGGCGTCGTCTGCGGCGAAATCACCTTGCCGACGGCGCACGACAGCTTGGCGAAATAGGCCGGACTCGTCGGATTGAGTTCCGACACCGCTTCCTGCCATGCCGCGCCGCCGACATCTTTTGCCGTCGCTGCATAGACGCTGCGGTCGGCCATGTCCTGCGCGCTGCCCGGCGCCGGCGGGGGCGGCAGCAGCTTCAGGATTTCAACGGGCGGCTTGCCGGTCAGATAGCCCGGCGGCACCTTGCGCGGGGTCGTTGCCATCTGTGCTGCCGGCACCTGCGCCACCGACGCGCTCGCCAGCCCTATCGCCACAAACCCGCACAACATCACCCGCATCTCATCCATCCCCGTGGCAAACTGTCCCGTCTCCGGCCGTCATTCTTGGGGAACGCCCTTGGCAAGTCCAGCGACTTGGCCTCGGATCGGCGCAAATTCACGGTGCCGGGCCGACAGATTGATCGTTTGGCCCCTTGATGTTTGGGGCAGAGAGGGTGACATTCATCGCTGTAACCTGCCGGTAACGACAGGACAGATCGTCAGCCCCAGCGTCCGGCCCGCCCCCAGGCCCGGCGCCCCCAGCGGAGACAGGCATGCCCTCTTTCACCCGCGAGCTTGAAAAGACCCTGCATAATGCGCTCGCCGAAGCGGCGCGGCGCACCCATGAATATGCCACGCTCGAACATCTGTTGCTGGCGTTGACCAGCGACAGCCATGCCGTTGCCGTCCTGAAGGCGTGCAGCGTCGATCTCGATGAACTCCAGGGCCAGTTGGCGCGCTATCTCGATACCGAATTGTCGGCGTTGAAGGCCGATGCCAGCGTCGACCCGTCGCCCACCGCCGGCTTCCAGCGCGTCGTCCAGCGCGCCATCCTGCACGTCCAGTCGTCGGGCCGCGAGGAAGTGACGGGTGCCAATGTGCTCGTCGCACTGTTTTCCGAACGCGAAAGCCATGCCGTGTTCTTCCTGCAACAGCAGGACATGACCCGCCTCGATGCCGTCAGCTACATCAGCCATGGTATCGCCAAATCGGGCCAGAGCGAGACCCGCGCGGTCAAGGGCGCCGGCGGCGACAAGGAAGAAGGCGAAACGCCGAAAGGCGGCGACAAGAATGGCGACCGGGCCGAAAAGGGCGAAAAGCCCAAGAACGGCGAAAGCGCGCTCAAGCAGTTCACCGTCAACCTCAATGAAAAGGCCGGCACCGGCAAGATCGATCCGCTGATCGGCCGCCATGCCGAGGTCGATCGCACCATCCAGATCCTGTGCCGCCGGTCGAAGAACAACCCGCTTTATGTGGGCGACCCCGGCGTCGGCAAGACCGCGATTGCCGAAGGTCTGGCGCGCAAGATCGTCGAAGGCAGCGTGCCCGAAGTGCTGCTGCCCGCCGTCATCTACTCGCTCGACATGGGCGCGTTGCTGGCGGGCACACGCTATCGCGGCGATTTCGAGGAACGGCTGAAGAATGTCGTCAACGAACTCGAAAAACTGCCGCACGCGGTGCTGTTCATCGATGAAATCCACACCGTCATCGGCGCCGGCGCGACCAGCGGCGGGGCGATGGATGCGTCGAACCTGCTCAAGCCGGCGCTGTCATCGGGCGCCATTCGCTGCATCGGCTCGACGACCTACAAGGAGTTTCGCAACCATTTCGAAAAGGATCGCGCCCTGCTGCGCCGCTTCCAGAAGATCGACGTGAATGAACCGTCGATCGAGGACAGCGTCAAGATCTTGATGGGCCTGCGCCCGTCGTACGAGGAACATCACAAGCTGAAGTATACCCCCGAAGCCATCAAGGCCGCGGTCGAACTGTCGGCGCGCTACATCAATGACCGCAAATTGCCCGACAAGGCGATCGACGTGATCGATGAATCGGGTGCCTCGCAGATGCTGCTGCCGCCGGGCAAGCGCAAGAAGGTCATCGGCGTCAAGGAAGTCGAAGCCGTCATCGCCACCATGGCGCGGATTCCGCCGAAATCTGTCAGCACCGACGACAAGAAGGCGCTGGCGACCCTCGATGGCGACCTCAAGCGCGTCGTCTTCGGCCAGGACAAGGCGATCGAGCGCGTGGCCAGTGCCATCAAGCTGAGCC
Organism: Sphingomonadales bacterium; assembly: GCA_038246995.1. Classification (GTDB taxonomy): domain Bacteria; phylum Pseudomonadota; class Alphaproteobacteria; order Sphingomonadales; family Sphingomonadaceae; genus Sandarakinorhabdus. The sequence goes on from JBBRVH010000139.1 coordinate 3,401, forward strand.
GTGCCGGCCTGCGCGAACCCAACAAGCCGATCGGCAGCTATCTGTTCTCCGGCCCCACCGGCGTCGGCAAGACCGAAGTCGCCAAGCAGCTTGCCAGCATCCTCGGCATCCCGCTGACGCGGTTCGACATGTCGGAATACATGGAACGCCACTCGGTCAGCCGGCTGATCGGCGCGCCTCCGGGCTATGTCGGTTTCGACCAGGGCGGCCTGCTCACCGATGCCGTCGACCAGCAGCCGCATTCGGTGCTGCTGCTCGACGAAATCGAAAAGGCGCATCCCGATCTGTTCAACATCCTGTTGCAGGTCATGGATAACGGCAAGCTGACCGACCATCACGGCAAGACGGTCGATTTCCGCAACACCATCCTCATCATGACGACCAACGCCGGCGCCGCCGACATGGCACGCGAAGGCATCGGCTTTGGCAGCACGCAGCGGGTGGGCGAGGACGAGGAAGCCATCAAGCGGATGTTCACGCCGGAATTCCGCAACCGCCTCGATGCGGTGGTGGCATTCGATTACCTGCCGCCCGAAGTCGTCGCCCGCGTCATCGACAAATTCATCCTGGAACTCGAACTGCAACTCGCCGAACGCGAGGTGCATATCGCGCTCACCGATGAAGCCAAGGTGTGGCTGACCGAACGCGGTTACGACAAGCTGTACGGTGCCCGCCCGATGGGCCGCCTGATCCAGGAAAAGATCAAGCAGCCGCTCGCCGAGGAACTGCTGTTCGGCAAGCTCGTCCATGGCGGCGAAGTGCGGGTGCATCTGAAGGACAACGACCTCGCCTTCGAAATCGTCCCCGCCGCCAAGAAGCCGCCGCGCGCCAAAAAGCCGCGCGCGACCAAGGCGTTGCCACCGCCGACCGTGGACGCATAAGAGCCACCCTCTCCCCGCGCGGGAGAGGGCGACTCGCCGTAGGCGAGCGGGGTGAGGGGGGAGCAAACGCGCCGCCGGCGGGCAGGGGCTGAGCCCCTGCACCCCTTTGGTCAGTCGTCCATCAGCGCCAGCGCTGCGTCCTCGTCGACGGCCGCCAGCACGCGCTTCGCCACGCTGAAATCATGGCCCGCCCTTGCCATTGCGGCGAGCTCACGCGATCGGCGGGCGGGGTCGGCTACCGTGCCCTCGCGCGCGAACGGCCCGAAACGGCGGCGGCGGGCGAAGGCGATGGCCGGGGCATAGGGGTCGGCGGGGGCATCGTCATCGGGGGCGAGCGCCGCAGCGATATCGTCGCGCGACACGCCGGCGGCGTTGAGCGCGCCCTTGACCCGGCCGGCGCCGAAGCCGCGCGCGGTCAGGTCGCGCTGTTTCGAGGCGGCATAGACGCGATCATCGACATAGCCGAGCGTCACGATCCGCGCGACGAGCGTATCGATGTCGGCAGGCGCCTCGGGTGTCCAGACCCGCTCCGCCAATTTGCGTTGCAGATAGCGGCGCAGTTTCGCCGCCGTCGTCGCATAGCGCGCGGCATAGCCGACCGCGAGTTCCTGCAACTGCGCCGCATCGATGGGGCGGGGTTCGCGCGGCTTGTATTCGCGCGGCTTTTGTTCGCGTTGGGGTCGCGGCTTGCGGCGGCGGCCGGCCGGTTTTTCGTGGTCGTCTTCGCCATCGTCAAAATTCATGCCTTGTTTGTGCCATGTTCGGGCCGGAATTTAAACGTGCCCTTCTGCCAAAGCTGGAAAATTGGAGACGGTACGTCTGTGCCGCATGGTGGCCAACACCAGCGGCGGGGTCTGAATAGGGAGTGATGGGCTTGCACACAGGCCTGACGGCATTGGCGCCAACGCCGACATTCGATACGCTGGCCCGCCGCCGCGCGTCGTTCGGTACGCTGGGTGAAGCCCTTGATTATGCAGGGCTTGGCGAAAAGGGCATGAATTTTCATGATGCCCGCGCCGATCTCGTCCGCCCCTATCCCTATGCCGAACTCGCCGCCGATGCGCGGGCGCAGGCGCGCCGCCTGGTGGCCGATGGCATCCTGCCCGGTGACCGGATCGCGCTGATCGCCGAAACCGGGCCAGGCTTTGCCGCTGCCTTTTTTGCCGCCATCTTTGCCGGCGCGCTGCCAGTGCCGCTGCCGTTGCCGACCAGTTTTGGCGGCCGCGAAGCCTATGTCGACCAGATCGCCACGCAATTGCGCAGTTGCGACCCCAAGATGGTGCTGTCGCCCGAAGGCCTGTTCGCGATGGTGACGCAATCGGCCGAAGGGTTGTGCGCCGCGCATGACTGGGCGGTCTATTTCGCCGCTGCCGCCCCCGATGTGGCGCTGCCAACCGCCAAGCCGACCGACATCGCCTATCTGCAATATTCGAGCGGTTCGACGCGGTTTCCGCATGGCGTTGCGGTGACGCATGAAGCGCTGCTCGCCAACCTCGCCGGTCACGCGCATTGCATGGAAGCCGGCGATGGTGACCGCGTCGTGTCGTGGCTGCCCTGGTATCACGACATGGGGCTGGTCGGTTGCATGCTGGCGCCGCTCGCCAACCAGATTTCGGTCGATTATCTCGCCACCGAAGATTTCGCGCGCCGGCCGCTGTCGTGGCTGACGCTGATCAGCCGCAATCCGGGCAAGACGCTCAGCTATTCGCCGACCTTTGGCTATGACATTTGCGCCCGGCGGATTTCGCCGTCGATCAACGTTGCCGAACGCTTCGACCTGTCGCGCTGGCGGGTGGCGGGCAACGGTGCCGACATGATCCGCCCCGAAGTCATGCAGGCGTTCGTCGATGTCTTTGCCGCCGCCGGCTTCAAGGCCAGCGCCTTCCTGCCCAGCTATGGCCTTGCCGAAGCGACGCTCGCGGTGTCGATCATGCCCTTGGGCGAAGGCATTGTTTCGGACCTGATCGACGAGCGCACGCTTTCGGGCGGGACGGGGGGCCGCAGCGATGCGCGCCAGCCGACGCGTTTTCGCGCCATCGTCAATTGCGGCAAGGCCGTCCCCGGGCTGACCATCGAGATCCGCGACGAAGCCGGCACCGTGCTGCCCGACCGCAAGATCGGCCGCGTTTTCGTGCGCGGCCTGGGTGTCATGGCCGGCTATTTCCGTGACGAGGAAGCCACCGCCGCGGCACTGTCGCCCGATGGCTGGCTCGATACCGGCGACATGGGATATCTGTCGAAGGAATCGATCTTCATCGTCGGCCGCGCCAAGGACATGATCATCATCAACGGCAAGAACCACTGGCCGCAGGATATCGAATGGGCGATCGAGCAATTGCCGGGCTTCAAGGCCGGTGACATCGCCGCCTTCGCCATCACCACGCCGTCTGGCGAGGAATCGCCGGCGGTGCTGGTGCAGTGCCGCACGTCCGATGTCGATGAACGCGCGTCGCTGCGCGAGGCGATCCGCAGCAAGGTGCGCGCCATCACCGGCATGACCTGCGTTGTCGAACTGGTGCCACCGCGCACCCTGCCGAAAACGTCAAGCGGCAAGCTGAGCCGGTCGAAGGCACGATCGCAGTATCTGTCGGGTGAGATTCAGCCGTTCGATGTGGCAGCGTGACCGCTTCTCCCCTCCCGCTGGCGGGAAGGGTCGGGGGTGCGACTGGAACAAGGGCTGCACTTCGTGGTTGTCGTCGGCGCGCGTGACAACAGGCGAACCCACTCCCGACCCCTCCCGTGACCGGGAGGGGAGAAGCAAGTGACCATTGCCATCACCGGCGCCACCGGCTTTGTCGGCAGCCGCGTTGTTGCCCTGGCCGATACCCCGCTCCGCGCGCTCGCCCGCCGGCCCCAGCCTGCGCGGCCCGGCGTCACCTGGGTCGCCGGTGACCTCGCCGACACGTCCGCG
>JBBRVH010000140.1:0-7149 GCA_038246995.1 Sphingomonadales bacterium
GTGCGGCGAGGCGATTCGATCGCCAGCCTGAGCGCGCGCATGGCCTATGACGACGATCGCCAGGCGCGCTTCCTCACGCTCAATGGCCTGACCACCACCAGCCGGCTGACCGTCGGCAGTCGCGTCAAGCTGATTGTCCTGAGCTGATGCGGCGCGTCGATGTCGTGGCGGCAGCGCTCGTCGATGGCGCCGGCCGGGTGCTGGTGGCGCAACGGCCGGCCGGCAAGTCGCTTGCCGGGCTGTGGGAGTTTCCCGGTGGCAAGATCGAGCCCGGCGAAGCGCCGGCCGCTGCGCTGGTGCGCGAGCTTGCCGAAGAACTCGGCATCGCGGTTGCCGAGGCCGATCTCCAGCCGCTCGGCTTCGTTTCCCATGCCTATCCCGATTTTCACCTGCTGATGCTGCTCTACAGTTGCACCCGCTGGACGGGCGAACCGCGCGGCGATGAAGGCCAGCCGATCGCCTGGCACCGGCCCGCCGCGCTCGCGGCGCTGGCAATGCCCCCCGCCGATGTGCCTTTGCTGGCGCCGTTGCAGGCTTTTGTTGCTGGCAGGTGACAGCCCGGCTATTGGCGGGGTGAAATCGCACGGGGCCATACCACGCCATGAAAATTCTCGCCGGCAACGGCAACCCCGAACTTGCGCTGGCGATTGCCGGCTATCTTGATCTGGAACTGACCAGCGCTTCGGTGCGCCGCTTCGCCGACGAGGAAATCTTCGTCGAAATCCACGAAAATGTCCGCGGCGAAGATGTTTTCGTCGTGCAACCCACCGCCGCTCCGGCGAACGACAACCTCATGGAACTGCTCATCTGCATCGATGCGCTGCGCCGCGCCTCGGCACGCCGGATCACTGCGGTCGTGCCCTATTTCGGCTATGCCCGGCAGGATCGCAAATCGGGCTCGCGCACGCCGATCTCGGCAAAGCTCGTCGCCAATCTGATCACCGTCGCCGGCGCCGATCGCGTCCTGTCGGTCGATCTCCACGCCGGGCAGATCCAGGGCTTTTTCGATATCCCGACCGATAATCTCTATGCCGCGCCGGTCATCGCCGCCGACATCGAATCGCGGCTGGTCAAGCAGGACCTGGTGGTGGTGTCACCCGATGTCGGCGGCGTCGTGCGCGCCCGGGCGCTCGCCAAGCGGCTCGGCAACGCCCCGCTCGCCATCGTCGACAAGCGCCGCGAACGCGCCGGCGAATCCGAAGTGATGAACATCATCGGCGATGTCCGCGGCAAGATGTGCGTGCTGGTCGATGATATCGTCGATTCGGCCGGCACCCTGTGCAATGCCGCAGCGGCGCTGATCGAGGCCGGCGCCACCGGCGTCACCGCCTATGTCACCCATGGCGTGTTGTCGGGCGGCGCCGTTGCGCGGGTCGATGGCTCGGCGCTGACCGAACTGGTCATCACCGATTCGATCGCCGCGGTCGCATCGGTGAAGGCCGCGAAAAAGATCCGCCACATCACCATTGCGCCGCTGCTCGCCGAAGCCATGCGCCGCACCAGCGAGGAAAGCTCGGTCAGCTCGCTGTTCGATTGAGCGAAATCGCAAACTCCCTCCCCCCTGCGGGGAGGGAGGGGTTCGTCATCTTGACGAGGGTAGTGTCGCGCGCGCCCTCAATTGCCCATCGAGCGGACGATGATCCGGCCATCGGGGAGATAGACCTTTTCCGCCGTCACATATTCGCCCTTGGGGGTGCAGATGCCGCCCGGGTCCCGCGCGCGCATCTTGGCGCAGAATTCCGTATCGGGACGCGGCGCCGGTTGCGCGGCAAGCGGCACTGCGCCGGCAAGCGCCAGCGAAACAAGAAGGGCCGAAACCAGGGGTCGCGTCATGATCCACTTTCAACAGGCAGATGTGTGCCTGATGCCGCTTATATGGCAATTCGGCTTTCGGCGCCATGAATGGTGCGCGCCGCTTCCCCGTGGCGAGAAAAGCCCCTAAGCGATAATGACGATGCCGCCCCACAATGCCCGCCTGACCATCGATACCGCCGCGCTGGTCGCCAATTGGCGGCGCTTCGCCCGGGCCAGTGGCGCGGCCGATTGCGGCGCCGCGATCAAGGCCGATGGCTATGGGGTCGGCGCCCGCGCCAGTGCCGAAGCGCTGGTCGCCGCCGGCTGCCGCGATCTGTTCGTGGCGCACTGGCACGAGGTCGAACCGCTCGCGGGCATCGACGCCCGCATCGCCGTCCTCCACGGTGCCGGCAGCGCCGAAATGGCAACGGCGCTGGCCTCGCCGGCCGTGCCGGTGCTGGTCACCCCGGCGCAGGTGATGGCGTGGAAAGCCACGGGGCGGCCCTGCGACGTGATGGTCGATACCGGGCTTAACCGGCTCGGCCTGTCACCGGCGGAGGCAGCATCGGGCCTGCTCGACGGGCTCGCCCTCGATACGCTGCATTCGCATCTCGCCTGCGCCGAAATCCCCGGCCACCCGCGCAACGAACTGCAACGCGCCCGCTTTGCCGATCTGGCGGCGCGCCTCCCGGCGCGCCGCCATGCGCTGGCAAATTCGGGCGGCATCGGGCTTGGCCCCGGCTATCATTTCGGGCTGACCCGGCCCGGCATCGGGCTGTTCGGCGGCGGCCTCGCCCCCGATGGCGGGCGGCTGGCGCCGGTCGTGGCGCTGTCGGCGCGCATCCTGCAACTGCGCACCGTCGCTGCCGGAGACAGCATCGGCTATGGCGCGACCTTCACCGCGCCGCGCGACCTGCGCATCGCCGTGGTCGCGGTCGGCTATGCCGATGGCTATGTCCGTTCGTTGTCGAATGCCGGCGCGGCCCTGGCCGGCGGCGTGCGCTGCCCCGCCGTCGGGCGGGTATCGATGGACATGGCAGCCTTTGATGTCAGCGCCGCAGCGCCGCTGGCGGAAGGCGATTTCCTTGCTGTCGATTTCGATCTCGCTGGCACCGCCGCCGCCGCCGGGCGCAGCGAATATGAGTTGCTTACCGGGCTCGGCGCTCGCTATGCCCGGGTCTATACATGACAGGCCCGGCCACCACCCTTGCCCATGCGCTGATTGCGCTCGGCAGCGTCATCATCGCGCTGCTCGGCTCGATCGGCCGGTTGGCGCGCTTTGCCCTGACGGCGCTTGGCCGGATGGTGCGGCCGCCCTGGTATCCGACGCAATTGTTCGAACAGATGCTGGTCATCGGCTATTTCTCGCTGCCCGTCGTCGGGCTGACCGCGCTGTTCACCGGCTCGGCGCTGGCGCAGCAGATCTATATCGGCGGCAGTCGCTTCAACGCCGCGGCCACGGTGCCGGCGGTGACCGTCATCGGCATCGTCCGCGAACTCGGCCCGGTGCTCGGCGGGCTGATGGTCGCCGGCCGGGTTTCGAGCGCGATGGCCGCCGAAATCGGCACGATGCGGGTAACCGAACAGATCGACGCGCTGACGACGCTGCGCACCGACCCGTTTCGCTATCTTGTCGGGCCGCGGATCATCGCCGCCGTGCTGGTCATGCCGCTGCTCGTGCTCGTCTCGAACGCGCTCGGGGTCATGGGCGGCTGGCTGCTCGCCACCGGGCGCCTGGGTTTCAATTCGGCGGCCTATCTCAACACCACGGCACAATTCCTCAAGGCGGACGATGTCATTTCGTCGATGGTCAAGGCGGCGGTGTTCGGCTTCTTCATCGCGCTGATGGGCTGCTATCACGGCTATCATTCATCGGGGGGTGCCGCCGGGGTCGGGCGCGCAACCACCAATGCCGTCGTCTCGGCGTTCATCCTCATCCTGCTGTCCAACCTCATCATCACCGTGATCGTCTTCGGATCATGACCGCCAAGATCGAACTTGCCGGCGTTGCCAAGCGCTTCGGGCCCAAGGTGGTGCTGAACGGCGTCGATCTGGCCATCCAGCCCGGCGAATCGATGGTGATCATCGGCGGCTCGGGCACCGGCAAATCGGTGACGCTGAAATGCATCCTCGGGCTGCTGACCCCCGATGCCGGCAGCATCCGGGTCGATGGCATCGGTGTCGTCGGCCTGTCGGCGCGGGCGTTGGCCGCCCACCAGGCGCGCTTCGGCATGTTGTTCCAGGGCGGGGCGCTGTTCGATTCGCTGCCGGTCTGGCGCAACATCAGCTTTGCCCTGTCGGGACCCGCCGCCGATCGCCGCGCCGCCGCCATCGACAATCTGGCGCGCGTCGGCCTTGGCGCCGATGTCGCCGACCTGCGGCCATCCGAGCTGTCGGGGGGCATGCAGAAACGCGTCGCGCTGGCCCGCGCCATCGCCGCGCGGCCCGAGATATTGTTTTTCGACGAACCGACGACCGGGCTCGATCCGATCATGGCCGATGTCATCAACAACCTCATTCGCACGCTGGTCACCGATCTCAAGATCACCGCGCTGACGATCACCCATGACATGGCGAGCGTCCGCAAGATCGCCGATTCGGTTGCCATGCTTTACGAAGGGCGCATCGTCTGGCACGGTCCGCGCCATGGTATCGATTCAGCCGATAATCCCTTTGTCGATCAATTCGTCCACGGTCGTGCGGACGGGCCGATCAAGATGCAGTTGAGAAAGCTGTGAGCCCGCCATCCCCCGGCGCCGCCGAACTGTCTGCCCTGCTCGCGCGGGCGGCCGATGGCGACCGCCAAGCCTTTGGAATCTTTTATCAACGCACGTCCGCAAAACTATTTGGCATCATCCTGCGTATATTGATCGAACGCACCGAGGCGGAAGATGTTTTGCAGGAGGTTTATGTGACGATCTGGCGAAAGGCGGCCGAATTCGATCCGGCCCGTGCCAGCCCGGTCACCTGGACGGCGACGATTGCGCGCAATCGCGCCATCGACCGGCTGCGCGCTCGCGGCAGCCGGCCGTCGGCCCCGCTCGAGGAAGCCGCCGAAGTCCGCGATACCAGCCCGGGCGCCGATGTGCTCATCGATACCGATCGGGAGGCCGCCCGGCTCAACGCCGCGCTCGCGCATCTCGAACCGCGCCATGCCGCGGCGATCCGCAGCTGCTATTTCGAAGGCATCACCTATGAAACGCTGGCAGCGCGCGAAGGCGTGCCGGTCGGCACGCTGAAAAGCTGGGTTCGCCGCGGGCTGATGCGGTTGAAGACCGATCTTTCCGCGCTGCCGGAAGGGCACTCCGCATGACGCCCTCCGAGGACATGAGCGGCATGAGCGCCGACGAAACACTGGCGCCGTCGAGCGCCGACGAAGCACTGGCGCCGTTGAGCGCCGACGAAGCACTGGCGATGGACTTCGCGCTGGGAGCGCTCGACCGCGCCGAACGCCGCGCCGCCGATCTGCGGCTGCGTTCGGACCCGGCGTTCCGCGCCATGGTCGATGATTGGACGGCACGCCTGGCACCGATTGATGGTGAAACCGCCGATGTGGCACCGCCGGCCGAGATCTGGGCGGCGATTTCGGCTGAAATCACGCCGTCGCTGCGTCCGGATCCTGCGCCCGTCGCAAAGCAAAGCCTGTGGCAAAGCCTGACGCTTTGGCGCGGCGTCAGCTTTGCCGGTGTCGCCGCCGCGCTGGTCGCCGTGGCGCAGGTCAACCCGCCGGCCCCGCCGCCGGTGCCGGGTGCGCCGCCGCAACTGCTGGTTGCCGCGCTCGCCGGTGCCGATGGCAAGCCGTTGCTGTCGGCGGCCTATGATCCGCTGCGCGGCGCCGTGGTGTTGACACCCGCCACCCAGCGCCAGGACGAAGGCAAATCGGCCGAGCTCTGGGTGATCGAGGGCAAGAACCCGCCGCGCTCCTTGGGCGTCATCGATATCAAGGATCCCAACAAGCACGTCATCACGTCGGACCAGTTGCGCGGGCTCGAATCGGGCGCGACGCTCGCCATTTCGATCGAACCCTATGGCGGCTCGCCGACCGGCCAGCCGACCGGGCCGGTGGTGGCGACGGGGACGCTGCGCGCGGTCTGACCGCCTAAACCGCCACCACGAACCCGAGCATCTGCTGCCCGACCGTTTTTGCCGCCGGGTCGAGCCGGGTGCTGGCGTTGATCCCGCCGGGCAGCGCCCCGGCGAGCACGAGATTGAGCGCCGCCACGCCGGGTACGTCGTAAACCGTCACCGACCCCGGCGCGTCGAAAAGATGCGCCAGCCAGCCGGTCACGGCGGCGGGGGTGAGCGCCGCGCGCAACGCCGGCAACTGCGCCGGATCGCGGGCAATGACCGCGATATTGATCGTTTCGCCCTTTTCGCCGCTGCGCACGAAAGCGATATCCCCCAGCCGGCGCGGCACCGTGCCGGCGCGGGCAATAATAGCCGGGCGTTCGATCTGTTCGGGCGCAAAGCCGGCAATATCCGCGCCCGTGAAGGCCAGCGGGCCATCGCCCGGATCGATCGTCGCGGTCACCTCGGCCTTGGCGACAAGGAACGACACCAGCCCGGCGAGCGGGACGACCTGGGTGCCGAAGCTGACGCTGGTCCCCGGTGACATCGCCGAGATCGCCGCGAATTGCTCGCGCACGAACATGCCGGCCGCAGCTGCGCTGTAATGATCGGCGACGAGCTTGAGCACGACTTCCTGCGCGGCCGCATCGAACAAGCGCGGGCCCAGCGACGCGCCGGCGCCGATCAGCACGGCATCGGTGCGGCGAAAATCCGCCAGCCCCTGCGCCTTGAGCATCATCCGGCCGCGCGCGAACAAGGCATCGGCCTGGCGCTGCGCCCGCGCCACGGCATCGGGGCCGATGATCGGCTGATACGCCAGCGCGCGCCAGCCATCGTCGAAGGTGGCGCAGGCTTTCAGGGTTGCTGTCGGCGGCAGCCCGCGCGCACCGCTGACGCCGACCCGGTCGACGCCGAGTTGCGCCAGCCGCACGGCCGAAAAATCGCAGGTCACATCGGGGACGAAATAGGCCTGGGGGTCACCGACTTCATACAGCATCTGTTCGGCAACGGTACCGATGCTCACCAGCCCGCCGCTGCCTGCGGGCTTGGTGATGACCAGCGTGCCATCGGCGGCGCATTCGGCGATCGGGCTGCCGATCGTCGCCCAGCCCGGCACGTCGCGCCAATCGGTAAAGGTGCCGCCGGTCACCTGCGCACCGCATTCGATCAAGTGCCCGGCCAGCGTGCCCGCGGCCAGCAGGTCGAAATCACGCGGCCCCCAGCCGAATTCATGGATCAGCGGCCCCAGCGCCAGCGCCGAATCGACGACACGTCCGGTGATGACGA
>JBBRVH010000141.1:0-7095 GCA_038246995.1 Sphingomonadales bacterium
AGCGACGGGCCGATGCGGTTGACGCCCTTTTCGACGACATGGCAGGTCTTGCACTGGCCGAAAACCTTTTCGCCCTTGGCAGCATCACCGGTCAACGAGGCAAGGGTCACGCCACCAGCAGCGGGGGCCGCGGGCATCGCTGCTTCGGCCACCGGCGCGGGCGCCGGATCGGCGGCAACAGGCACGGCCGCCGGATCGGCGGCAACAGGCACGGCCGCCGGATCGGCGGCAACGGGGACAGCCGGCGGCACGGTTTCAACCACGGTGGTTTCGGTGGTTGCGGTTTCCGTTGTTGCGGCCGGCGCGTCGGCGGTCTTTTCGGCGCTGCAGGCGGCAAGGCCGGTCAACAGCATGGCGCTGGCAAGCAGTCGAATCGGGCGATTTGCAGACATGGATTATTTCCCTTCGAATCTGGTCATGGTTGCCGCAACGCTGAACCGCGCCCTGCAACTAGTGATCAACCCCCCTGTCGCCGGAAAGTTGCATGGTTTTGGCGCCGCAGACAAATCCGTTTTTTGCATTACGGGCGCCCCCGGGCTTGCTACGGAACGGTTCCAGTTTCGATTGCGAGGTTTCATGCGCCACCATCTGTTGATCGCCGCCGCGCTGATCATCCCGTCGCCCGTGCTGGCGCAAGCGGCGCCGGCCGCCGCTGCCGTCACCATCCAGACTGCCGATGCGCAGCTGGAAGCGTTTTTCGATACGGTCGACAAGGCGCAGTTGGCGCGCAGCCCGCAGGGGCAAAGCTATCGCGGAATCAAGACCGACCAGGACAAATGGAACGACAACAGCGACGCGGCGGAAATCGCGGCGCATGAGGCCGCACAAAAGGCGCTCGCCGAAATGCGCACGCGCTTTGCAACCGCCGATCTCGGCCCGGCGTCGCGGCTGTCGTACCGCCTGTTCGAAAAACAGGCACTGCGCCGCGATGCGAGCTTCAAATATCGCCGCAACGATTATGTCTTCGACCAGATGAATGGCGCGCAATCGCGCTATCCGGCGTTCCTGATCAATATCCACCGCATCGGCGACGCCGTCGACGCCCGCGCCTATGTCGCGCGGCTCGAAAAGCTGGGGGCCGCGCTCGACCAGGATATCGCCGAAAGCGAAATTCGCGCCGGAATGGGCGTGCTGCCGCCGAAATGGGTGTTTCCCTATGTCATCTCCGACGCGCGCAATGCGTTGAAGGGCGCGCCGTTCGATGCCGGCGCCGATGATTCGCCGCTGCTCGCCGATTTCAAGGCCAAGGTCGGCAAGCTGAACCTGCCCGCGGCCGAACGTGATGCGCTGGTGGCCGCTGCCAATGCCGCGCTGCTGACCAGCGTCAAGCCGGCGTATGAACGGCTGATCACCGCGATGACGGCGCAGGAAAAGCGCGCCGGCAGCATCGATGGCATCTGGCGGCTGAAGGATGGCAAGGCCTATTACGCCGCCAATCTCGCGTCCTACACCACCACCGATCTCAGTGCCGACCAGATCCATGATCTGGGGCTGGCACAGGTCGCGCGCATCCACGGCGAGATGATGGAGATCGCCCGCAAGGTCGGTTTCAAGGGAGATTTCAAGGCGTTCCTGGCTCGCATGCGCGACGACAAGAGCTTTGTTCTGCCCGATGGCGATGCCGGCAAAGCCGAATATCTCAGGCGCGCCAATGCCTATCTCGATGATTTGCGGCCCAAGTTGCCGCAATATTTCGCCAATCTGCCCAAGGCGCCCGTGGTGGTGAAGGCGGTCGAGCCTTTCCGCGAAAAATCCGCCGGCAAGGCCTTTTACCAGTCCCCGGCCGAAGATGGTTCGCGGCCCGGCACGGTTTATGTCAATCTCTACCAGATGGTCGACATGCCGACGATCGAGATCGAGCCGTTGATCTATCATGAAGGCCTGCCCGGCCATCACCTCGAACGCGCCAATTCGACCGAGTTGAAGAATGTGCCGGCGTTCCGGCGCTTCGGCGGCTTTACCGCCTATTCCGAAGGCTGGGGGCTCTATACCGAAAAACTGGCCAAGGAGATGGGCCAGTACCAGGACCCGTATAATGATTTCGGTCGCCTGCAGCTCGAACTGCATCGTGCCATCCGGCTGGTTGTCGATACCGGCATCCATGCCAAGCGCTGGAGCGTCAAACAGGCGATTCGATATGATATCGACAACAGCGCCGAACCGGTCGGCGGCATCCAGAAGGCGATGGAACGCTATGCCGTCTACCCCGGCCAGGCGACGGCGTACATGGTCGGGCGGTTGAAGATCCTTGAACTGCGCGATCGCGCCAAGGCGGCGCTCGGCGATCGGTTCGATATTCGTGATTTTCATGATGTCGTGCTGAAAACCGGCGCCGTGCCGCTCGATATCCTTGAAGAGAATGTCGACGCCTGGATCGCCCGTTCCAGGCCGGCGGCGTCCTGATCGCCTTCACGCTTTCTTCGGTCTTTCTGGCGAAATCTTACAATAATCTCAGCGGCGGGTCGGCTAACACATGGCTGCGACCCGAAGGGATCGTTGGGCAAACCATTTCTGGTTCGTCGAACGTCCCTCACTTGATCGGCCCGGTGGGACATTCTTTTCCCGGGCCGGTCCTTTCGGGTGGCCGAATCAGCCGTCGTTTCGGGTACCACCCGGGCCCGAAACGGCGAGCCGTTCGCTGCTGATGTCGGATGCATCGTCATTTCGGCATCGCCCGGTGACCTTTGGCGCGATGGTGCCGGCAATGGCGCGATTGCCGGCTGGAGCGACCTTGCCTGCGCCAGATTCCAGGACCAGCCAAATTTCATTCGTGAATTCAATCGGTCCACCGTGACAACCCCGACACGATGCCAAGCCGGCGCGGCAGCGGCGCACAGCCTGACCAGCGGGCGCAAGCGCCTGATGCCGGCGATGCGAAAGGCTGGCGCGGCGCAGTTGACCGGTAACAGGCGCACTTTGCCGCATCGGGAGTTGACAGTATCGCCTGCCGCCCCACATAAGCCGGACGAATTCGCTCCGCTTTAAGGGTAACGCTTGATCCGCTTGACCAATCTTGCCGATTACGCCGTCGTCGTGATGACCGCGGCGGCGCGCGAGCCGCAGGCGCGGCTGTCGGCAGCGCGGGTTGCCGAGGTGACGGCAATCCCGGCGCCGACGGTGGCCAAGCTGATGGGCACGCTGGCGCGGGCCGGACTGCTCACGGCGTCGCGCGGCGTTGCCGGCGGCTTTGCGCTGGCGCTCGATGCGTCGCAGATCAGTGTGGCGGCGATCGTCGAGGCAGTCGATGGCCCGATCGCGCTGACCAACTGCCTGTCGGGCGAAAGCCATGATTGCGCCATCGAAGGCCATTGCACGGTGCGCGGCCATTGGGGGCCGATCAACGCGGCGGTGCGGGGCGCGCTGGCGGCGGTAACGCTCGCCGATCTTCTGGTGCCTGCGACGGCGCGGCGGCTTGTGCCGGTGATGCCGGCAGGTGAGGTGATGACATGACCGAAAACAGCAACGCAATCGCAGCCGAACCCGAGCAGGACGCCGAAGCGCGCGCGGCGGTGGCCGATCTCGCCACCTACAAATGGGGTTTCAGCACCGATATCGAATCGGAAATGGCGCCCAAGGGGCTGAACGAGGATACCGTCCGCTACATCTCGGCGAAAAAGGCCGAACCGGCCTGGCTGCTCGAATGGCGGCTGAAGGCATATCGCCGCTGGCTGACGATGGAATCGCCCGATTGGGCCAAGCTCGAGATCGCGCCGATCGATTATCAGGACGCCTATTATTACGCGGCGCCGAAATCCAAGCCGACGATCGGGTCGCTCGACGAACTCGATCCTGAAATCCGCCGGACCTATGAAAAGCTGGGGATTCCCATCGCCGAGCAGGAAATGCTCGCGGGCGTCGAAGGCTCGCGGCGCATTGCCGTCGATGCGGTGTTCGACAGCGTTTCGGTGGCGACGACCTTCCGCGCCGAGCTTGAAAAGGCCGGCGTGATCTTCCGCTCGATTTCCGAAGCGGTGAAGGAATATCCCGACCTGGTGAAAAAGTGGCTGGGCAGCGTCGTGCCGCAGCATGACAATTACTTCGCCTGCCTCAACAGCGCGGTCTTCAGCGACGGCACCTTCGTCTACATCCCCGAGGGCGTGCGTTGCCCGATGGAGCTGAGCACCTATTTCCGCATCAACGCCGCCAATACCGGGCAGTTCGAACGCACGCTGATCATCGCCGACAAGGGCAGCCACGTCTCGTATCTCGAAGGCTGCACGGCGCCGATGCGCGATGAAAACCAGCTCCACGCCGCGGTTGTCGAGCTGGTGGCGATGGACGATGCCGAAATCAAATATTCGACCGTGCAGAACTGGTATCCGGGCGATGCCAATGGCCTTGGCGGCATCTACAATTTCGTCACCAAGCGCGCCAATTGCCTTGGCAAGCGCAGCAAGGTCAGCTGGACCCAGGTCGAAACCGGCAGCGCGATCACCTGGAAATATCCGAGCTGCGTGCTGTCGGGCGAGGATTCGGTCGGCGAATTCTATTCGGTGGCGGTGACCAACAATCGCCAGCAGGCCGATACCGGCACCAAGATGATCCACCTCGGCAAGGGCACGCGCTCGACGATCGTGTCGAAGGGCATTTCGGCGGGGCGCTCGCAAGGCACCTATCGCGGGCTGGTGCGTGTCGCGGCGTCAGCCGAAGGCGCGCGCAACCATACCCAGTGCGACAGCCTGTTGCTCGGTTCGGAATGCGGCGCCCACACCGTGCCCTATATCGAAGTGCGCAACCCGTCGGCGATCATCGAGCATGAAGCCACGACCTCGAAGATCAGCGATGATCAGCTGTTCTATGCCCAGTCGCGCGGCCTCGATACCGAGGCCGCGGTGACCTTGATCGTCAACGGCTTCTGCAAGGAAGTCCTTCAGCAATTGCCGATGGAATTTGCCGTCGAAGCGCAGAAACTGCTCGGCATTTCACTCGAAGGTTCGGTCGGGTGAAGCGCGCCCTGCTCCTCGGGCTGGCGCTGGCCGCCTGTTCGCCGCCGGCGCCGCCCAAGCCGACCGAGGGCGCGGCGCAAAAGGCGATCATGGAAAAGGCCAATGCGGCCTATGCCAAATGCATCGCTGACGGTGCCGCCAGTATCGCGCTCGGCGATGAACCCGCCGGCTCGATCGGCGACCGTGTCGTCATCGCCTGCAAGCCGCTGCGCAACACGCTGATGGCCGATGTCATCGCCTTTCACCAGATCGGCCACCCCAAGTTCAGCATCGCCCAGTCCAAGGCGGTCGCCGAAGCCTCGGTTGCCACCATCGAGGACGAGCTGCGCCAGCAGACCGTGCTCACGCTTTTCCGCCGCCAATCCGCCACTGCTGCGCCGTCTGCGCCAGAGAAAGCCGCCAAGTGATCATCATCGACAATCTTCACGCCCAAATCGACGGCAAGCAGATCCTCAACGGCCTGTCGCTGACCATCAACGCCGGCGAAGTCCATGCCATCATGGGCCCCAATGGCGCCGGCAAATCGACCCTGTCCTATGTCCTCGCCGGGCGCGCGGGCTATGAAGTGACTGGCGGCAGCGTGACCTTTCTGGGGGAAGACCTGCTCGCCATGGCGCCGCACGAACGCGCCGCTGCGGGCGTGTTCCTGGGCCTGCAATATCCGGTCGAGATCCCCGGCGTGTCGAACCTGATGTTCCTGCGCACCGCGCTCAATGCCCAGCGCCATCTTCGTGGCGAAAAGGAAGCCAGCGGTGCCGAATTCATGAAACTCGCCAAGGCCGCTGCCGAAGACCTCGGCCTGCCCTATGAAATGCTCAAGCGTTCGGTGAACCAGGGCTTTTCGGGCGGTGAGAAGAAGCGCAACGAAATGGTCCAGATGGCGGTGCTCGAACCCAGGCTGGCGGTCCTCGACGAAACCGACAGCGGCCTCGATATCGACGCGCTGCGCGTGGTTTCGGACGGCATCAACCGCATGCGCTCGCCGGATCGCGCCACGCTGCTGATCACGCACTATCAGCGCCTGCTCGATTATGTCGTGCCCGATTTCGTCCATGTTCTTGTCGCCGGGCGCATCGTGCGCACCGGCGGGCCGGAACTGGCGCAGGAACTTGAACGCGACGGCTATGTGAGCATGGCGGCATGACAGCCCTGGCGCCTTTGTTGTCGGCTGTGCCGAGCCGCCGCGACGAAGACTGGCGCTACAGCGATATCGCTGCGGTCGAACGCGCCTGGCCCGTGGCACCCGAAGCGATCGCCATTGCCGCCGGTGACAGCGCCCATCGCATCATCGTGCAGGACGCGGCACCCGGCAGCGTCAGCATCCACCACCTGACCATCACGCTGGCGGCCGGGGCGCGGCTGGTGCTGCATGTCATCAACAGCGGCGGCAGCTATGGCCGGGTCGCGGTTGACGTGACGCTGCATGATGGCGCGCATTTCGAACTCGGCGGCATCATCGTCGCCAGCGGTGGACAGGTGCTGGAAATCGTCACCACCGTTCGCCACGCCGGGCCGGGGGCGAGCAGCAACCAGGTCGTGCGCTGCGTCGCCGGCGGCACCGCCACCGCCACCTATCTCGGCAAGGTCGCCGTCATGCGCGCCGGCCAACAGACCGATGCGGCGCAAAGCTTCAAGGCGTTGTTGCTCGATCGCGGCGCCACCGCCAATGCCAAGCCCGAGCTTGAAATCTTCGCCGATGACGTCAAATGCGCCCATGGCGCGACGGTGGGCGAACTTGACAAGACGGCATTGTTCTACCTTGAAAGCCGCGGGCTGCCGCCGGCGCAGGCGCGCGGGCTGTTGACCCGGGCCTTCCTGTCGGATGCGCTGGCCAGCATCGCCGACGAAACTGCGCGTGAAGCTGCCGAGGCGCAGGTGACCACTTTGCTTGAGGCCGCGCTGTGAGCACGATCCTTGCCTCCGCACCACTGGTGAGCCGCAAGGCCGATTTCCCCGGCCTGGCCGGCAACTGGGCCTATCTCGATACCGCTGCCACCGCGCAAAAGCCGCAGGTCGTCATCGATGCCATCGCCGCGGCCTATGGTGCCGATTATGCCACCGTCCACCGCGGCGTGTATGAACGTTCCGCCACCATGACGCTGCGTTTCGAGGAGGCGCGCGAAAAGGTGGCGCGCTTCATCGGCGCGGC
>JBBRVH010000142.1:0-7008 GCA_038246995.1 Sphingomonadales bacterium
CGCCGAAGTTGTAGAAATAGTTCAAATTCCTCGGGGTCGGATAACCGGCACCCAGCGCGCCATAAATGAAGCGCGGCAGCGGCAGCTGCTTGTCGAAGAATTTGCCGATCTCGGTGGTCGGCTGGTACTGCTTGGCCCAGGAAAAGCTCATTTTCTATCCTCCTCAGCCGATGGTGACGGACGTGGGCGTCTTGAAGACGTACGCCGGCACTTCAAGGTTCTTGGGCGCCGGGCCCTTGCGGACGCGCGCGGCGGTATCATAATGCGAGCCGTGGCACGGGCAGAAATATCCGCCGAAATCACCGCGGACTTCGCCCTGGCCGGCACCCAGCGGCACGCAGCCGAGATGGGTGCAGACGCCGAGCGTGATAAGCCACTGGGCATTGCCCGGCTTGGTGCGATCGGCGAGCGACTGCGGATCGCGCAACGACTTGATATCGACCTTGTTGGCCGAGGCAATTTCTTCGGGGGTCAGGTGCCGGGCAAAGACCGGCTTGCCGCGCCAGCTGACCTTGACCGCCTGGCCGGGCTGCACCGCCGCCAGATCGAGATCGATCGAGGCGAGCGCCAGCACGTCGGCCGACGGGTTCATCTGGTTGATCAGCGGCCAGACGACCGCGCCGGCACCGACAGCGGCAACCGAAGCGGTGGCGACATAAAGAAAGTCGCGCCGGCGTTCGCCCTCAGGGGGCAATTGGGTATCGAGGGGCCGTGTTTCGGTCGCCATCTTGAGCCTCTGTTATAAGTGGCTGACGGGCGGCTCTGCTACACCACCCTTCATCCTTTCGACATAGCCGCGAGAGCGCGGGTAACGCAACGGCGATTTTGGAGACATTTTGGCGCGGGGGGAAGCGGCCCCGCCGAAGCCGCACCATCGTCAGCAGGGAAGATCCGACACAAATACGGGGTTTCGCCCCCGCCACGGATGCGGTTAAAGAGTGGTCATGTACACACTCGATGACCAACAGACCGCCGCGCAGACCTGGTTTCGCGAGGTGCGCGACCAGATCTGCAGCGCCCTCGAAACCCTTGAAGACGAAAGCCAGGCCCCCGGCCCGGCCGGGCGCTTCGAACGCACCGCCTGGGATCGCCCCGATGCCTCGGGCGCGCATGGCGGCGGCGGCGTCATGTCGGTCATGAAGGGCCGGGTCTTCGAAAAGGCCGGGGTCAACATCTCCACCGTCCATGGCGAATTTTCGCCCGATTTCGCCAAGCAGATCAACGGCGCTGCCGAAGACCCGCGCTTTTTTGCCACCGGCATCAGCCTCGTCATCCATCCGGCCAACCCGCTGGTGCCCGCCATCCACATGAACACGCGTTTCCTCGTCACGACGAAACGCTGGTTCGGCGGCGGCGTCGATTTGAACCCCGCGCTGGCCGACGACGCCGAAACCGCGCTGTTCCACGACACTGTCAAGGCGATGTGCAACGACCATGATCCGGCGCATTACCCGGCCTACAAGAAATGGGCCGAGGACTATTTCTGGGTACCGCACCGCAACCGACACCGCGGTGTCGGCGGCATCTTCTACGATCATCTGGCGAACGACTGGGAAAAGGATTTCGCCTTCACCCAGGGCGTCGGCAAGACCTTTGTCGATCTTTACCCCCGCATCGTCCGTGCCAAGATGCATCAGGACTTCACCGCCGAGCAGCGGCTGGCGCAACTGCGCTATCGCGGCCTCTATGCCGAATTCAACCTGGTCTATGATCGCGGCACGACCTTCGGGCTCAAGACCGGCGGCAATGTCGATGCGATCCTGATGAGCCTGCCCCCCGAAGCGCGTTGGGACTGACGGCTTGAGCAGCCGGATGATCCCCGTCGCCAGCGGCGAGGTGGCGACGATTGTCACCAGTCTTGAAATGCTGGCGCCGCCGGTGCCGGCCGGCCCGATGAAATCGGCGCTCAAGCTCGAACGCTGGCACGCGCCGGTTGATCGGATTCGTTATCGCGCGCTGTTCCGCCAGATCGGCCAGGAATGGTTATGGCGCGGCCGGCTGGTGATGGACGATCGCCGACTGGGCGCGATCCTCGATGCCGAAACCACCGAAGTCCATGTCGCGACCCGCCGCGATGGCGTGGCGGTCGGCCTGCTCGAGCTCGATTTCGCCGTTCGGCAAGAATTCGAGATCGCCTATTTCGGGCTGGTGCCGGGGATGACCGGCAATGGCCATGGCGCCTGGTTGATGGCGCATGCGTTGCGCATCGGCTGGAGCGGAGGCGACCTTGGCAAATCGCACGGTGGCGAAGCGAAGCGTGCCATCAAGCGCGGCTGGGTCCACACCTGCGATCTCGACCACCCGTCAGCGCTCGGCTTTTACCAGCGCGAGGGCTTTCGGCCGTTCGAGCGCGCGGTGGAGATTTACCCCGATCCGCGCGCGGCCGGGCTGTACCCGCCGGAGACGGCGCCGCGGGTGCCGTTGCTGTAAATCAAGGATCGTCACCCCCGCGCAGGCGGGGGGCCATCACCGGCGCGTCGACGCATGTGACCGGGTTCGGGCGATGGGCCCCCCCTTCGCGGGGGTGACGGAATATGCCCTTACCGCAACCGCTCGTAAATCTGCGCCGCTGCCACCGCGCTGCCGATACTGAACAGGCACCCCAGCAGGGCATTGGCGAGATTGGCGACGAACACCCCGACCGATTTCAGCCCGATCAGCGTCAGCACCGAGCCGAGCGCACCGCCGACGCCGGTGGTGATCAGGCTGGCGGCGATCAACAACAGCAACGACAGCAGCATCAGCCAGGCGATGGCGCCGCCGCGTCCGGCGGTCATCTGCCAGGTGCGTTGCAGGATCGCGACCGGGCCGATCGGTTCGACCACGGCGGCAACCGCCATCGGGAACAGCCGCGCCGCCAGATACAGCCCCGGCACCACCAGCAGCACGGTGGCCCAGCGCAACCCGGGAAGCGCGGCGACAAAGCCGCCCGCCAACCCGAGCGGCCAGGCGATCATCAGCACGGCAATGAGGAAGAACGGCGCCCGGCGCAACGCCGCTGCGAGTGCGGCACGCGGCGGTTCGGCCGGCGCCGCCGCCAGCCGCGCCACCGCCAGTTGCGCGATGATGCCGATCAACGCCGGCACGAAGACAAGGATCAGCAGCACCTGCGGCGTGAAATCGGCGATCGTCCTGGGCCGCGGCGGCCCGAACTGCGCCAGCACCATGTCTACGAGCAGGGTGAACGGCGCCGCAATCGCGAACAACGTCCAGAAATCCCGGCGCAAAACCGCCAGCACCGCCTGCCAGATGCTGCCCGCCGAAAGATCAGGTGCGGGCGCCGCCACGGGGTTCAGGCAGCGGTGCGCGGGATGCCGGCCTGTTCGATCATCGCGGTCAGTTCGCCGGCCTGGTACATTTCCATCATGATGTCCGACCCGCCGACGAATTCGCCGGCAATGTAGAGCTGCGGCACCGTCGGCCATTCGGAATAATCCTTGACGCCCTGGCGGATCGCCGGGTCGGCAAGCACGTCGACACCTTCGAATTCGACACCGAGCCGATCGAGAATGGCACAGGCCGTCGAGGAAAAGCCGCACTGCGGGAACATCGGCGTCCCCTTCATGAACAGCACGACCGGAGTCGATTTGACGAGAAGTTCGATACGATCCTGGATGGTCTGGGTCATGGCAAGGCTCCTTCAGGCCGGGATGGTGGTGAGTTGCAGGGCATGGAGCACGCCGCCCATGCGCCCGCCAAGGGCATTGTAGACAAGTTGGTGCTGCTTGACACGCGACAGGCCGGCGAACTGCGCCGCGGTTACCTTTGCAGCGTAATGATCGCCGTCGCCGGCAAGATCGGTGATCTCCACCACCGCGCCCGGCAGCGCTGTAACGATCGCGGCTTCGATATCGGTGGCGGCCATCGGCATGGCGTTACATCGCTTCCATGATCTGGCGGCGGGCGATTTCGCCCTGTTCCGCCAGCGCCTTGCGCACCTCGGCCTCGCCGACTCCTTCGACATCGAGATCGGCAACGAGCTTGCGCACCACATCCTCATCGCCGGCTTCTTCCAGATCGGCGAGGACGATCGATTTGGCATAGGCATCGGCGGCATCGCCTTCGAGCCCAAGCTTGCCGGCGGCCCACAGCCCGACGAGCTTGTCACGGCGCGCCGCCACCTTGAACTTCAAGTCGGCATCATGGGCGAACTTGTCCTCAAAGGCTTTTTGGCGATTGTCGAAAGCGGTCATTGCAAGCTCCGGCTTGGGATGTCGCTTGTCAGATAGAGGCGCAGCGCGGATGGATCAATGCGCAAACGCGTTCGCCGGATATTGCAGGGCGGCATTGTAAGCACGGCGGCTGCGCGCTATGTGCGAGGGACTGCCCCGGCGCGCCCCGGTCCTGCATTTGGGCCGGTGTCTCCGGGGCAAGCTGTTTTCAACCGGTCGGCTTGCCAATGCCCGAATTTCGGGCACGCCCGAGAGCCGACCATCAGGAGGGAAGCCATGACCCGGCGCCGCCAGATTTACGAGGGCAAGGCCAAGATCCTCTACGAGGGGCCCGAACCCGGCACGATCATCCAGTATTTCAAGGATGATGCCACCGCTTTCAACGCCCAGAAAAAGGGCACGATCAGCGGCAAGGGCGTGCTCAACAACCGCATTTCCGAGCATCTGTTCACCTTGCTCGCCACCATCGGCATCCCGACGCATTTCATCCGCCGGCTCAACATGCGCGAGCAACTGGTGCGCCAGGTCGAGATCATCCCGATCGAGGTCGTCGTCCGCAACGTCGTCGCCGGCTCGCTGGCAAAGCGCTTCGGGCTGGAAGAAGGCGCGCAATTGCCGCGCACGATCCTCGAATATTATTACAAGGACGATGCGCTCGGCGATCCGCTGATCACCGATGAACATATCGCCGCCTTCGGCTGGGCATCCCAGGAAGAAATGCACGATATCGCCGACATGGCGATCCGCGTGAACGATTTCATGGCCGGGCTGTTCGCCGGGATCGGCATCCGGCTCGTCGATTTCAAGCTCGAGTTCGGGCGACTCTTCGACGGCGATTTCGCCCGCGTCATCCTGGCCGATGAAATCAGCCCCGATGGCTGCCGGCTGTGGGACATGAAGACCAACGAAAAGCTCGACAAGGACCGGTTCCGGCGTGATCTGGGCGGCGAAGTCGAAGCCTATCAGGAAGTGGCGCGCCGCCTCGGGTTGATGCTCGAGGATGATTCGGCGGTGCTTGATCTCGAGGAACACCGCAAGTCGCGCGGCAAGTAAGGCCGGCGGCGCGGCGCTATCGACGCCAGTCGATCGCCGCGATGCGCGGCACGCCGAAACCGAAAACCACGGCGCCGGCCATGATGACCGCCGCGGTCAGCACGAAGGTCGGCCCATAGCCGGCCGAATCGACGATGGCGCCGGTAATCACCGGCCCGGTGATCCCCGCCAGATTGCCGACCCCCGACTGGATGCCGATCCAGCGCCCAGCCGAGGCCGGCCCGGCCAGTGTTTGCCCGACGACGAACAAGATGCCCGTCACCGCGCCGAAGCACAGGCTGGTCAGCACCAGCCAGACCATCAGCGCATTGGTGGTTTCGGTCCAGGCGATGGCAAGCACGCCGATGGCGCCAACGACCGAGCCGATGACTCCGATCGCGCGCCGCACCGCCGATGCCGCCCGCCCCCGCCCGATCAGCCAGTCACCCAGCGCCGCCGACCCGGCCGCGCCGAGCGTCTGGCCAAGGTAGAACAGCGCGGTGAGCAGCGCCATGTCGGTGATGTCGTAGCCGCGCACCTTGACGAGATAGAGCGGCAACCAGGCGATGATGAAATACAGCGCATAAGTGCCGGTGAAATGATAGGCCGAAATGGCCCATAGCCCGCGCGATCGCAGCAACTGGGTGTAGGGCACGGCGACGCCATCATCGCTGCCCAGCGGCGCATCGACTTCGCGGCGCATGGCCAGCCAGGGCAGCAACCAGAGCAGCGTGACCGCCCCGAAGATGATGAACATCGGCCGCCAGCCGTAGAGTTCGAGGATCGCACCGCCGGCCAGCGTGCCGACCAGCGGGCCCATCGCCAGCCCGCCCGACAGCGCGATATTGGCGACGCCGCGGCGTGCCTCGGGCGCCCGCGCCATCAGCTTGCTACCGCTCGGGAAAGCGACGCCTTCGCCGATGCCCATCGCCAGCCGCATGGCGACCAGCGCCGTCAAGCCGCCGGCAAAGCCGATGCACAAAGTGGCGAGCGCCCAGACGGCGACACCGCCGGCCATCAATTTCCACACCGACACCCGGTCGGCGAGCCAGCCGGCGAGGACCAGCACCGGCACATAGGTCAGGAAAAACGCCGATACCACCTTGCCATAGTCCGTCGCCGACAGCCCCATTTCGTCGATAATCAGCGGTGCCGCGATCGAAACCGCGCCGCGATCGATGTAATTGAGCATGATCGCCGCGCCGACAGCGACGATCAGGCCCGTCGACAGGCTGTGGCGGGCGGGAGCGGACAGGGTGGCCATGGCGGGCGAAGCTGGCAGAAGCCACCGCAAAGTCAACGCCGCCGGGCGCGGCGCCCTCTTTGCCCGGCCGGCAAAAGCGTGCGAGATGGAAAGCGTGCCAATCGATCCCGCTCCCGCCGTTCCCGCCCCCCCGCGCAAGTCCGACCGGCGCCGGGCCGATATCGTCGAAAGGCTCGCCGATCATGTGCTGGCGCATGGCCTCGCCGGCGCCAGCCTGCGCCCGCTGGCAGAGGCAGCGCAGCTGTCGGACCGGATGCTGCTGTATTATTTCCCCGACAAGGCCGCGATCATTGCCGCGGTGCTCGAACGCGTTGCCGAGCGGCTGACGGCGCTGCTCGCTGCACGGACCGGGGCCACGCCCTTGCCCTTCGACACCCTGCTCACCGTGTTGCACGGCGTGCTGTTCACCGACGATGTGTGGCCTTATCTGCAACTTTTCCTGGAAGTGGCTGCGCTTGCCGGGCGCGGCGATCCGGTGGCGCGCAGCGTCGGCGAACGGCTGGGGCGCGGCTTTCTTGCCTGGGGTGCGGCGCAGCTCGA
>JBBRVH010000143.1:0-6977 GCA_038246995.1 Sphingomonadales bacterium
ATCGATATCGGTAACGCTGCCGACACCATCGCCCAGCGCGAAAATCGCTTCGTTGAGCATCGGGCAGAGGATGCGGTTGACGATGAAGGCCGGGCTGTCGGCGGCGATGATCGCGGTCTTGCCGATCCTTGCGGCAAAAGCCGCCATCGCGGCCCTGGTGGCATCGGACGTCTGCAGGCCGGGAATGATCTCGACCAGCGTCATCAGCGGCACCGGGTTGAAGAAATGCAGGCCCGTGAAACGGTCGGGCCGGTCGCTCGCCGCGGCAAGGCGGGTGATCGAGATCGACGAGGTGTTGGTGGCGAGCAGCGCCGCGGGCTTCAACGCCAGCCCGGCGAAGATCCTGCGCTTCACCGCTTCATTCTCGGTCGCCGCTTCGATGACGAGGTCGGCATCGGCAAAGGCGGCGCTGTCGGTGGTCAGGCTGATCCGCGCCAGCGCCGCATCGGCGGCATCCTGGCTGACGACACCCTTGCTGACGCCGCGCCCCAGGTTCTTGCCGATCGTGGCGCGCGCCGCTTCGGCCCGAGCCATCTCGACATCGGACAGGATGACGTCATAACCCGCCAGCGCCGAGACATGCGCAATGCCATTGCCCATCAGGCCGGCGCCGATAACCCCGATTGTCTGCACGTTCGTCTCCCGATTGCCGGGCGTGTTTAGCGCCTTTCAATCGAGCTTCAACACCTGCTTGCCGCGATTGGCGCCGG
The DNA here is from genome assembly GCA_038246995.1 of Sphingomonadales bacterium. Taxonomy (GTDB): domain Bacteria; phylum Pseudomonadota; class Alphaproteobacteria; order Sphingomonadales; family Sphingomonadaceae; genus Sandarakinorhabdus. The sequence continues at coordinate 711 of JBBRVH010000143.1, forward strand.
CGAACAGCCGCATCAGCGTTTCAGGGGCGTTTTCGAAGCCCTGTTGTTCATCGACCCGCCACGCCAGCCGGCCATCGGCGACCATCGCGGCGATGCGCTGGCGGATGCCGGGAAATTCCGCCGCCCAGTCGATGACGATAAAGCCGTGCATCGAGGCGCGGCGGAAGACGAGGTTGAAATAATTCTGCGGCCCCGCCGGCATCTGGCCGAGTTCATAGCGGCTGATGCCGCCACAGATGACGACGCGGGCCCCGGTGGCGATCTGGCCGAGCATGGCGTTGAGGATCGGCCCGCCGACATTGTCGAACACGACATCGGCGCCCTTTGGCGCCAATTCCTTCAACCGCGCCTGCACGTCTTCGTGCTTGTAATCGATCGCCGCGTCATAACCGGCTTCCTCGACCAGCCAGCGGCACTTGTCCGCCCCGCCGGCAATGCCGATGGCACGCGCGCCGGCGATTTTTGCCAATTGCCCGACAACCGAACCGGTGGCGCCGGCAGCGCCCGAGACGACCACAATATCCCCCGGGCGCGGCTGCCCCAGCTTGAACAGCCCGCACCATGCCGTCATGCCGGTGGTGCCCAGGATCGACAGCATCGCGGTCGGCGGCAGCCCGGCATGGCATTTTTCCAGCCCCGAACCATCGCTGACCAGCCATTCGGTCCAGCCGACCAGCCCCGCCACCATGTCCCCCACCGCAAAGCGCGGGTTATGGCTTTCTACCACCTCGGCGATCCCCGATCCGCGCATGACATCGCCCAGATGCATCGGCGCGACATAATCGGCGACATTTTCGGCCCAGCCCTTTTGCGCCGGGTCGAAGCCCAGCCAGCGGGTGCGCAGCAACATCTGCCCCGGCCCGGCCACCGGCCGCAGGCTGTCGACCAGTTCGAAATCGCCATCCTGGAACGGCCGCGCACGCGGGTGGGCACGCAGGAGCCATTGGCGGTTGCTGGTCATTGCCGGTCCTTTCGATCGATCGTGCCTGTTTCCGTCAGCCAGCGCCGCAATGAAAGCTGCGAGAGGTGGGAGGGGCCAGCTTGTGCAACCATGCCCGGCGGGGCAAGCACAAGGGCAATGCTGCGAATCTGCGCCTGTCTGTTGCTCGTGTCGGCCGTTCCCGGCGCTGCGGCGCCGACGCCGTTGCAGGCAGCCATCGGCGATCCCGGCTGGCTGCACCTGTCGGGCAATGTCCGGGCGCGCATCGAAAGCCTTGATGACCAGGTTCGCCCGGGGTTCATGGCCAACGAGGATCTGTTCAGCCTGCGTACCGTCATCCGCGCCGAAATCGGCACCGGCCCGCTGCGGCTGGTCGGCGAAATCTGGGATTCGCGCAGCTACACCGTCCGTCCCGGCAGCGTCGCGGGCGCCGGCGAGGTCAATGTGCTCGAACCCGTCCAGGCGCATGCCATCGCCGATCTGGGGCCGGTGTTCGGCGCGAGCAGTAGCCTGGTCGTCACTGCCGGGCGGATGATCCTCAATCTGGGTTCGCGGCGGCTGATCGCGGCCGATGATTATCGCAACACCACCAACGGTTATACCGGGCTGCGGGCCGACGTCACCGCGCGGCCGGGGGCGCAGGCGAGTTTCATCTATGTGCTGCCGCAAATGCGGCTGCCCGATGGCTTCGACGCTGTGCGCCATAACCGCTTCGCCCTCGACAGGGAAAGTTTCGATACCCGGCTGTGGGGCGGCATCGTCAGCCTCGACCATGCCATCGGCCCGGTGCATGCCGATGCCAGCCTGTTCCATTTCGCCGAACGCGATGCCCCCGGCCGGCCGACACGCGACCGCGACCTGACGACGATCGACGCCCGCTTGTGCGTCGAACCGGCGGCCGGCCGCTTCGATGCCGAGATCGAGGCGGCCTGGCAATGGGGCCATACCCGCGATGGCCTGGCGGCCGCCTTGCCCGTGCAGTCGGTGGCGGCGGGCTTTGTCCATGCCGATGCCGGTTACAGCTTTGCCGGTGGCTGGCAGCCGCGGCTGTCGGCCGAATTCGATTTCGCCTCGGGCGACCGGCGCGGCGGGCGCTATACGCGCTTCGACACGCTGTTCGGGATGCGCCGCGCCGATTTCTCGCCGGGCGGCATCTTCGCCGCGCTCGGGCGCGGCAATATGGTGACGCCGGCGCTGCGGCTGGAGGTGGCGCCGTCACGGCGCAACGATGGCCATCTCGTGGCGCGGGCGCTGTGGGCGGCCAGCGCCAGCGATGCTTTTTCAACCAGCGGCGTGCGCGATCCGACCGGCCGCGCCGGCGGTTTTGCCGGCTATGAATTCGATGGCCGGGTGCGCCACTGGCTGGTGCCGGCGCGGTTGCGTGGTGAAATCAATGCCGATCTCCTCCTGCGCCGCGGCCTGTTGCAACGCGCCCCCAACGCCCCCGCCGGGGCGACAACCGCCTATCTGTCGGCGGCGCTGACGGCATTTTTCTAAGCGCTTCACCCGACCTGGCGGCCGCCTTCGGGCCAGAACGGCGCGCGCAGCTCTTTCTTCAGGATCTTGCCGCTGGCATTGCGCGGCAGCACATCGATGAAATCGACCGATTTCGGCACCTTGTACCCGGCAATCCGCGCCCGGGCGAAGGCGATCAGCTCGTCGGGCGTCACGGCGCCCTTGCACACCACGATCGCCTTCACGGCCTCCCCCCAGCGCGCATCGGGCACGCCGATGACGGCGCAATCCGCCACTGCCGGGTGTTCATGGAGGACGTTTTCAACCTCGGCCGGATAGATGTTTTCCGCCCCCGAAACGATCATGTCCTTCACCCGGTCGAACAACGTCAGATAGCCGTCGCCATCGACGAACCCGGCATCGCCGGTCAGGTACCAGCCATCGATCAGCGCCTTGGCGGTCGCTTCCGGATTGCGGTGATAACCGCTCATCGTGCTCACCGACCGAATCGCCACTTCGCCGACCGTCCCCACCGGCAGGTCGCGGCCCTCGCCATCGAGGATGCGGATCGCATTGCCCGGAAACGGCTTGCCGCAACCGAGCATGCGGGCATTGCCGGCCACATCATGGTCCTCGGGCGGCAGATAGACGACCGTGCCGCTGGTTTCGGTGGCGCCATAGCATTGGATGAAGCTGGCGTTGGGAAACGCCGCCATCGAACGCCGCAGGATATCGAGCGGGATCGGCGAGGCGCCATAAAGCAGCTCGGTCAGGCTGCCGAGATCGGCCGGCGCGGTTTCGAGATGCTGGAGGACCGCCGCGAGCACGGCGGGCACCGCGAACATCTTGGTGATGCGTTCCTGCGCCACGGCGCCGACGATGCCGGCAATATCGGGGCGCGGCAGGATGACCATCGTCGCCCCGGCTTCGAGCGCATGCAGCGCCCAACCGGTGCCGCCGATATGGAACAACGGCATGGCAACAAGGCAGATGTCGCCTTCGTCCCAATGGCTCCACGCCTCCCCGGTCATCCCGCCCTTGGCAATGGTGCCGAGCAGCGCGCGGTGCGACAGCAGCGCACCTTTCGGAAAACCGGTGGTGCCGCTGGTATAAAGTTGCAGGGCAATGTCCTCGGGGCTTGCCGGGTGCGCGGCGGCAACGGGGGCAAAGCCGGCGATCCAGTCACCAAAGGCCGGGCGGTCGGCGTGGGGGGCATCGACCAGGATGATGGTCTGCACCCCGGCAGCGGCGCGCGCCTCCTCGGCAACGCCCAGGAACTGCGCTTCGCTGATCAACAGCCCGATGCCGGCATCGCCCAGGATATAGGCGATCTCGCGCGCCACCAGCCGCGCGTTGATCGACACCAGCACCGCGCCGATGCGAAAACAGGCGTTCATCACGACCACATAATCGGGATGGTTGAGCCCGAGCCAACCGACCCGGTCCCCCGCCTGCACCCCCTCGGCGCGCAAGGCAGCAACGCAGCGCAGCACCGCGTCGTGCAGGTCGGCATAGGATTGGCTGCGCGCTTCGAAGCGGATCGCGGTCTTGTCCGGCGTCGCCGCGGCATGCGCCGCGGTCAGTTCGGCGAGCGTCCTGAAATCATGTGCCATCACCATCTCCCCGCCCCCACCATGCCGCAGGTGCGAACCGCCCGGCAACTGGCGAAATTGGGCCGAGATGATCGAGAGGCGGTGCGGCTGATTTTGGGACGAAGCGGCCATTGCCGGCGCTCCACTCGATGGCGGCTTATGTCAGAAGCCGTTATCCACCTCTGAACACGCGCGACGTGACGCATCTGCAGGACTGGTCGCCGCGCCGCTCAGATCATGCGGACCCCGGTTGGCAATGCGCCCGGTTGCTCCCACCACGCCCCTTCAGCATGTTTGGCAAACAAATCCGGCGGCAACACGCTTTGCCGCACATTGACCTGTACCTTGCTGCCCACCGCATGCAGCCCCGGTGTGCCGATACGGGCATCAAACAGCATCGCATCATAATCCGGTTCGATATCGTTCGGGTCGTGCACAAAGCGTGGCATCCCCAGGAAATCATAGATCTGATCGAGTGCGCCCTGCGGATCGACCGTCAGCGAATCGTAACGCACCAGCAACAGCCGGTCATGGTGCGGGTCAAATACCGCTTCGCGCAAGGCGTGGAGCGCATAGCCGATCATGCCATTGCCGGCGAGCAGGGCTTCGCTGCGCGAATAGACGGTGCCGCCGGCGTCGAACTTGAAAATGCCGGACGGTTGCAGCGCGTTGCGGCGCATCAGTCGTTCAACGGAATCGAGGATCCACGCCGGGTTGCGCACACAGGCAATGACCTTGGCATCCGGCCACAGCGTCGCCACCAGCGCCATCTTGGCGCACCACAGCCGGTTGGTATCGATGACCAGTTTTTCGGGGTGAATATCGGCATAGAAATTATCGATGACACCGCGCAGAACGCGCAGGCGCTGGTCATCCTCGATGAACACGCCGCCTTCATTGGCCTGGCTCATCTGAGTCATCAGCGCGGTGACAAGGCTGCCGGCCGGGCTGGTCATCGCGGCATGAACAAAGGGATTCTGCCGCAGCAGCGCTGCCAGCAGCGTGGAGCCTGAACGCGGCAAGCCAGAGATTAAATGCAGACCCTTGTCCATGATCAAATCCCCCGGATACAAATCGGCGGCACCCGTTGCGGGCGCCGCCGGCCGTAGCAACGTATCGTGCTATCAGGCGATGCGCAGCCGGCGACGACGCAGCATGGCGCCGATGCCGCCGAAGCCGGTGATCAGCATTGCCCAGCTTGACGGCTCGGGGACGGCGCCCTGAAACAGTTCGATCGAGGCAAAACCGTCGCCAGTGTTGACCCCGGCTTGCAGAAGCTCATGAGTGGCCGCGTCGGTCAGGAAGGAGCCACCACCGCCACCGCCATAGTTATAGCCGGCGCCTCCGGAGAAGCCGCCGCCGCCGCCGCCGCCGCCGCCGCTGGATTGGCTCCCTTCGCCACCGGAGCCGCCGGAGCCGCCAAAACTGACATAGTATTGGTTGCCAGCGCTGTTACCACCGTCGCCGCTATCACGGCCACTCCCGCCGCTGTAGCCATTAGCAGAGCCGCCGCCGCCACCGGCAATTGCGAGAGGTGTTGCCAGATCGCGATAGATGAAGGTGCCGCCGCCGCCGCCGCCGCCGCTGCCGAATCCGGTGAAACTGCCACCTTGGCCGCCGACAACCACATTGAGTGTCGTGCCACTGGCAAGCGACAACCGTCCGGAGACGAGCGCACCAGCCCCCCCGGGGGTGGTCTGTGCTGAGCCGCCACCCTTCGCTGTGCCGCCCTGCGCGCCAGCAGCACGCAGCACGTAAAGCCCGGTCGTGGTAACGTTATAGGTCTGCACGCTGCCGGTAAAAACAAAGGTTGCGGCCTCAGCCGCCGTGCTCGCCAGCGCCGCCACCGAGACGCCTGCCAGAAAAATCATTTTCCACATGGTTCAATTCCCTCATATCGAGGATCTTCGGTCATCCCCGGACGGTCATTGCGTGAACGTTATCTTGTCGATTGTCTGCGTCCATTTTTGACGGGCTTCGCGCTTGCGGATCGCGAAAAACGCGCGCCGCAAGAACATATCGCCGCCTTTCGACAAGCCAAACCGGGCCTGCTGCGCCGTAACCGGACAGTTCGGTCGTCGGGTCGAACGCCCTGAACTGCCGACGCCAGCCATCGATCCGGCAGCGGTTCAGGCTGGCTGAGCGTCCGCGCCTGCCGCCGTCACGGCTTCCTCAAAGGCCTTGTCGAGGATCAAGAGCTTGCGTGCCTGGGCGCGGGCATATTGGTCGTAAAAGCTGCGAGAAATCCAGATGCGCGAGCGACCCCGCCGCCCGGTCCAA
>JBBRVH010000144.1:0-6717 GCA_038246995.1 Sphingomonadales bacterium
GTCAGCATGGTCAAGGCGATGGTGCCCGAACGCGTCGCGACGATCATCGACCAGGCCATGCAGATCCATGGTGCGACCGGCGTGTCGCAGTGGAGCCCCTTGTCGCAGATGTACACCGACGTGCGCCACCTGCGCTTTGCCGATGGGCCGGACGAGGTGCATCACATGGTCGTTGGCCGGGCGGAACTGGGGCGGCATTGATAACGACTCCCTCCTCCTTGCGGGGAGGGAGTTGGCATCACCCCCTGACCAGCGTCAGCGCATGGTCGCGATCTTTCCGCACCACCACCGCCGCGCCCTCACGCGCCGCGCTGATATGCTCCCGCAAATTCGGCAGGTTGATATTGCCCCAGACACTGCGGGCAAACACCGCTGCCGCCTCGGGCGTCAGGTCGCGAAAGCGGGTGTAGAAGGACGCAGGATCATCGGCCGCCGCGTGCCACAGCCCCATGAATCGCGTGACGAACCAGGCTTCGAGATCGGCTTCAGCGGCATCGAGATAGAGCAGCAGGTCGAGCGCTGCCGCCGGGTTGCCGCCGGCGTGCGGGGCGAGGCCCAGTCCTTCGACGAGGATGACATCGGCAGGGCCCACCGACCGGCTCAGCGCCGGATCGACATCATAGCTGACATGCGAATAGGCCGGCACCAATGCCGGGCCGAGGCGTAGCGCGGCGAGCGTGGCGGCGAGCGCGGCACTGTCATAGCTTTCGGGAAAGCCCTTGCGCAGCGTCAGTCCGGCGGCATCGAGATCGGCGTTGCGCCGCAGAAAGCCATCGGTCGCGACGGTGGCAACACGCAACCCGGCGAAATTGTCGGCCAGCGCCGCCGCCAGCGTCGATTTGCCGACCGCGACCGACCCGGTGATGCCGATGATCAGGGGGGCACCGGGCTGGCGATGCGCGGCAAGGTGCTGCGCCAGGCGGGGAGCATCGATCGGGGCGGGCAGGGGCATCGGCGATGAAACTCGCGTGGCGGGGCGACCAGCATAGCCGGGCGCCCCGCGTCGGCAAGAGTCCCGGTCAGTCGCGGGTGATCAACACCTTGCCGAGATGCGCGCCGGATTTGAGATACCGATACGCCGCCGGCGCGTCATCGAAATCGAAAACCCTGTCGATCACCGGTTCGAGACCGTTGGCTGCAATCGCCCCGACCAGCCGCGCGAGCATGGCGCGGCTGCCTTCGGCGATGCCGCGCAGCGTGAGGTTCTTGCCGATGATCGCGCCATAATTGGTCAGGCCGCTGCCCGTCGGCCCGGCAAGCGCGCCGATGATGACGATGCGGGCATTCGGCGCCGCGGCGTTGATCGATTGCGACAGCGTGCCCTGGCCGCCGGTTTCGACGATGATGTCGGCACCTTTGCCGTTGTTGGCCGCCGCCAGCGCCGCGGCCCAATCGGGGGTCGTTGCATAGTTGATGGTGATATCGGCGCCCAGCGCGCGCGCCTGCGCCAGCTTGGCATCGCTCGACGACGTGATCGCCACCCGCGCGCCGCACAGCTTCGCGATCTGCAGCGCAAAGATCGAGACACCGCCGGTGCCGAGCGCCAGCACGAGGTCGCCCGCCTTGATGCCGCCGACCTCGACCAGCGCATGCCAGGCGGTGAGCGCCGACGATGCCAGCGGCGCCGCCTGCCGGGTAGAGACGGTATCGGGCAGCACGATCAGCGCGGCGGCGGGCATGACGATCTGTTCGGCCAGCCAGCCATCATGGGTGATGCCATAATCGCTGCCGAACGCCGCCGGCGAGAAATCGCCATCGAGCCAGGTGACGAAATGCGGCGCGACGACCCGGTCGCCGGGCTTCACGCCCGACACCCCTGGCCCGATCGCGATCACTTCGCCGACACCTTCCGACACCGGCACGCGGGTGGCCGGCCGCAGCGCGCCGTAACGGCCTTCGAGCACCAGCAGGTCGCGGTGGTTGAGGCAGACCTCGAGCACCTTGATGACCGCTTCGCCCGGCCCGGCGACGGGTTCCGGGCACGTCACGGCGGTCAGGCTGTCCAGGCCCGTTTGCGGGCCGATTTCATAGGCTTTCATCACAGCTTCGGCGCGCTGTGGTCGGTCCAGTTCTGCCAGTCGCGGGTGATGAACACCTCGTCGATCAAGGTGCGCTGGAAGCAGATGCCATCGCGGAACCATTGCCAGGTGCGGGCGCGATTCTGGCGATCGTCGCTGTTCTGGATCATCTCGTAGAGATAGATCCCCGGCTCGTTGTGGCGGGTCCAGTTGAGGCAGGTCGAGCGATTGAAATCATCGGGCTGCATGTGCGCCGCCCAGCCCTTGATCAGATCATTGTCCCACCAGATGCGACCATCCTTGTATTCGGCCGGAAATTCGCGGATTTCGTGGCGGCCATCGGCCCAGTAATAATGGTTGGTCTGGTAATAGCGTTCGTGTTCGCCTTCATCGACCAGCCGGCAGAGCAGGCGTGATTTGTGCTCGTCGGTCATCTGCCCGGTCTTGGCATCATAATAGCGGTAGATGCCTTCCCACACGCCTTCGTTGCTCGCCAGGATCGGCATCACGTCGCGCACGCCGCGCTTTTGCGCTGTTTCCGTCATCGCTTACTCCCCATCGCCTGCACAGATTTCGACCATGACCTTGCCCATCGATCGCCCCGACAACAAGTGTTCGACACCGTCATAAACGCCTTCGAGCCCGGTGAAGCGCGCCGCATCCGGGCTGACCGCAAGGTGGCCAGAGCGGTAGAGTTCGAACACCCGCGCCCGCGCCGCCGGCCAGTGTTCGGTGAGCAGGCCGTTCATGAAGCCGCGCACCGAAACGCCCTTGTAATAGATGCTGTGGACGATGCGCGGGCCGGTGACGCGTTCGGGCTTGCCATCGAGATCGGTGGCGGCACCGGCGACAACGAGCCGGCCGTGGGGCGCCATGTTGGCCAGAAAGGCATCGAAGATCGGGCCGCTTACGCTGTCGATCGCGATATCGATCCCGGCAGGAAATTCGGCAGCCAGCACGGCGGCGACATTTTCGGCACGGTGATCGATGACGCGATGGGCGCCCAGCGCGCGCACGAACGCGGCCTTGTCCGGCCCGCCGCACACACCGATCACCCGGCAGCCGCGTGCCAGCGCCAGTTGCACGAGGAAATGCCCCAGGCCCCCGGCCGCAGCCGAGATTGCCACCGTCTCGCCATCCTTGACCGCGCCGATATGTTCGAGCGCCAGCAGCGCCGACACGCCGGTAGAGGCCAGCGCCAGCCAATCCCGCGTTGCCGCCGGCACGCGCGCGAAATTTTCGGCCGGCCCGACATTGGCTTCGCGATAGCCGCCGGGAAAGCGCACCGTTACCGCCGCATCGCCGACCGCGAAATCGGTGACGCCGGCGCCGACCGAATCGACCACGCCGATGGCTTCGACCCCGGTGAAACTCGGCGGCCTTACGGGCACATAATCGACCGCGTTGCGGGCAATCTGGGTATCGAAGATGCCGTTGATCCCGCACAACCGGTTGCGCACGCGGATTTCACCCGGGCCGGGCAGGGTGATCGGCACGTCGACAATGTCGGCAGCGGCACGAAAGCTGCTGGCAAATCGTTCCAACCGGATCGCGCGATAGGTTTGCGTCATTGCGGGAAGCCAAGGCCCCCGGGGTTCAACTGGCCATCCTGGTCGACAAATGCCTTGATCGTATCGAGCAGCGCCACCGTGGCCGCATCGCGGCTGGCGCGATAGGGGTAGGCGCGGCCGATCTGGAAATGCCCGCCACCAAAGCCGGCGACGATCTCGATCACCCGCTGGCGCGCGCGTGCCACGACCGCGGTTGCCGCCGGATTGTCGGGCAGGTGCGGCAGGCCGGCCAGATGCGCCGGCTCGACCATCGCGGCATGGACCGGGCGATAACCGCTGGGCCAATAGAACACCGGCTCGACGATGATCGCGTTGGTCGAAACCGAGGTGAACAGATAGCCGGTATAGATGCCATGCGCGGTGAATTCATCGGCCATTTCGGCGAACAATGCGTCGATGGCGGCATGAAAGGCCGGGGCGTTCGACAGCGAGACAAGCCCATGCACCGGCGCCCAGCTTTCGCCTTCCGGCCCGAGCATCGAATTGGGCGGCGGGAAGGGCATGGCGCGGATGACCTTGGCGATGCTGTTTTCGATCTCGCTGCCATCGAAGCGCGCCGCAATGGCGCGGGCGGCATCGATATCGGCGGCAACCCCGGCGGCGGAGCGGCCCTCGGCGATGACGTGCAGCGGATAATCGGTCGGCTCGATGAAGTTGCGGCCGCCCAGCGCGATCTTCGCGGCGGCCATCAGCCCCTTGCCGACCGATTTTTCCTTGCCGATGACGGCGCCCAATGTTTTCACGTCGCTCATCAGCGACATGCGCTTCATCCGCACCTTGGTCAGCCCGGGATCGAAGGCGCACATTTCGCAGGCGATACCGGCGCGTGCCATTTCGGCCATGGCGTGCAGCAGGTCGCGACCCGATTTGAATGAAAAGGACGCACAGCCTTCATGCGCCGGCGCCCGCATCAAGCGCAGGGTGATTTCGGCCTTGATGCCGAGCGTGCCGCAATCGCCGCAGAACAGCCCGGCAAGATCGGGGCCGAAATGGCGATAGAAGGGCGTATCGCCAGCAGGCCCGCGGGCGCCGGTGCGCAGTACACGGCCATCGGCGAGCACGACCGTCAGCGCGATCACGCTTTCGCTCGACGTGCCATGGTGGCCGGCGCCGAACATCGCATTCAACTGCGAGACACCGCCGCCGATCGTCGAATAGATCCCCGACATCGGCCCCCAGAAGGGCGTGCGCAGCCCTTGCGCCGCCAGCGCCGCATTGAGCGCCGCCCAGGTGCAGCCTGCCTCCACCGTTACCGTCATGTCATCGGCGCTGATCGCGATTATCCGGTCCATCGCGCTCAGGTCGAGGCTGATGCTGTGGTCCGACGCCGGCAGATAGCCGCCGGTATAGCTCATCCCGGCGCCGCGCGGGGCCACCGCAACGCCAGCGGCATGGGCGGCGGCCATGACCTCGGCCAGCTGTTGCGTCGATTGCGGCGCGACGACGAGCGCGACCGTGTGCGGGCTGACGGCAAAGACATCCTGGCTGTGCAGCGCGCGGGTGGCAGTGTCGGTGCGGACATTTGCGGCACCGACAATGGCCGCGAGTTGCGTTGCCAGCGCGCCGCTGTCGGTGTTCGAGGGCCAATTGGTCTGCGTCGCCATGCTCGGTCCTTCGCGTGATGCGGTTCCTGAGCGCCACAAAGCCGCGCACAAAACCGAATCTTCGCTCCACTTGTCCATCAAGCGGATAGACACGGCAAGGGCGCGCTGCCCGCCGCCCGGCTCTGGTCCATTCATGGCAATAGGGCAAAAGGGAGCCGGCATGGCAGAGCGTTCGGAATTCGCCCGCGGCTGGAAACCGCTGCTCGCGGGGCTGGTCGGGGTGACGTGCGGGTCGTCGCCGCTGCCGTTCAACGTGCTGCCGGTCATCATCGGCCCCATTCATGCCGAATTCGGCTGGTCGTTCGTGGCGATCAGCCTGGGGATCACGCTGTATGGCATCGTCGGGGCCTTGCTGGCGCCGGTGTTCGGCGGGCTGGCCGATCGCTATGGCGTGCGCCGCGTGGCGATTTCGTCGCTGGCGGCGTTCGGGGTCAGTTTTGCGCTGCTGTTCTTCATTCCGGACTGGTTGCCGGGCTTTTACGCGCTGTGGCTGCTCGTCGGCCTGGTCGGCATCGGCTCGACACCGGTCACCTGGAGCCGGGCGATCAACATGTGGTTCTATCGCCATCGCGGCCTCGCGCTGGGCATCCTGCTGCTTGGCACCAGCATTGCCGGGTTGATCGTGCCGCAACTCAGCAACCTCATCGAAAGCCGTCTCGGCTGGCGCTATGTGTTTCCGCTCATCGCCCTGCTGCCGCTGCTGGTGGCGCTGCCGATCACCCTGGCGGCGTTTCGCGAACCAGGCGCCGCCGAACGCCCGGCGCAGATTGCCGATGCCAGCGGCGCGCTGACCGGCATGACGCTGGGCGAAGCGATGCACGGCTATCGTTTCTGGGTGCTGTTCGCCTCGATCGCGCTGGTCGCGCTCGCCTATGGCGGGGCGCATATCCATATGGTGCAGATCGTCATGCTCAAGGGCTTTGCGCAAGGGACCGCGGTGTCGGTGATGAGCGTTGTCGCGCTCGGCATCCTGTCGGGGCGGGTGATCATCGGGCTGTTGTTCGATCGCTTCTGGGCGCCCGGCATCGCCTTTCCCGTGCTCGCCATGCCGATCTTTGCCGCCGCGATCCTGCTGACAACGGGGACGACGCTCACCATGGTGATGGTCGCCGGCTTCATGCTCGGCTTTGCCGCCGGCGCCGAATCCGATGTCGTCGCCTATCTCGCCTCGCGCTATTTCGGCATGAAGCAATATGGCCGCATCTATGGCTGGCTCTACATGCCGTTCGGCATTTTTTCGGCGCTGTCGCCCGTGCTGTATGGCGCCATCCGCGATTCGACCGGCAGCTATGACCTGATGCTCAAGCTGGCGATGCTGTTGTTCGGGCTGGGGGCGACACTGTTGCTGACGCTCGGACGCTATCCCGATTGGCAGGTGAAACATGATTGATGAAGCCGCGGTCGAAACGGCGCTGGCCGCCTATGCCGATGCCTGGCTGCTCAACCGCGCCGATGCGCTGCCGAGGCATTGGGACGCGGCGCATTTCGCCTTCTACAAGGCCGAGGAAGTGCGCGAATTCTATA
>JBBRVH010000145.1:0-6706 GCA_038246995.1 Sphingomonadales bacterium
CGCTGGGGAGAGGTCGAGAGACGGCACAGCCGGCCCGGGAGAGGGGCTCTCGTGCACCCCTCTCCCGGCTCGGCTGCGCCGAGTCCGACCTCCCCCCGGCGGGGGGAGGTAAGGTCGGATGAAGGGCCAGCGCTGCCTTGTTACCGAGCGCCGGATTTTGACCTCAGGGCGCGATCGCGCCCGATCGGCCGGGCGGGCGCGGCGTATCAAGCCGTCAGCGCTTCTACTGCTGCATCGCCGGGTTTCGTGCCTTGCCGGCCGCAACGGCGGCGGCCCATTTTTCCCACGCAATGGCGCGTCCGGGATAGGCGATTTTCGCGAACGGCCAATCCCTGCGCATCCAGTTGGTGACCCACGCGAACACTTCGGCATCGAAGCCTGCGTCATGTTCGGCCTTGGTGACCCATAGTCTTACCTCGGCATCGTACCCCGCGACGGGACTGGGATAGACGTACACGCAACCGCGTTCGCGGCGGCCATCCTTGGTGAGTATTGCATAGGCGAACGACGTGCGATTGCGGAACCGGGCCTGTTCGGTTTCCATATCCCGCATGGCGTCGGCATCGGAAATGCCCTTGTGCGGCCAATCGGTGCTGCGCGTGAACGTCTTTTGCAGGTGCTCGATCGATGACATGTAGGCTTCGAAGTCGATTTTCACCAGACCGGGGCCTAGCGGCACGATTTTGAAGTCGCCGGTTTCGACAAGCGTCGGCACGTTGAAATCTGCCGGCACGAAGGGTGGCGCTGGTTTGGGGGTATGATTTACCGCGGTGGCAGAGTCTGTGACTTGCGGCCCCGGTTCCATTGCTGCTGTTTGGGCGCTGGCTGGATATCCGGCCATAGTCAGCATCACCAGCAGACCTGTGCGAGCCCTGTTCAAACGCATCGTGTCAATTCCTCACGCCCCGGTCACTTTTGAAGATGGACAGCATTTGCGGCCAACGCAACCGCCGCAAGGGACCGCTCACCTCGCCCCGCCGGGGAGAGGCAAGAGAGACGGCACAGCCGGCCCGGGATAGGGGCGCTTGTGCACCCCTCTCCCGGCTCTGCTGCGCCGAGTCCGACCTCCCCCCGGCGGGGGGAGATATGGTCCGCAAGCGTGCGCCGGATTTTGACCTCAAGCCGCATTTGCGCAAGATCGGCCGGGCGGGCGCGGCGCGGCCCGGGCAGAAGCGGCGGGCCAGGGAGGCAGGGATGACCGACAGCGCACGCGACCATTATCGCGCCCGGATGCAGCGGGTGCTCGATCATATCGATCGGCACCTCGATGGCGATCTGGGGCTCGATACGCTCGCCGGCATTGCGGCGTTTTCGAAATTCCACTTCCACCGGCAATTCAACGCGATGTTCGGGGTGGGCGTGGCGCGTTATCTCCGACTACGGCGGCTCGACCGGGCCGCGGCGCAACTGGCATTTCGCGGCGCCCTGCCGGTCACCGACATCGCTTTCGACGCCGGCTATGCCGTGCCCGAAGCCTTTGGCCGCGCCTTCAAACAGGCGACCGGCCAGACGCCCACGGCGTTCCGCGCCGACCCCGATTGGGCGGCGCGGCAGGCATTGCAGGTGCCGCCCCTGCCTTCAGGAAACCAGACCATGTTCCAGACCAACGACGTCCGCCTTGTCGACATGCCGACCACGCCGATCCTGTTCCTGGCCCACCACGGCGACCCGGCCTTGATCGGCACCACCATCCGCCGCTTCATCGCCTGGCGCCGCGCCAACCGGCTGGGGCCGCAGGTCTGCGCGACCTTCAATATCTTCCATACCGACCCCGAAACGCCGGCGGCCGAAGCGCGCACCGACATCGCCATCGCGACATCGCGCGGCGTGGCGGCGGGGGATGAGGGCATCGAAGCCGGCAGCATCCCCGGCGGCCGCTGCGGCGTGCTGCGCATCACCGGCGGCGATGCGGCGCTGGCGGCGGGGTTCGATTGGCTCTACCGCGACTGGCTGCCCGAAAGCGGGCGGGCGATGCGCGATTTCCCGCCCTTCTGCCAGCGGGTGACGCTGTTTCCCGACGTGCCGGCGCATGCGGCGGTGACGGATTTGTTTTTGCCGCTGGCTTAAACCCTCTCCCTCGAGGGGAGAGGCGAAAGACGCCGAAGGCGGCCCGGGTGAGGGTGGTTCTCGTGTGGTCGCTGATAGATCACCCTCACCCGCCGCGCGCGACGAAGGTCGCCTTCGCGACGCCGCGCGAGTCGCCTGTCCCGTCGAGGCAGAGGGGTCAGCGAAGCCCCTGCAGCCAGCCGATCACCTGCGTCTGCAACGAAATCCGGGCATCGGACCAGCTGTGATCGGTGGTGGCGTGAAAGCGCGTCACCTGCCCGCCCGCCGTGCGCACCGCCGCGGCCAGTGCGTCGGCGCCTGGCGCCAGGCCATCGTCGGAGGTCAACACCAGCAGCGGGTGCTTCGCCAGCCCGGCGGCGCTCGCCCTGAAATCATTCGCCGCTGCGCCGGCGATCAGTTCATCGGCCATGATCTCGGGCGAGGTATCCGCCAGCGTTTCGGTATTGCCCGCCGCCGCCTGCACCACTGCGGCGCGCGGCAGCGTGCCGATGCTGCCCATATTGGCCGCCGAAATCAGGATCGCGCCTTTCAGGCCAGCGTCCTTCCCTGCGGTCAGCGCCGTTGCCCAGCCGCCCATCGAGTGCCCGGCGAGCACCAGCCGCGCCGGATCGATGCCGAGTGTGCCCGTCACTGCCGGGTCGCGCAGATACGCCAGCACCGCTGCTGTATCCTGCGGCACCTGCGCAAAGCGAAAGCTGCCCGGGCTGCCCCAACTGCCGCGATAGTTGAAGGTGATCGCGTTCCACCCGGCCCGGCGCACCGCCTGCGCCAGATCGAGGTTCTTTTCATTGCCCGGCCAGCCGTGCGCAATCACCAGCGTCGGGTGCGGCCCCGGCCCCGCCGCCAGATAGGCGACGCCGTTGATCGCCACCCCGTCCGACGGGATATGCAGCACCTCCATCCGCGCCGGGTGCGCGACATCGTGCGGCGGGTCCTGCGCCATCGGCGCCTGCGCAGCAGCAGGAAAGGCGATCAGCATGGCCAGCAGCAGCGTTCGCATCGCGTTCTTTCCCCTCGCGTTTACAGCCAGCGGGGTCTCGCCTAGATTCGCGTATCCCCCCATTCCGGAGCGCCAGAATGTCCGATACGCCGCCCATTTCGCAAGCGATGATCGCGCTTTACGACCGTTTTACCCACAGTGGCGGCAGCCGGCGTGATCTGCTCGATGGGCTGGCGCGGCTGGCGGGCGGTGTGGCGGCGGCCAGCGCCATCCTGCCGCTGATCGAGGCGCGCGCCGATGCCGCCTCGCTGACCAGCGAGGACAATGGCGCGATCATCGCCGATCGCGTCACCTATGCCGGCGCCAATGGCCGGATGATGAGCGGTTATCTGGTGCGCCCGGTCAAGGGCAAGGGCCGCGCGCCCAAGGTAATGGTCATCCATGAAAACCGCGGGCTTTCCGAACATATCCGCGATGTGGCGCGGCGGTTGGCGCTGTCGGGCTTTGTCGTGCTGGCGCCCGATTTCCTCGCCCCCTATGGCGAAACCCCGCGCAGCGGCGACGGCAAGATGAGCGCCGAGGATATCGCCCGCACGATGATCGGCCAGATCGACCGCGGTGCCGTGGTCGCCGATGGCGTTGCCAGCCTGCGCTGGTTCGATGGCTATAGCGAAGGCCGTGGCACGCCGGGCGCGGTCGGTTTCTGCTGGGGCGGCGGCATGGTCAATGCGCTCGCCCTGGCCGCGGGCAGCCTGTTGAAAACCGGCGTTGCCTATTATGGCCCGGCCCCGGCCGATGCCAGCGGCGCCGGCAAGATCAAGGCGCGGCTGGTGCTGCACTATGCCGGGCTTGATGAACGGGTGAACGCCGGGGCGGCGGCCTGGCAGGCGGCGCTGACCGCGGCGGGGGTGAAGTTCGACGCCTATACCTATGACGGCGTCAACCACGCCTTCAACAATGATACGTCGGAGGCACGCTACAACAAGGCAGCGGCGTTCCAGGCGTGGAAACGCACGATCGACGCGCTGCGCGGGTAATCTCTACTCTCTTCCCCCTGCGGGGAGGGAACTCGATTTCCCACTTGCCTGCAGTTGCATCTTGTTTATGCTGCTTCGGCATGAGCGCAACCAGCCATTGCACCGCCGCCAAGGTGCGCCGCCTGTCGCGGCGCATCACCCAGATTTATGACGAAGCGCTGGCGCCGCACGGCCTGACCATCGGCCAGATGGGCCTGCTCGCCACGCTGCGTCGCCGCGAAGGCATCGGCGTCGGCACCCTCGCCGAACGCCTGTCGGCCGATGCTTCCACCGTTTCGCGGCTGCTCAAACCCCTGCTCGCTGCCGGACTCATCGCCATCGATCCCGACCCGGCCGACCGCCGCGCCAAGCAGGTCCGCCTCACCCAGGCCGGCCATGCCCGCCGTGCCGCCGCTGCGGTCGGCTGGGCGGCGGCGCAGGCGCAGGTGCAGCAAACGCTTGGCGAAGGCCGTCTCGCCGCGCTGCGCTTCATCGTCGACGATGCCCATGCGCTTTTGTAAATCATCTGCATATGCAGCCATAAGGACATCGGCATGAACGAACACGCGCCCCTGTCTCCCGCCGATATGGCCGGCCTGCCGGGCATCGCGCTGATGCAGGGCATGATCGAGGGCCGCTTCCCGCGCGCGCCGATTGCGGCATTGATGGCGATGCAGGGCGGCAGCGCCGGTGATGGCTGGATGGTCTTTACCGGCACGCCCGGACCGCAGCATTACAACCCGATCGGCACGGTGCACGGCGGCTATGCCGCAACGCTGCTCGACAGTTGAATGGGCTGCGCCGTGCACACCACCCTGTCGGCCGGCACCGGCTACACCACCATCGATCTCAACATCACCTATATCCGCGCCATGTCGGCCACCACCGGCATCGTCACCGCGCGCGGCGAGGTGATCAGCCGCGGCCGCCGCATCGCCACGGCACGCGGCAGCATCACCGACAGCCGTGCCAAGCTGATCGCCAGCGGCACCACGACCTGCCTGATCTTCCCGCTTTCCGACGGCGCGAGCGCATGACCGGTGCCGCGATCATCATCGGCGCGGGTGATGCCACCGGTGGCGCCATCGCCGCCGCCTTTGCCGCCACCGGCCTGACCGCGGTGCCGGTGCGCCGCACCGCCGCTGCGCTCGCCCCGCTCGCCGAGCGTATCGAGGCCGCCGGGCACGCCTGCGTCCCCATCGGCGCCGATGCCCGCGACGAGGCGCAAATGGTGGCGCTGTTCGACCGCGTCGAAGCCGAGATCGGCGCGATCGAGGTTGCCGTCTTCAATATCGGCGCCAATTCGCCGATGTCGCTGCTCGATGAAACCGAGCGCCGCTATCGCAAGATCTGGGAATTATGCGCCCTCGGCGGCTTCCTGATGGCGCGCGAGGCCGCCCGCCGCATGGTGCCACGCGGCCGCGGCACCATCCTGTTCACCGGCGCCACCGCCTCGGTGCGCGGCGGCGCCCATTTCGCGGCCTTTGCCGGTGGCAAGCACGCCCTGCGCGCGCTGGCGCAAAGCGCGGCGCGCGAGCTGGGGCCGCTTGGCATTCATGTCGGCCATGTCGTCATCGATGGCGCCATCGATACCGAATTCATCCGCAGCCAGTTCCCCGATCGCTACGCGACGAAGGACCAGGACGGCATTCTCGATCCCGATGCGATCGCGGCGAACTATGTCATGCTGCACCGCCAACCGCGCAGTGCGTGGACGCATGAGCTCGATCTGCGGCCTTGGAGCGAGAAGTTCTAGAGCCTCCGGCGGCCGGGGCCTGAGGCCCCGGACCCCCGTTTGAAAGGGATAGCAAATGACCAAGAGCGTGGAATTTCTGTTCGATGTCGGGTCACCGACGGCTTATCTGGCCTATCGGCGGCTGCCGGCGATTGCGGCGCGGACCGGCGCGACGGTGGACTATATCCCGGTGCTGCTCGGCGGCATCTTCAAGGCGACCGGCAACGCCCCCCCGGGCAGCGTCGCGGCGCGCGGCCGCTGGATGCAGATCGACATGGCGCGCTACGCCGGGCGCGAAAACATCACGCTCGCCCACAACCCCGATTTCCCGATCAACACCATCACGCTGATGCGCCTGCTCACCGCCGCGCGCGGCACAGCCGATTTTGCAGCCCTGCTCGAAACCCTGTTCGCCGCGATGTGGCAGACGCCGCGCAACATGGGCGACCCGGCGATCCTGTCAGCAACCCTGGCCGCCGCCGGCTTCGACCCGGCGCTCTGGCTGGCCCGCGCCGCCGACCCCGAGGTCAAGACCGCCCTTGTATCGGCCACCGACTATGCCATCGGCCGCGGCGCCTTTGGCGCGCCGACGTTTTTCGTCGGGGACGAATTCTTCTTCGGCCAGGACAGGCTCGATTGGGTGGAAGCGGCGCTGCGCTAAGGGCGCAGCTTTCGGCAAGCCGGTGTCCGCCGCCAAGGGGCAGCCATCGTTGCGGGTTGCCGGCATAGTTCGATCGCCTGCACCGCGGCGTCCGCCTGTCAGCTCAGGGCCGGTCCCGGTACGCCTAAATCAACGCGGTATTCGCCACTCGCATCGTCAATCTGAAAAATTAAAAAGACTGACCTGACTTTGCGGTGCGTGATTTCGAAACATCAAATAGAACGCTGCTGCCGGCAAACCAGCGCACAAAAAAGCGCCGCCGGGTTTCCCCGGCGGCGCCACTTGAA
>JBBRVH010000146.1:0-6634 GCA_038246995.1 Sphingomonadales bacterium
AAGCTCGCCCGCCGAACGCCCCTGGCGTCCAGGTTCAGGTAGCCTCCGGACGACTTTCGCGGTTGAAAATCCCTACTCGCTTTCACCGACCTGTCGCGGCCGGCAAATTCACTCCGCCGTCTTGAAGCGACTATCGCGGCGGAGCCAAGACAATATCGTTGATCCTTTTCACGCTTGCCCTGCTCCCGTTTGCCACCGCGCTGTTGATAGCCGTCGCCAGCGTGCGCGGCCGCAACCTGCATTCGGGCTTGGCGGCAGCCTCCAGCACCCTTGGGCTTGGGCTGGTCGCGTTGCTCGCGCCGCGTATCATCGCCGGCCAGATCCCCGCAGTCTCACTTCCATGGGTACCAGGACTCGGTCTTGAGTTTTCGCTGATGGTCGATCCGTTGGGACTGCTGTTCGCCGGGTTGATTCTGGGCATTGGGCTGGTGGTTGTCATATTTGCACATTTCTATCTTGCGACCGGCGAAGCCACGGGGCGCTTCTTTGCGAGCCTGATGCTGTTTCAGGGGGCGATGCTGGGGATTGTCGTTTCCGGCAATGTTCTGCTCCTGCTGACCTTTTGGGAACTGACCAGCCTGTCGTCGTTCCTGCTGATCGGCTTCTGGCGGGATCGGGCCGATGCGCGCCAAGGCGCCCGCATGGCGCTGGCTGTTACTGGCGGCGGTGGACTGGCGCTCATCGCCGGGATGCTGCTGCTGGGGACGACGGCGGGGTCATTCGATCTGCTTACAATCCTGTCTCGCGGCGATATCGTCCGGGCATCGCCGCTCTATCCTGTCATCCTGATCCTCATCCTCATCGGCTGCTTCACCAAATCGGCGCAGTTTCCGTTCCATTTCTGGCTGCCGCACGCCATGGCCGCGCCGACGCCGGTCAGCGCCTATCTCCATTCCGCAACGCTGGTGAAAGCCGGCGTTTTCCTGCTCGCGAGGCTTTGGCCAGTCCTCGCCGGCACGGGCCTGTATACCGGCATCGTCACGAGCGTCGGCCTGGTGACCATGGCATTCGGGGCTTTTGTCGCGCTTTTTCGCCACGATCTTAAAAGCATCCTCGCCTACTCAACGATCAGCCAGCTTGGGCTGCTCGTCATGCTGCTCGGCTTCTCGCTGGAATTGGCGGCGGTTGCGGCGGTCTTTCACATTCTCAACCACGCGGCGTTCAAGGCGACTCTCTTTATGTCGGCCGGCATTGTCGATCACGAAACCGGAACGCGCGATATCCGCAGGCTCGGCGGGCTCGCAAAGGTCATGCCGATAACAGCGATCATCGCGACACTCGCCGCCGCTGCGATGGCTGGGTTACCACCGTTGGGCGGGTTCATTTCCAAGGAGATGATGCTCGACGAAACCTTGCATGTCGGTCTGTTCGGCCTGCCCTGGCTGGTACCGGTGGCGGCAACGATTGCCGCGACCTTGTCGGTTGCCTATTCGCTGCGTTTCGCCATCAAGCTCTTTTTCGGCGCGCCGCGCGATCCCGAGGCGCACTTGCGCGCGCATGATCCCGCCACCGGCATGTGGGTCTCGCCGGCGGTGCTCGTCGGCATTGCGGTGCTGCTCGGCCTCGTGCCGATGCTGTTCGCCGGGCCGCTGGTGGCATCGGTCGCCAGCGCGGTGACCGGCAAACCAGCGCCGGCGCTGGAATTGGCATTATGGCACGGCATTACCCCAGCGCTTGGCATGAGCGTGCTGGCCGTGGCGCTAGGCGTGATCCTGCTATGGTGGCACCCCCGCCTGCTCGGCCGTTACGAGGCGATCCGCCACCTCGATGCAAAGCAGATGTTCGACCGCAGCCTTGCCGTCGCCGATGCCGTGACTCGCCGCGTCCACTTCGCGGTCCACAAACCATCGCTCCAGAGAATGCTGTTTGCGGTCTTCGCCGTCACGTTGCTGGCGGTCTTTGAAGGTGGGTTTACAGGCGGCGGCCGGCTCGCCGGCCAGCGCCCGGGCATTCCCGCGTCACCCGTCGCCATTCTCGCCTGGGGGCTGCTGGTGGCGGCGACTGGCGCGGTGCTCGCCGCCCAGCGCCAGCGGTTTCGCTCGCTCGTCTACATCAGTGTCATTGGCCTCATCGTCGCGTTGGCCTTTGTCCACCTGTCCGCTCCCGATCTCGCGCTTACCCAGATCGCTGTCGAAGTGGTGACGATCCTGCTTTTGCTGCTCGCGCTCAACCTGCTGCCGAAACAGCCGTCAATGCTTTCCCGTAACGGGCGCAGGGCGCGCGATGCGATCGTCGCCGGGCTTGGCGGCCTCGGTGTCGGCGGCGCGGCCTGGGCAATGCTGACGCGCGACCCGGTCGATCCGATCTCGGCCTACCACATTGCCAACAGTTACTCGGGTGGCGGCGGTACCAATGTCGTCAACGTGATCCTCGTCGATTTCCGGGCCTTCGACACGCTTGGCGAAATCATCGTCCTCGGGATTACCGGGCTGGCGATTTATGCGTTGCTCGATACCGCTACTCGCGGCACAGCCGGCGCCCGCCTCCGCGTCTGGCAGGAGGATATGCCGCATTCGCCCGAACGCCACCCGATGATGTTCGTGATGGCAACGCGCCTGTTGCTCCCGCTGGTGCTGGCGGCGGGCTTCTACATTTTTCTCAAGGGGCATAATGAGCCGGGGGGCGGGTTCATCGCCGCGCTTGTCGTGGCGATCGCCTTCCTGCTGCAATATCTTGCCTCGGGGTTTGATTGGACCGCCGAACGGCGAAAGGTCGGAGAGCACCGGTTGATCGGCTTCGGAGTGCTTCTGGCGATGGTAACGGGCCTCGGCTCGCTATTGTTCGGCGCAAACTTCCTCACCAGTACCTTTGGGTATTTCACGCTGCCGCTGGTCGGCGAGTTCGAGCTGGCAACCGCGATGCTGTTTGATGCCGGCGTTTTCGCGGTCGTTCTCGGGGCGGTGCTGCTAGCGTTTTCGCGGCTCAGCCAAATTGCCCAGCGCGCCGCGCGCGGCCACGCAGATCAAGACGCCGACCGGCCCGAGGGCATGCCGTGATTACGCTTGAATTCCTTGTCGCCAGTGCCGTCGGCGTGTTGGTTGCCGCGGGCATCTATCTGGCTCTGCGCGCACGAACCTTCCAGGTCGTCCTTGGGCTCACGCTGCTGTCCTATGCGGTGAACCTTTTCCTGTTTGCATCGGGACGCCTGACGCTGGGCGGCGCGCCGATCTGGCAAAAGGGCGTTACCGGCTATGCCGATCCGCTACCGCAGGCACTGGTGCTCACCGCCATCGTCATCACCTTCGGAATGACGGCGTTCGTCGTGGCGCTGGCGCTCCGCAGCTTCCTTGAAACCGGCACCGACCAGGTCGATGGCGATGATGAGCCCTGCGATGACGATGCGGGGGGGGCACCGTGAACCTCGCCGACCATCTGATCGTTGCGCCGGTCGTCATTCCGGCCCTGGCGGCGCCAATCGCGTTGCTCGTCATGCGCCGCAAGCGCCGTTTGGGCGTCGGCATCTCGCTGGCGTCGTGTTCTTTGATGCTGATGACGGCGCTCGTCTTGCTCGGGGTGGCGGACGACGGCGCGATCCACATTTACGCGTTGGGCAACTGGCCGGCGCCTTTTGGCATCGTTCTGGTGCTCGACCGGCTGTCGGGAATCATGCTTGTGCTTGCCGCAACCTTGTCGCTCATCGCCATGGTGCACAGCGTCATCACCCGCGCCGATCGCGATGGCTGGCATTTCCACCCGCTATTCCAGTTCCAGTTGATGGGCCTCAATGGCGCTTTCCTGACTGGCGATCTGTTCAATCTGTTTGTTTTTTTCGAGGTGCTGCTGATAGCGTCTTACGGGCTGATGCTGCACGGCCAAGGGCGCGCCCGGCTGAAAGCGGGTGTTCAGTATGTGATCGTCAACATCGTTGGATCGTCGCTGTTCCTCGTCGCGCTCGGCCTTCTCTACGCGCTTACCGGCACGCTAAACATGGCGGACATGGGGCAGCGCGTCGCCGCCATCGGCCCCGATGATCAGGGCCTGTTGCGCGCCGCGGCGCTGCTGCTCGTCAGCGTCTTTGTCTTGAAGGCAGCGGTGGCGCCGCTGCACCTGTGGCTGCCGCGCACCTATGCCGTCGCGACGCCGGCGGTGGCGGCACTCTTTGCGCTGATGACCAAGGTCGGTGTGTATTCGATCATCCGGGTGGTACCGCAGGTCTTTGGCGAAAATGCCGGTGCCGCAGCTTTCGTGCCGGCGCCCTATCTGCTGCCGGCAGCGATCGCGACGGCGATCATCGGCTTTGCTGGCGTGTTCGTTGCGCGCAGCCTTTCCGAACAGGCCGCATATGCGGTGGTCGGCTCGACCGGTACGCTGCTCATCGCGGTGGCAAGCTGGCAGGTCGAAACGCTCGGCGCCGCGCTTTACTATCTCGTGCATTCGACCCTCACGGGGGCGTCGTTGTTCCTCGTTGCCGATGCCGTCGCGCGCCGGCGATCGGGCTCTGCCGAAAACGCCAGCCCAGCCCCGGTGTTTGCCCAGCGCCAGACATTGGGGTTGCTGTTCATGGCGGCTGCGATTGCCGCAACCGGACTGCCGCCGCTGTCGGGGTTCATCGGCAAGCTGCTCATCCTCAAGGCACTCTTCGGCACGCCGCATTGGGGCTGGCTGTGGGTAACCATTCTCGCGACGACGCTCATCGGCGTGATCGGCTTTGCCCGCACCGGCAGCGCCATCTTCTGGAAAACCACCGATGACGCCGGCACGGCGCAACCGGCCGCAAGCATGCGCGCCGATCTGATCGCGCCGGTCGCCGCGCTGGCGCTGCTCGCCAGCTTGTCGGCAGCCGCTGGGCCGGTCACCGCCTACACCCATGCAGCGGCAGTCCAGCTGCTCGATCCCGCCATCACCGCGCGCGCCGTGCTGGTAAGGCCCTAACATGCGCCGCCTTGTCCCCCATCCCGGCCTGGCGGTCCTGCTTGTCATCGTCTGGCTGCTGATGGCGAACAGCCTCTCGTTCGGCAACCTGCTGGTTGGCGTTGTCGTGGGGATCTTGCTGCCGATTTTTACGGCGCCGTTCTGGCCAGGCCGGCCTTCGGTCAACTTCGGCGCTGGCCTTGCCTATGGCCTTTTGGTGCTCTGGGACATCGTCGTCGCCAATTTCGAAGTCGCAGCTATCATCCTGTTCCGTCGCAACCGCGATCTCCGCCCCGCTTGGCTCGTCGTCCCGCTGGCGCTCGACACCCCCGAAGCGATCACCGTGCTGGCCGGAACGATAAGCCTCACCCCCGGAACGGTCTCGTCGGACGTGTCGGCCTGCGGGCGCTACCTGCTGGTCCACGCGCTCGATACCGCCGATCCCGCCGCCGAGGTTGCCCGCATCAAATCGCGCTACGAAACGCGCCTCCGAAAGGTGTTCGCGTGATCAACTATGCCGTAGCCATCGGCTTCGCCTGCCTTGCCTTCGCACTGGCGCTCAATCTGTGGCGACTGCTGAAGGGGCCGACGATCAGCGACCGGATCGTTGCACTCGACACGATGGTCATCAATACCATCGCTATCATCGTACTTATCGGAATCGAAACCGTTGACGATACCTATTTCGACGTCGCCCTGCTGCTGGCGATGGTCGGCTTCGTCGGTACTGTCGCCTATTGCAAGTTCATCCTTCGCGGGGACATCGTCGAATGATTGCCGAAACCAACCTTGCCGATGTCGTCATCAGTGCGCTGATCGTCCTCGGCGCTGCCTTCGCCCTGATCGGCAGTTGGGCACTGGTACACCTGCCCACCCTGATGGAGCGGCTGCACGGCCCAACCAAGGCGACGACACTGGGGCTCGGCGGCATGCTGGTGGCATCGGTGTTGTTCTTTCAGGCCAATCAGGGCATCAGGAGTGCGCACGAACTGCTGATTTCGCTGTTTCTGTTCATTACCGCACCGATTTCGGCCAACATGATCGCCAAGGTCTATCTCCACCGCCGGCGCACCGATCCGTCCGGCAACGTCGAAACGCCGGCCGGCCCACCACCCCCACCCGGCACGGGCGACTGGACGACATATCGCCGGCCGCAGCCAGGTTCGCCATCATCCACTGCCGAGAACTGACGGCTGAGCCTGCGATCGACGTGAAGACGTTCCACGCCAAGATCGGCGAGTTGACGCTGGTGAACGATTTTTCGTCCGGGGCGCTCGGCCCAGAATCGTGATTGGGCGGGACTGCTGAACTGCACATGGATTTCCCGTTTGCGGGCAGCCGAATGTTGCGCGACCTGCTTGCCGCCGAGGGCGTCAAAGTCGGCCGCCTGCATGTGTCGACGCTGATGAAGAAGATGGCGATTGAGGCGATCTACCGCCGGCCCAACACCCTCGAAGCCGGCGCCCCATGCGAAGCATGGCTCCGCCATGACGGCTCCTCGCCAAGCATGGCCTGGGGCCGAGTCCGCCACGAGGATAGGCTAATCGATGCGGGTTTCGGTGCGGCGAACGCCGCCTGGGCGTGGCCAAAACCGAACCGGCTGGGCCGAAGGCTTGGAAGGAGTGTGAGCGAGCTGACACTTCTCGAGCCTCCCAACCAGCGCACGGCGCAGCGTCGCAGTCGGCACCGTGGCAGGGGGGGCAAGGCGTGGAACTTCAGCTGCCGAAGTCGAACTCGTAGCCAGGGGCACCGGGCGGCGCGCGTGCGGGGGCGATCGGCACGG
>JBBRVH010000147.1:0-6605 GCA_038246995.1 Sphingomonadales bacterium
CTCGCCAAGGACCTCGCCGTGCAGATGACCGAACGCCAGCAACAATTTTCCGGCACCGGCGAGATCCGGGCCGGCCAGGAAATCGACGCCGGCCGTCTGCACGAATGGATGACGGCGAATGTCGAAGGCTATGCCGGCCCGCTGACCATCGCCCAGTTCAAGGGCGGCCAGTCGAACCCGACCTACAAGCTGACGACGCCCGGGCAGAATTACGTGCTGCGCCGCAAGCCGCCGGGCACGCTGCTGCCGTCCGCCCATGCCGTCGATCGCGAATATCGAGTCATCACCGCGCTGCACGCCCAGGGGTTCCCGGCGCCGCGCACTTTCGGGCTGTGCCAGGATAACGACGTCATCGGCACCTGGTTCTACATCATGGATTGCGTCGAAGGCCGGGTGATCTGGGATACGACGTTCCCGATGGTGCCGGTGGCCGAACGCCGCGCCTATTTCGACGCGATGAACGCAACCATCGCCGAACTTCACATGATCGATGTCGGCAAGGCCGGGCTCAGCGATTTCGGCAAGCCGGGCAATTATTTCGCGCGCCAGATCGGCCGCTGGTCCAAGCAATATCTGGAGGATGCCGACGCCGGCCGCTACGAAGCGATGGACCGCATCGTCGAATGGCTGCCCGGCAATATCCCGGCGGGCGACGAAGTCAGTGTTGTCCACGGCGATTACCGTTGCGACAACATGATCTTTCATGCCGTCGAGCCGAAAGTGGTGGCGGTGCTCGACTGGGAATTGTCGACGCTCGGCCACCCGCTCGCCGATTTTTCCTACCATCTGATGATGTACCGGATGCCGCCGTCGACGACGACGGGGCTGGTCGGCAACGACCTTGCCGAAATGGGCCTGCCGAGCGAGGATGAATATGTCGCCGCCTATTGCGCGCGGACGGGCCGCGACGGCATCGCCAACCTCGATTTCTATGTCGCCTACAACATGTTCCGGCTGGCGGCGATCATCCACGGCATCAAGGGCCGCGTCGCCCGCGGCACGGCGGCGAGCGCGCATGCCAGGAAATCGGCGGAAGGCTTCGAAGCGCTCGCCGACCTGGCGTGGGACCAGGCGAAGAAGATCGGGGCGTAGACTTCTCCCCTCCCGCGTGCGGAAGGGGAAGCAATGCCTACGCCTTCGGCTTGGCGTTCGCGGCGCGTGACGCCGGCGTGTCGCGGCTGCCCGCCAGCAGCGGCGCGCAATCGGCATCCTTGGCGCCGGCAAAATCGACGAACGCCAGTACGGCCGCAAACGGGCTGGCGACGACGCCCAGCCCGATCGCTGCCGCGGCCCGGCCGATCAGTTCGCCCGAGACGATATTGATCCCCGGCTCGGCGAAATAGCCGTCGATGCCGACCGGCGACTGGCCGGAAAACAGGCTGAATTCCTTGGACTTGCCCTCGATCGACAGCGCCAGCGATTCATTGTCGAAACGAAAGCCGCCGGCACCGCGATAGGTGGCTCGCGTCGTGTCGAAAACGATCGGGTCGGCAACCGCCCGCCCGTCGCGAACGCTGAAGGCGAGCACGCCGCAGCGCAGTTCCGCCGGCTTTTTCAGCCGCTTGCCGAGGAACGCCGTGACGAAGTTCTGCACATCGAGCTTGGCGAGTTGAATATTGCGAATCCACAGCGTGCCCTTGGGGAAAACCAGCGCGATGCGCCCGTCCGATGTGGCCAGCGACTTCGCCACCGTGTTGCCGCGGCCCTTCAGCCGGATGCGCCCGCGAACGCTGGCGGTGGCGCCGGCATCTTCGAGGTTGAACGAGGTCAGCAGGCGCTTCAGAGGTACCTGGGCGAGGCGCAGATCGTAATCGGTCAGCACTTCGCGGCCGCGTGCGTCGATGCCGATTTCGCCCGACAGCCGTCCGCCGGCGACATCGAGCGCCAGCGGATCGAGCCGCAACAGCCCGGAATCGAGCGTCAACCCCAGCTGCAGCCCGGTCAGTTCGACGGTGCCGGTGGCGATGCGATCGGCGCGATAGTCGATCCTCGCATCGAAATTGCCCAGCTGTTCGACCGCCAGCGGCGCATCGGGAAGCACCCGCGGCGTGCCCGCTACCTGATGGACGATCGCCTTGCCGCCGCGTTTGTGGAGCGCCGCCGGATCGTAACCGAGCAGCGGGCCGATATCGAGCGCTGCCAGCCGCTGGCTGGCCAGGCTGCCGTCGATGCGCAGGCGCGTCGTGGCGGTCGCCGGAACCACCGTCAGCCGGCCGGCGATATCCGAATCGCCGATGCGGCCGGTCAGGCCGGTGAAGCGATAGGCGCCGCCGCTGCGCGTCATCCGGCTGGCGAGCCGGTACGGCCGCGTCGCCGGCAGCGCGATATCGAACAGCCGCCCCGGCGCCTGCAGGTTGCGGCCGGCGACGGTCACGGCAAGATCGCCGCCGTCCATGCGCGTCGCACCGGGCAGGGTCCCGGCGACGGTGATGCGGGTGTCGACGGCACGCACGGCAAGCTTCAGGCCGACCCGGCCGCCGGCTGGCGCCTGGTTCGGCGTCGTCAGTGCGCCATCGAGAGTGAAAGGCGTTCCCATCAGGCTGCCGTAGCCGCGGAAGGTGAGCGCGCCGTCCATGGCGCCGCGACCGCTGGCAGGCGCGCGTCCGGCGACATCGCCGAACACCAGGTCGATGCGGGCCTTTTTCGCCGCGTCGAGAAATTGCAGGCGGGTGTCGGTGATCGCAGCGCGATCGATGATCGGCAATTCGAGGTTCGAATCACCGGCGAAGGTCCAGGTATTGCGGCCGGCGACATCGCGCTGCAGCCCGACCCGGCCGCCATCGACGACCAGCGCCGAAACGGTTCGTGGGCCGAAGATCAGCTGCCACAAAGGCATGTCGAGTTCGATGCGGCGAGCGCTGAACAGGTGGTCGGCGCTGGCCCAGTCCGGATTGGCAACACTCAGGCCCTCGGCGCGAAACCGCAGGTCGGGCGCGAAATAGAGCTGGAAATCGCCGGCGACTGCCACCTGCCGCCCGGCACGTTCCGAGGCCATCCGCTCGAAAGTGCCGCGCCAGAAGGCGCCTCTTGTCAGATATTGATACCAAAAGAGCGCGATCAGCAGCGCGAGCAGGGCAGCAACGCCGATGCCGAGACGGCGCCACAGGCGCTGGCGGCGGGTTGCCGGCACCCCCGGCTGGCTGGCGGGCGACAGATCCATGGCTTCAAAACCCCTCTGCAACCGGTTCGTTCCCGTATCGTCCGGCACGCTGCCGCCATTCAACCTTGCATCGCCACGCCCCGGCCGGTATGGGCCACGGCCTCGCATGACCGGATCGCCTGGCTGAATGGGCTGCCATGGCGATCTCTATGCGTCCACAAGGAGACGGAAATGCCCAAGCTCAAAACGAAGAGCGGTGTGAAGAAGCGCTTCAAGATCACCGCTTCCGGCAAGGTCAAGCATGGTGTCGCTGGCAAGCGCCACCGCCTGATCAGCCACAATGCCAAATATATCCGCCAGAATCGCGGGACCACGGTGCTTGCGGCGTCCGATACGCCGACGATCAAGCTCTGGGCCCCGTACGGCCTGAAGTAAGGAGCCCCCGAAATGGCACGCGTCAAACGGGGTACCACTACCCACGCCCGTCACAAGCGGATCCTAGACCAGGCCAAGGGCTATTATGGTCGCCGCAAGAACACCATCCGCATCGCGCGGCAGGCGGTCGAAAAGGCCGGCCAGTACGCCTATCGCGACCGCAAGGTGAACAAGCGCAATTTTCGCGCCCTGTGGATCCAGCGCATCAACGCCGCAGTGCGTGAAGAAGGCCTGACCTATGGCGTCTTCATGCACGGCGTAAAGTTGGCCGGGATCGAACTCGACCGCAAGGTGATGGCCGATATCGCCATGCACGAGCCGGATTCGTTCCGCGCGCTTGTCGCCCAGGTCCAGGCCGCGCTCGACGCCAAGCCGGCGCTGGCGGCGTAAACCCGCACTTCGGTGCACGAAAGGGCGCGGTTCCGGGCAGGAACCGTGCCCTTTTTCGTTGTATCGATTTATTGCGACGTATATTCCATGCGCATCTCCAATGTGCAGGAACGACGTTATGGCCGCGATCGCGTCCGCGGAAACAGTGCCGAAGCGGCCGACCAACGTTTCGCTCGATGCGGGACTGGTTGCCGAGGCACGATCGCTTGGCCTCAATGTTTCGCTGGCGTGTGAGCAGGGTCTCCGGCGCAACGTTGCCGAGGCACGCGATCGGCAGTGGCAGGAAGAGAATCGCGCCGCGATCGACTCCTCGAATGCCTATGTCGAAGCCAAGGGGCTGCCGTTGGCGCGCTATCGCCAATTCTGATGGCGCGATTCGATGTCTGGCAAGGCCGGGAAGCCGGCCTGCTTCTGCTCGAATGCCAATCCGACCTGCTCCGCAATCTCGCGACACGGCTGGTCGTGCCGCTCTTGCCGCTGGCGGAAGCGCCTGTCCCCGCGCGGCGGCTCAACCCTGTCTTCATGGTTGACGGCGCCGAGTGGGTGATGGTCACGCAATTCGCTGCCGCGGTGCCCGTGCAAGATCTCCGCGAGAAACTGATGTCGCTGCAGGACCAGGATCGCGTGGTAATCGATGCGCTCGATACGCTGCTGACCGGATGGTAAGCGTCGACGTGTGCCGTTGACCCCGCCACGAACGCTTTCGTTTTGGCCACGGCGCCGCTAACCAGCGCTGCATGATCGAAACGCAAGCCTTGCAGGTGCAAATCCTGGGTGAAATCGCTGCTGCCGACAGCCCGGAAGGCCTCGAAGCTGTGCGTGTGGCCGCCATGGGCAAGGCCGGCAGCGTCACTGCGCTCTTGAAAACGCTCGGCGGGATGGATCCCGAAGCCCGCGGCGAGGCCGGGCCGCGCTTCAATGGGCTGCGCGAGGCGGTCACCGCCGCTTTGGCAACGCGCAAGGCTGCTCTCGAAACCGCCGCGGTGAACGCCCGGTTGGCCGCCGAACGCCTCGACATGACGCTGCCGGTGGCGCTGCCGGCGCCCGGAACCATCCATCCGATCAGCCAGGTCATGGACGAACTCGCCGAAATCTTCGCCGATCTGGGCTTTGCCGTCGCTTCGGGGCCGGAAATCGAGACCGATTGGCACAATTTCACCGCGCTCAACATCCCCGAAAGCCATCCGGCGCGGGCGATGCACGACACATTCTACATCGCGCAGACCCCGCCCGAGGGCAAATTGGTGCTGCGCACCCATACTTCGCCAGTGCAGGTGCGCACGATGATGAGCCAGGCGCCGCCCATCCGCATCATCGCGCCGGGGCGCGTCTATCGCAGCGATTCCGATGCCACCCACACGCCGATGTTCCACCAGATCGAGGGGCTGGTGATCGATCGCGGCATCACGCTGGCGCATCTGAAATGGACGCTCGAAACGTTCGTCAAGGCGTTCTTCGAAGTCGATGACGTGACGCTGCGGCTGCGGCCGAGCTATTTCCCCTTCACCGAGCCGTCGGTCGAAGTCGATGTCGGCTGTTCCTGGGCCGGCGGCAAGCTGAGCATCGGCGGCAGCGAAAGCTGGATGGAAATCCTCGGTTCCGGCATGGTCCACCCCAGCGTCATCGAAGCGTGTGGGCTCGACCCGGCGGAATGGCAGGGCTTCGCCTTCGGCACCGGCGTCGATCGCCTCGCCATGCTGAAATACGGCATGAACGACTTGCGCGCCTTCTTCGATGCCGATCTGCGCTGGCTGAAACACCACGGCTTTTCGGCGCTCGACGTGCCCACCCTGTCGGCGGGAGTGGGGGCATGAAGTTCACCCTCGGCTGGCTCAAGGACCATCTCGAAACCACCGCGTCGCTCGACGAGGTCACCGGCGCGCTCAACCGCATCGGCCTCGAAGTCGAAGGCGTCACCGATCCGGCCGCAGCATTGGCGCCCTTCGTCATCGCCGAAGTGCTGACCGCGACGCGCCACCCCCAGGCCGACAAATTGCAGGTGCTGACGGTTTCGACCGGCGGCGAAGCACTGCAGGTCGTCTGCGGTGCCCCCAATGCGCGCGCCGGGATGAAGGGTGTCTTCGGCGCCCCGGGAACCCATGTCCCGGGCAGCGGCATCACCCTGAAGGTTGCTGCCATCCGCGGCGTCGAATCGCGCGGCATGATGTGTTCGATGCGCGAGCTTCAGCTTTCCGAAGAACATGATGGCATCATCGATCTTCCCGCCGATGCGCCAGTCGGCGCGCGCTATATCGATTGGGCCGGGCTTTCCGATCCGGTCATCGAAGTCGCGATCACGCCGAACCGCCAGGATTGCATGGGGGTGCACGGCATCGCCCGCGATCTGGCAGCGCTGGGGATCGGCACGCTGAAACCGCGCGAAATCCCTGCAATTCCCGGCGGCTATCCGTGCCCGGTGGCTATCGCCACGCACGATCCCGAGGGCTGTCCTGCCTTCCATGGCCGGGTTGTACGCGGCGTGAAGAATGGTGCCTCGCCCGACTGGATGCAGCGCCGGCTGCGCGCCATCGGGCTGCGGCCGATCTCGGCGCTGGTCGACATTACCAACTATATCAGCTTCGATTCCGGGCGGCCGCTGCATGTCTATGACGTCGCGACGCTGCGCGGCGGCCTGGTCGCGCGCCGTGCCGTCGATGGTGAGACCATCGAAGCGCTGAAC
>JBBRVH010000148.1:0-6597 GCA_038246995.1 Sphingomonadales bacterium
CCCGCCTTCGCGGGGATGACGATAGGATTTCTTCGTGACCGCTCCCGTTTTCTCCTTCTATCTGTTCGCCACGGTGCTGCTCACTGCGGCGGTGATGGTGATCGTGTCGAAAAATCCGGTGCATTCGGTGCTGTGGCTGATCGTCTGCTTCTTCAACGCCGCCGGGCTGTTCATCCTGCTTGGCGCCGAGTTTCTCGCGATGCTGCTGGTCATCGTCTATGTCGGCGCGGTCGCGGTGCTGTTCCTGTTCGTCGTGATGATGCTCGATATCGATT
The DNA here is from genome assembly GCA_038246995.1 of Sphingomonadales bacterium. GTDB lineage: Bacteria > Pseudomonadota > Alphaproteobacteria > Sphingomonadales > Sphingomonadaceae > Sandarakinorhabdus. The sequence continues at coordinate 276 of JBBRVH010000148.1, forward strand.
TTGCCGCACTGAAATCGGGCTTTGCCAAATATCTGCCGTTCGGCCTGGCTGTCGCCGGGGTCATTCTGGGTGAAGTGCTGTTCGCGGTGATCGACTGGGTTCCGGGCAACGGTGTCGTGATCTTCGAAGCACTCGGGGCCCCGCCCGAGGGCATGACGAACACGCAATGGCTCGGCTCGGTGCTCTACACCCGCTATCTTTACGTCTTCCAGGCATCCGGGCTGGTGCTGCTGGTGTCGATGATCGGCGCCATCGTGCTGACGCATCGCCAGCGCGTCGGCACCAAGCGCCAGAGCATCGCCGCCCAGGTGGCGCGCACGCCCGCCAATGCCGTTTACAAAACACAGCCGGGCATCGGCGAAGGGGTCGATCTGTGATCGGGCTGACGCATTACTTGACGGTTTCTGCGGCACTGTTCGTGCTGGGGGTGCTCGGCATCTTCATCAACAGGAAGAATGTCATCATCATCCTGATGTCGATCGAGCTGTTGCTGCTCGCGGTGAACATCAATCTCGTTGCGTTTTCGGCCTATCTCCACGACATTCACGGCCAGGTTTTCGCAATGTTCGTGCTGACCGTCGCCGCCGGCGAGGCTGCGATCGGGCTCGCCATCCTGGTCATCTATTTCCGCAACCGCGGCACGATCGCGGTTGACGATACCGACATGATGAAGGGCTGACCCCCAGGTGATCCAGCTCCTCGTTTTCCTGCCGCTGTTGATGGCGCTTGTCGCCGGGCTGGGCGGGCGTGTCATCGGCCACAAGGCCGCCAAGATCGTCACCACCGGCGGGCTGTTCGTCTCGGCCGGGCTGTCGTGGGTGGTGTTCAGCCAGTTCTGGTTGTCGGGTGCCGCGGGCTACACCGTGCCGGTGCTCGACTGGATCCAGTCGGGCGACCTGTCGGTCCAATGGGCCTTGAAGGTCGATACGCTTACGGCGGTGATGCTCGTTGTCGTCACCAGCGTGTCGGCGCTCGTTCACCTCTATAGCTGGGGCTATATGGAGGAAGATCCGTCGCAATCGCGGTTCTTCGCCTATCTGTCGCTGTTCACCTTTGCCATGCTGATGCTGGTGACGGCTGACAACCTTGTCCAGATGTTCATGGGCTGGGAAGGCGTGGGGCTGGCTTCCTATCTGCTGATCGGTTTCTGGTACACCAAGCCGAGCGCCAATGCCGCCGCGATCAAGGCCTTCGTCGTCAACCGCGTCGGAGATTTCGGCTTTTCGCTCGGCATTTTCGCGACCTACATGGTGTTCGGCACCGTCTCGCTCGATGCCATTCTCGCCGGCGTCGGGACCCAAGCGGGCGCGACCTTCTCGTTTCTTGGCGCGCGCTTCGACGTGATGACCACGATCTGCCTGCTGCTGTTCGTCGGCGCGATGGGCAAATCGGCGCAATTGGGCCTGCACACCTGGCTGCCCGATGCGATGGAAGGCCCGACGCCGGTTTCGGCGCTGATCCACGCCGCCACCATGGTCACCGCCGGCGTGTTCATGGTCTGCCGCCTGTCGCCGATGTTCGAAGCGAGCCTCACAGCGCAAACGGTCGTCACCTATGTCGGTGCTGCGACCGCGCTGTTCGCCGCATCGGTGGCGCTGGTGCAGACCGATATCAAGCGCGTCATCGCCTATTCGACCTGTTCGCAGCTCGGTTACATGTTCTTTGCGGCGGGGTCCGGCGCCTATGGCGCGGCGATGTTCCACCTGTTTACTCACGCCTTTTTCAAGGCGCTGCTGTTCCTTGGCGCCGGCTCGGTCATCCATGCCATGCACCATGAACAGGACATGCGGTTTTATGGCGGCCTCAGGAAGCACATCCCGGTCACCTTTGCGCTGATGACCGTCGGCACGCTGGCGCTGACCGGCTTTTTCTTCACCGCGGGCTATTATTCCAAGGATGCGATCCTCGAAGCTGCTTTCGCCAGCGGCACGACGCACGGCCAGTTCGCGTTCTTCGTCGGCGCGCTGGTTGCCTTGTTGACCAGTTTCTATTCGTGGCGGCTGGTGTTCCTGACCTTTTACGGCGCTCCGCGCTGGGCCGCGTCGGAGCATATCCAGCACGCGCTGCATGATGCCCATGGCCCCGGCGATCATGGCCATGATGACCATCACCACGCCCCGGCGACGGGCGATGGCGGTTACCACCCGCATGAAAGCCCGTGGTCGATGCTGATCCCGCTGTTCGTGCTCGGCGCCGGGGCGCTTGGCGCGGGCTGGGTCTGGCACGAACAGTTTGTCGGCGCCGAAGAAGGTGCCGGCTTCTGGCGCGGCAGCCTCGCTTTTCGCGAGCATCTGATGCACGCCATGCACGACGTTCCGGCCTGGGTGGTGTGGACGCCTTCGGTGGCGTTCTTCGCAGGGCTCGCCGCGGCGTGGTTCGCCTATCTCAAATCACCCGATCTGCCGGGCAAGGTCGCAGGCGCGGTGCCGGCGCTGTACCGCTTCCTCACCCATAAATGGTATTTCGACGAGCTTTACGACGCCATCTTCGTGGCGCCGGCGTTCGCCATTGGCCGCTTCCTGTGGGTCCGTGGTGACCAGCAGACGATCGATCGCTTCGGCCCCGACGGTGCTGCGGCGGCCGTCGCCAGCGGCGCCCGTGCGGCCGGGCGTTTCCAGTCGGGCTTTGTCTATTCCTATGCGCTGGTCATGTTGATCGGGCTCGCTGCGGCGGCCGCCTGGTTCCTGCCTGGCCTGTCACTGGCTGCCCGCTGATGCCGATCCTGTCGTTGATGATCCTGCTGCCGGTCGCGGCGGCGCTGCTGCTGGCGGTGCTGCCGGCCGATGCGGGGCGCGCGCGCGTCATCGCGCTGGCGGTGACGCTGGTCGAATTCGCGCTCGGGCTGCTGCTCTGGGCCGGCTTCGACACTGCCGGCCCGGCGTTCCAGTTCACCGAGAAACTGCCGCTGTTCGCCCCCTATCTCGATTGGAGCCTCGGCATCGATGGCATCGCGCTGATGCTGATCCTGCTCAGCGTCTTCCTCATGCCGCTGTGCATCCTTGCCAGTTGGGAAAGCGTCACGAAGCGCGTGCCCGAATATATGGCGGCCTTCCTGGTCATGGAAGCGCTGATGATCGGCACCTTTGCGGCGCGTGATATCTTCCTGTTCTATCTGTTCTTCGAAGCCGGCCTGATCCCGATGTTCCTGATCATCGGCATCTGGGGCGGGGCGCGGCGCATCTATGCCAGCTACAAATTCTTCCTCTACACGCTGCTCGGCTCGGTGCTGATGCTCGTCGGCATGCTGTATATGGTCGGCGAGGCCGGCAGCACCGATATCGGTGTACTTTCGGCGCATGATTTCGACCCGCGCGCGCAATTCTGGCTGTTCCTCGCCTTTTTTGCCTCGTTTGCGGTCAAGATGCCGATGTGGCCGGTCCACACCTGGCTGCCCGATGCGCACGTCGAAGCACCGACCGCGGGCTCGGTCATCCTTGCCGGGGTGTTGCTCAAGCTAGGCGGCTACGGCTTTGTGCGCTTTTCGCTGCCGATGTTCCCCGATGCCTCGGCGCAATTGATCTGGCTGGTGTTCGGCCTGTCGATGGTCGCGGTTGTCTACACCTCGCTCGTCGCGCTGGTGCAGAACGACATGAAGAAGCTGATCGCCTATTCGTCGGTCGCGCACATGGCGTTCGTTACCGCCGGTCTGTTCGCGCTCAATACGCAAGGTATCGAAGGCGCGCTGGTGATGATGCTCAGCCATGGCCTCGTCTCGGGCGCCTTGTTCCTGTGCGTTGGCGTCATCTACGATCGCCTCCACACGCGCGAGATCGCGCGTTATGGCGGGCTGGCGAACAACATGCCGCGCTATGCACTGTTGCTGATGTTCTTCACCATGGCCTCGGTCGGCCTGCCCGCGACCTCGGGCTTTGTCGCCGAATTCCTCGTGCTGCTCGGGCTTTACCAGACCAGCAGCTGGGCGACCTTCGTGATGACCAGCGGCATCATCCTCGGCGCCGCCTATATGCTCTGGCTTTATCGCCGCGTTGTTTTCGGCACCGCGGCGGGGGACGACACCCGTGCCATGGCCGATCTCAGCAGCCGTGAAGTCGCCATCCTGCTGCCGATCGCACTCGCCGTGCTGTGGATGGGCATCTACCCCAAAAGCTTTCAGGATCCGATGAAGCCCGGGGTTGCCGCCATCGTCGCCCGGCTTGATGGCCGCGCGCTGGCAACCGTGCCGACCGACATGACCTTTGTGCCCGGTACCGCGGCGCCCGCCGCCGCCGAAGGGACGCACCCATGAACCCGACCTTCGCTTCGATTGCCATCGCCGGCCCCGAAGCCGTGCTGACCGCCGGTGCGCTGTTCACCCTGATGCTCGGCAGCTTCGGCGGCGGCGACAAGGTGCTGAAGGTGCTGACCTGGGTCGCGGTTACCATTGTCGCCATCGCCGGCTTGACCCTGCTCGACGACCCGGCCGGCGTGCAGTTCGCGTTCGACGGCCTGTATGTCGCCGATGGCTTTTCGGCGTTCCTCAAGGTGCTGATCCTGTCAGCGTCGGCGGCATCGATGCTGATGGCCTTGCCCTATCTGGCGACGGCGAAAACCGGGCGTTTCGAATATCCGGTGCTGTTGATGCTGGCGACGCTCGGCATGTGCATGATGGTATCGGCGAACGACTTGCTGTCGCTTTATGTCGGGCTCGAGCTGCAATCGCTCGCGGCCTATGTGCTCGCGGCCTTTCATCGCGGCGAATCGAAATCCTCCGAAGCCGGGCTCAAATATTTCGTTCTCGGCGCGCTCGCCTCGGGCATCCTGCTCTATGGGATCACCCTGGTCTATGGCTTTGCCGGCACCACCGGTTTCGGCGATATCCATGCCGTGCTCGGCGCGCAGGGCGAACGCTCGCTCGGCGTGCTGTTAGGGCTGGTCTTCATCATGTCGGGCCTCGCGTTCAAGATTTCGGCGGTGCCCTTTCACATGTGGACCCCCGATGTCTACGAAGGCGCGCCGACACCCGTTGCCGCTTTCTTCTCGGCCGCGCCCAAGGCTGCTGCGCTCGGCTTGCTGGTGCGTGTCCTTGTCGGCGGCTTCGGCCCGATGGCGGTGGATTGGCAACAGATCGTCTTTTTTCTCTCGGTCGCCTCGATGATCCTCGGCGCGGTCGGTGCCGTCGGACAGACCAATATCAAGCGGCTGCTCGCCTATTCGTCGATCGCCAATGTCGGTTTTGCGCTGGTCGGGCTGGCGGCAGCGACCGAACAGGGCATCGGCGCGCTGCTGTTCTACACCGCCGTCTATCTGGCGATGACGCTCGGCAGCTTCCTCGTCATCCTGCAATTGCGCCGCCCCGATGGTGAACCCGTCGAAGCGATCGCCGATCTTGCCGGCCTGTCGAAAACCAGCCCGGCACTGGCGTGGGGACTGCTGATCTTCATGCTCAGCCTGGCCGGCATTCCGCCGCTGCTCGGCTTCTGGCCGAAATTCGCCGTGTTTCAGGCAGCGGTTGCCGCCGGGTTGATCCCGCTCGCTATCATCGGCTTTGTCGCCTCGGTGGTCGCCGCCTTTTACTATCTGCGCCTGATCAAGGTGATGTTCTTCGATGAACCCGGCGTGCCCGCCACCAGCACCGGCAGTGTCACCAACGGTGCGATGATCGCTGTGGCGGCATTGTTCTGCTCGCCGCTCGGCATGCTTGCCATCACACCGCTTGTTGCTGCCACCGGCCGCGCCGCGGCAGCCTTGTTCACGGTTTCGGGTTGACCGCGCCGGCCTTTACCCACCTCGGCGAAGTGGGTTCGACCAATGACTGGCTGCTCGAACGCGCCGTTGGCCTTGCCGACGACCATTGGGTGATCACCGATCGCCAGACCGCCGGGCGCGGTCGCCGCGGTCGCGCCTGGGGCGATGGCGCGGGGAATTTGATGGCGTCGGTGATGGTCCGCGCCAAAGGGGCGGTCCAGCAGCTTTCGTTCGTGGCGGCTTTGGCGTTGCTGAAGGCTTTGGAAGAAACAACAAGGCAGGGGCCTGAGAGCCCTGCACCGCGCTTTTTCCTGAAATGGCCGAATGATGTGCTTCTGGATGGGGTGAAGGTTTCGGGGATCTTGCTTGAACGCGCCGGCAATGCGCTGGTCATCGGCTTTGGCGCCAATCTGGCGCAGCACCCCGGCGATACCGAACGCCCGGCCACGTCGCTTGCCGCTGCCGGCCTGGCCGTGCCGACCCCGATGGACATGCTGGCGCGGTTGATGCCGGCGTTCGTGCATTATCGCCGGCTGTGGGAAGACGAAGGCTTCGAAGCCATCCGCACGCTCTGGCTCGCCCGCGCCGCCGGCCTTGGTGAGCGCGTCACCGCCCGGCTGGGCACCGAAACGCTCGA
>JBBRVH010000149.1:0-6562 GCA_038246995.1 Sphingomonadales bacterium
CGGCGACCCCGCTCGCCGATGCGCTGGGGCGGGTGTCGCCGGGCTTGCGCGTGCTGATGCTTGGCGGCGCGCTGGTGTCGATGCTCGGCTGGACAGCGTCGGACGCGCTCAACACGCCGCGGCTGGTGTTTGCCATGGCGCGCGATGGCCGGCTGCCGGCGGCGCTGGGGGTGATCGACGCGCGCCATGCCGTGCCGGCGCGGGCGATCGGCGTGCATCTGGCGCTGGCGGCGGCGCTGGCGATCGGCGGGTCGTTCGCGTTGCTGGCGACGGTATCGACGCTGGTGCTGGTGCTGATGTTCATCGGTGCGGCGCTGGCGGCGGTGCAGTTGCGGCGCCGCGGCGTGGCGCTGGGCGGTGCCGTGCTGGCGCTGCCCGGGTTGCGCGTGGCGGCGCCGGTGGTGGTGGGCATCATGCTGTGGGTGGGGGCGCAGGCAACGGGGATGCAACTGGCGGCGCTGGCCGGGCTGGTGCTGGTGCTGGCGGGGTGGTTTTGGGTGACGGAGAAAGCGCGCGGATCGGTCGCGCCTGATTAACCTTTTTCGTCACCCCCGCGAAGGCGGGGGCCCATCGCCTCCCCGTTCGGGTGATGGGCCCCCGCCTTCGCGGGGGTGACGGCCTGAATACAGCGTGTGCTCTACGCCACCCATTCGCCGCGCTTGTACCCCTGCGCGCGCAACAACACCGTCAGGTCGCCATGCCGGACCGCCGCGTCCGCCGCCGCTGCCGCTTTCGGCTTGGCGTGATAGGCGATACCCAGCCCGGCGGCTTCCAGCATCGGGATGTCATTGGCGCCGTCCCCCACCGCCAGCGTTGCCGGCAGCGGCACCCCGGCGGCGAGCAGATGGGCGCGCTTGGCGGCGGCATCGACGATCGGGCGCAACACCTTGCCGGTCAGCCGGCCAGCGGCGATTTCCAACGTGTTGGCGTGTTGCGCGGCAAAGCCGATTTCGGCCGCCACCGGCGCCGTGAACGCGGTGAACCCCCCCGATACGAGCAGCGTGTGCGCACCGTTTGCCGCCATCGTCCGCACCAGTGTTTGCGCGCCGGGCATCAACCGCACGCGTTCGCGCCGGCACTGGTCGAGCACCGCGGCGTCCATGCCGGCCAGCAGCGCCACCCGGGCATCGAGCGCGGCTTCGAAATCAAGCTCGCCGCGCATCGCCGCTTCGGTGACGGCGGCGACCTGCGCCTTCAGCCCGGCATAATCGGCGAGTTCGTCGATGCATTCGCACTGGATCATCGTCGAATCCATGTCGGCGATAAGCAGCGCCTTGCGCCGCGGGCGGTCGGCGGGCTGGACGATGATGTCGAGCGCCGGCAGCGCCGCCTCCAGCGCGGCGCGCGCTGCGGCGGCGGCCAGGCCGGTGACGGTGATATCGAGCGCCTCGCCCGCGTCGATCCACGCGGGCGAGGCGGGTTCGCCGCCCAGCCCGCGCAGCACATCGCTTGCCAGCGCGGCGTCGCCAGCCGACAAGGCGGGCGCAACCAGGGTGACGAAAAGGCGCTGTGTGACGGACGGTTCCATGCTGGTGGTCATTACAGGGCCGACCGCGAGCGGCAAGTCGGCAATCGCGGTCGACCTGGCGCTACGTATCGGCGGCGCCATCATCAATGCCGATGCCAGCCAGCTTTATGCCGATCTGCGCATCATCAGCGCCCGGCCAGCGCTTGCGGATGAAGCGCTGGTGCCGCACCGGCTTTATGGTGTGCTCGATGGCGATGTGATTGCCAATGCGGCAAGCTGGGCGGGCATGGCGAAAATGGCGATCGCGGCCGCGCACGCCGCCGGGCGGGTGCCGATCCTGGTTGGCGGGACGGGGATGTATCTGGCGACCCTGCTCGATGGCATCGCGCCGGTGCCGGAAATCGACCCGGATATTCGGGCGGCGGTGCGGGCGCTGGCGACACCCGATGCGATCGCGGCGCTGGCCAGCGCAGACCCGGCGCTGGCGGCGCGGCTGTTGCCCGGTGACCGGCAGCGCACGCTGCGCGGGCTGGAGGTGATCCGGTCGAGCGGGCAATCGTTGCTGCACTGGCAAAGGCACCGCGTGGGCGGCATTGCCGCCGCGCATGATCTGCGGCGCTTCGTTGTCGACGTGCCGCGCCCGCTGCTGCACGAACGTGCGGCGGCGCGGCTGTGGCAGATGGTCGAAGCCGGTGCGGTGGCCGAAGCGGCGGCGTTGCTGGCGCGCGGCCTGCAAGATGATCGCCCGGTGCTGCGCGCGCTGGGGGTGGCGCAATTCGGTGCGGTGGCGGCGGGCACGATGGCGGTCGGTGATGCCGTGGCAGCGGCGGCGGCGGCAACGCGGCAATATCAGAAGCGCCAGGCAACCTGGGCGCGCGGCCAGGCGGCCGATTGGGCGCGGATTACAGGGGAAACGCCACCGGCGGTGTGAGGCGGACTGGCCCGGCGGCGGCGCTGCAGCCTTTTCGAGCGCCTGAACCATAACGACGCTGAATTTCACGACACCCAGCGCCCAGTACAGGCAGTTCGTTTTCACGACGCGCACGGACGGCTTCACGCAGCAGGCGCAGGCCTACAGCATCGGCTCGCTGACCTTTGCCGTGCCGGAACCCGCCACCTGGGGCCTGATGATCGTCGGTTTCGGCATGATCGGCGTGGTTGCGCGCCGTCGCAAGGCTGTCGTTACCGCCTGACATCCCACCCTTCGAACGCAACGAAGCGGCGGCCTTCATGGCCGCCGCTTTTTTGTTGGTGGCGCGCGGATCGGCCCGAAAGTGTCGGTCAGCTTTACAACTCAGAAATTAACTATTTGGCAAGCTGTTGATTCAGCATCGTTAACCTTTTTGGCATAATACTTGCTTAGGTACTAACGATGCCGGACGCGGTCGTGCCACATGAGGTGGAACAATCGTCTCTCATTCGGGGTGCCGGCGCACGATAAAAGGGGTAATTTCCGCATGAAGACCATTCTGCTTGCCGGCGCGTTCGTCGCCGCCATCGCAGCTGCCAGCCCGGCGGCGGCTGTCAACCTGATCGTCAACGGTAGCTTCGAAGCGGCCGGCACCACGGGTACCGGCGCTTACACCGGTTGGACGAAGACGAACGTGCCCGGAAATGCGCCGACCAGTGTCATCGTCTACAACAGCACTGCTTCATATCCGGTCAGTGCTTTTGGGGAAGCTGTCACACCTGACAATGCGGTTTCGGCCAGCCCGGACGCGGTCGGCAACTATGCTGCCTATTTTGTGGGTGACTTTTCGACCAATGAAGCCATCAGCCAGTTGACCCGCCTCGAAGTTGGCAACTATCGCCTTGGCTTCAGTTTTTACCTGACCGCCAATGGCCTTGCCAATGTTGGCAACAGCACGTTTGCTGCCACCATCATCGGGACGCCGGTCACGATGACCAACATCAATAGCCAGTCGCTTGGCCAGACCTGGATTTCGGTATCGGGCGTCGGCAACATCTCGGCGCGCGGCAAGTACGACACGTCCTTCGTGTTCAATTCGGCCGGTAACCCGTCGAAGGACATCGTGATCGACCGCGTGTTTGCGATCCCGACGACCGATGCCGCCACCGTGTTCATCCCGCCGACCCCCACCGGTGCGATCCCCGAGCCCGCCACCTGGGCGCTGCTGGTCGTCGGCTTCGGCATGGTCGGCCTGTCGACCCGTCGCCGCAACCGGACGGTTGTCGCCTGACAGCGCACGCGCTTTCGCTGAACGTCGCACAGGCGCGCCACCAACCGGTGGGGCGCCTGTGTCGTTGCGGCCGGTGCCGGTGATGCGGCGCTCCCCGCCGAACCCGGAACCGTGATGTAGCCGATTGTCGGCTTTGGCCCTGACGACTGCTTCACGACCCGTTGCAATCAGGTTATTGCTAATTTCGTCAATATTTCGCACGATTATTGCGTAGAAACCGGTTGACCTGATAATTTCCGTGTCCTAATCCCCCTGCCAGACGTATGGCATGAAGGGCGCGAGCATGGGCGCGAATACGGGCGCAAGATTGACCGGCGATTTGACCGGTGCAGAAATCGTGGTGCAGGCCCTGACCGATCTTGGGGTCGAGGTGGTGTTCGGCTATCCCGGCGGCGCCGTGTTGCCGATTTACGACGCCATCTTTGCGCAGCAGCGTATCCGCCACATTCTCGTCCGCCACGAACAGGCCGCGGTCCATGCCGCCGAAGGCTATGCGCGCTCGTCGGGCAAGGTCGGGGTCGTGCTCGTCACCTCGGGGCCCGGCGCGACCAATGCCGTGACGGGTATCACCGACGCGTTGATGGATTCGGTGCCGTTGCTGGTGCTCACCGGCCAGGTGCCGACGCATCTCATTGGCACCGATGCCTTTCAGGAATGCGATACCGTCGGCATCACCCGGCATTGTTCGAAGCATAATTATCTGGTGAAGGACACCGCCCGGCTCGGCCCGGTGCTGCACGAGGCGTTCTACATCGCGCGCTCCGGGCGCCCCGGGCCGGTGGTCATCGATATCCCCAAGGATGTCCAGATCATGCGCGCGCGGTATGAAAAACCCGGCGTTATCGGCCACAAGACCTACAAGCCGCAGATAAAGGGCGATCGCGCCAGCATCGAAGCCGCGGTGGAGATGATCGCGGCGGCCGAACGCCCGATCCTGTACACCGGCGGCGGCATCATCAATTCCGGCCCGGTGGCGACGCAATTGCTGCGCGATCTGGCCAAGCTGACCGGTGCACCCGTCACCAGCACACTGATGGGTCTGGGCACCATGCCCGACGATCATCGCCAGTTTCTCGGCATGCTCGGCATGCACGGCAGCTATGAAGCAAACATGGCGATGAACCGTTGCGACCTGATGGTCTGCCTCGGCGCGCGTTTCGACGATCGGGTGACCGGGCGCCTCGATGCCTTTTCGCCCCATTCGAAAAAGATCCATGTCGATATCGATCGCTCGTCGGTCAACAAGACGGTGCGGGTCGACCTGGCGGTGATCGGCGATGTCGGCGGCGTGCTCGAGGACATGATCAAGATCTGGCGCGCGCGCGGCCACAAGGCGGCGGACCTTGACCAATGGTGGGCCGATATCGCCGGCTGGCGGGCGCGTGACAGCTTCGGTTTCCAGCAAAAGGGGCCCGAACTGCTGCCGCAGCACGCCATCAAGCGGCTGTACGAGATGACGCGCGAAAAAAACCCGATCATTTCCACCGAAGTCGGCCAGCACCAGATGTGGGCGGCGCAGCATTTCGGTTTCCACGCGCCGACCAAATGGCTGACCAGCGGCGGGCTCGGCACGATGGGCTATGGCCTGCCCGCCGCCATCGGCGCGCAACTGGCGCATCCGGGCGCGCTGTGCATCGATATCGCCGGCGAAGCCAGCATCCAGATGAACATCCAGGAGCTTGGCACCGCGACGCAGTATCGGCTGCCGGTGAAGGTGTTCATCATCAACAACCAGTATATGGGGATGGTCCGCCAGTGGCAGGAGCTCAACCATGGCGGGCGCTACAGCGAGAGTTATTCGGATTCGCTGCCCGATTTCGTCAAATTGGCGGAGGCTTACGGCTGGAAGGGCATCACCATCGAAGGGCCGGACGACCTTGATGCCGGGATCGCGGCGATGCTGGCGCATGATGGCCCTGTGATGGTCGATTGCCGGGTGACGAAGCTGGCCAATTGCTTCCCGATGATCCCGTCGGGGGCGGCGCATACCGACATGATCCTCGATGCGCGCGATGCCCAGGGTGAACGCGATGAAGACGCGAAGGCGCTGGTGTGATGATGCACGGCATGATCACCTCCCCCCGCCGGGGGGAGGTCGAGAGACGCGCGCAGCGCGGCCCGGGAGAGGGGCTGGTAGGGTGGGCACGGCCCCTCTCCCGGCTCGGCTGCACCGAGTCCGACCTCCCCCCGGCGGGGGGAGGTGACAAATGAAACACCTCCCCTCCGAACGGCACACGTTGTCGATCATCGTCGATAACGAGAGCGGCGTTCTCGCCCGCATCGTCGGGCTGTTCTCCGCGCGTGGTTACAATATCGACAGCCTGACCGTCGCCGATGTGTCGGGTGATCATGCGATCAGCCGGATCACCATCGTCACCAACGGCCCGCCGCCGGTGATCGACCAGATCATGGCGCAACTCGACCGCATCGTGCCGGTGCACCGGGTTATCGATTTGACCGATCATGGCCCGCATGTGGAGCGCGAGATGGCGCTGGTGAAAGTGGCCGGCAAGGGCGCCGAGCGTGACGAGGCGCTGCGCATTGCCGATATTTTCCGGGCGCGGCCGGTGGATACGACGACGGGGTCGTTCGTGTTCGAGGTTTCCGGGCCGACGAGCAAGGTTGACCAGTTTATTGCCCTGATGCGCGAGGTTGGGTTGGTTGAGGTGGCACGCACCGGCGTGGTGGCGATCGCGCGGGGAGCCGAGGCGGTTTAGGATTTTTCGAGCAAAAGCAACCTTCATCCCGGGCTTGACCCGGGACCCAGTTTTTTCTTCCAGGGTGCGAAGTAAACTGGGTCCCGGCTCAAGCCCGGGATGACAGAAATTACAGGAAGAAGCAGACGATGCGCGTTTATTATGATGCCGATGCCGATGTCGGCCTGATCAAGGGC